>JAJRRW010000048.1 GCA_024279115.1 Alphaproteobacteria bacterium
TATAGATGACATTAGTCGTCTTGCCAGGGGGCTGGAAGCTCACTTAAAACTGCGTGCCATGTTGGCCAAAGCTGGCGGCAAGCTGGAATCTCCTTCTATTGAATTTGGTGAAGATTCTGATTCTATCCTCGTTGAAAATCTTCTTGCCAGTGTTGCCCAGCATCAGCGTGAAAAAAATGGTGAGCAAACTTTAAATCGTATGCGAGCACGGATGATGAATGGCTATTGGTGCTTTCGCCACCCTGTTGGATACAAGTTTGAACGCGTAGCGGGGCATGGAAAATTGCTGGTGCGCAATGAACCGGCTGCCTCCACAATTGTCGATGTACTCGAAGGATATGCCTCTGGGCGCTTCCAGACTCAAGCGGAAGTGAAGCGCTTTTTAGAGGGCACGGACCTGTTTCAAAAGAACAAGCATGGTGAGATTTCTCAAACGCGGGTGACAGATGTTCTGACCCGACCGATCTATGCGGGCTACATTTCTCACGAGAACTGGAACCTTCATCTGGTGCCAGGAAAGCATGAGGGGCTGATCAGCCTCAAAACTTACCAGAAAATCCAAACACGGCTTAGTGGCAGCGCTTATGCACCTGCACGCAAGGATATCAGGGCGGACTTCCCGCTTCGGGGGTTTGTCACCTGCGCCGATTGCGGCAAACCGCTGACATCCTGCTGGTCAAAGGGCAAGCGCGAGAAATATGCCTATTATTTATGCGTTACAAAGGGATGTGTTTCGCGCAGCAAATCGATCCCCCGCGCGAAAATCGAGGGAGACTTTGAAGAGATTGTCCGTTCCCTTCAACCAACGCCTGGTTTGTTCGGCATTGCCAAATCGATGTTCAAAAGAGCTTGGGATAATAGAGCAACGCGGGCTGATGAGCAGGAAATTATCTTGAAGCAGGATATCGTCAGGTTTGACAAGCAGGTCGAACAGCTTCTTGAGCGAATTGTTGTGGCCACCAACATAAGCGTGATCGCGGCCTATGAAGCTAAAATAACCAAACTTGAGCTGGAGAAGAAGGTTGCGCTTGAAAAACTGGAGCTTTCTGCCCATTCACAACAAAGTTTTGAAACAAAGTTCGAACACGCCTGTAATTTTCTCGCAAGTCCTTGTAAACTATGGGATTCAGGTCAGGCACATCTCAAAAAAATGGTCCTCAGACTGGCCTTTTCAGGGCGCATTGCCTATCGCAAGGATGAAGGTTTTCAAACAACACAATTATCCATACCATTCAAAATGTTAGGAGATTTTAGCATGAGTGAAAAAGAAATGGTGCCGCATGGGTGATTCGAACACCCGACCCCCGCATTACGAATGCGATGCTCTACCAACTGAGCTAATGCGGCCCAAATATTTCACAAGGCCTTCACGCATAGCGCCGGGCGCTGTTAAAATCAAGCCTTGATCGGCATTTGTCTTTCAAGGCCATCCAATCCATCTGCTCTTTGACCTGGAGTATTTCGAAGAATAACGGGCGCCGGTTTTTTGGTAAGACGCACGATAACACAAAGCCCTAGGTGCCCTTTTGCGAGTGGCGGTAGCGTTGTGGCAGTTTGGGGTTTTTACTGCCGGTGCTACTATAGGGGCCGGGATCATCAGGCAAACGCGGGGGCATATAGATTTCGGGAGTGTTTTGTTTAGGAGCTGCTTTGGGTTCTTCAGGTTCCGCTTCTGGCTCAATCGGGGCAACCGCTGCGTGCGTCTCAAACTTGACCGGCTCATCGACGGGTTCGGCTTCTATGGTTTCGATTTGCTGTTTGGTTTCCTGGTCATTGGCAGGTTGGGGATCAGTCAAGGGTTCTGATGGTTTGTCGCTAGTGCTCGTTGTTTGCAGATCCTCTTCAGCCACCACGACACTGCCAGCAGCTGGAAGGACAAGGGATGGTTCTGGTTGTTTGTCGGGCGTCGCTTCTTCGGCCTTCATCTCGGCTTTGAGAGGAATAAATTCCTCGAAGGGCAACTCGTCATCACTATGTTCAAGTCGCTCGATTGGTACTTTCCATTCGAAGGCATCCAGCCGGCCGGTGATGGGGGAAACGGGAGCCCAATGTTCCGATACATAGCCATCTGCAGTCCAGGAGGGGTCGCGCGGCGCTCGAACGGCGCGCGCCAGCCATTCGCGTACACGCCCCTTGTCGCCAAATTCACCGCCTTCAATGCGTGCCATCAAGGTGCAAACGCGCTCCGAGGGCCTATCATTGAGCACCGCTTTAAGAGCTGTTCGCGCTTCGCCCCAGTCATGACTTTCAATGGCCGCCTGCGCGACGGCAATGGCTCCTTCCCTGTCATGCGGGGTGCGCGCGGCCAGTTGCTGGACGCGGGTCAAGCGGTCACGTGGACTGTCGCCCGGGCGCGCATGGGCATAGGTCAAAGCGAGATCTGGATGGGGCGACATTTCCCAGGTCTGCAATATGATCTTGGAGGCTTTGCCAACATTTCCCTGCGTCGCCAGAATACGTCCCGCGACATCGGCAGCTGGTACCAGATCGGGTGCCAGCTTGTGGGCTTCAAGAGCTTGCGCAAGAGCCATGTCCATTTCGCTCTGCTCATTCTCAAGCGCCTGCGCGGTGAGCAGGACGGCCCGTTGTCGGTTGGCAGAATTCTTGTCGATCTTGCTATGTTTGCGTGCCAGAGCCAGGGTTTCGAGTGCTTGCGTCCATTGCCCCGAACGCGACTGGATCTCCAGCAAGGCTTGCGAGGACCAGGATAGTTGCGGATTGCGCTGCACGGCTTTTTGGGCGAATTGGCGGGCCGCTTCGATTTCTTTTTCTCGGCGTGCTTCAAGGTAGAGACCGCGCAGTCCAGCGACTTCAGTTTCGGGATTTTCCAGCATGGCCTCGTACAGCCTTCTTGCGGAGTTACGATCGCCAGAAAGTTGCGCTGCTTGCGCCTTGAGCAAGGTGGTGAGGCTGTCAGATTGCAACTTGCGGCCAGCTTTTGCGGCCAGCTTTTTCGCCAGTGCGGCATCCCCGGCGCTCACCGCAATGAGCCCGCGCGACACCGCTTCAAGGCCCTCTTCACGTTTGTTGACACGCATGGCCTGGGACATTTTTCCCGGCGCAAACAGCACGTTTTTGATCAGCCACCACAACAACATGAGGGTGAAAAAAGTCACCAGAAATCCGATCACCACGGTCATCAGTTCTGTTTGATAGACATTCCCTTGCCAGACAAGATTGATTTTTCCAGGACGGTCCGCCAGCCAGGAAAAACCAAGAGCCGTGCCGGTGACAGCAATGAAAAAGAGCAGGATCCGCCACATAAATCTTATCCTTTGGCTTTGGGTTTGCCGCCCGCAAGCGAGTTGCGAATTTTGTCTTCAAGGGCCCGTAACACGGCGTCGCCTTCAGCTCTTGAGCGCGCCTTGGCGAGCCAGGATTGCATGACATCTTTGGCGGAACCTTGCAGGGCGCTGCCTTCTTTGAGTGCGCCGCCCAGATCATCTCGATCCAGCTTGTATTCCATGCGAGACAAAACAGCGCCGGTTGTATCGCCCTCGACAAGTCCGGTTGGCCGCACCTGTACCATGCTTTTGGCATTGGCCAGGATCTGATCCATGAAGGATCCAGATTTTGCCATCTGTTCGGAGGCCAGCGCTTTGCTTGAGATGTTCGCAAACGCAGATCGCAAGGCGGTATGAGTAATGATGCCTTTGCTGGCATATTGGGTGAGCACGCCAAGGTCGAGACTTTTGGGGGCATGGGGTTGTACGCGGGCCAGTTCGGCCTGATAAGGCACCCCTTTATTGACAGCGCGTTTTAATTCTCCCAGCGACAAAGCCAGGGCAATATTGCGTCCCTCGGCGATCGACCCGGCTTCTCGGTTCAAGACACCGTCAATTTTTGCGGTGAGCTCTCCAAGCCTGGCGACCACGGGATTAATTTGCGCAGAGACATCTGGCGGACGGCTGGCATCGGCGACCATTTTGGCATTGGCGTTGCGAATAGCGGCGATCTCATTGGAGTTTTGGCGCTGGCGGTGGTAAAATCGGCCTGGGCGCTGCGGATACTGGTGAGGTCTTCGCGAAATGAGTTTTGTGCCTCGCGCAATTTGAGGAACTCGCTATTGAGCGCCACGGTCTGCTTGTTGGACTTTGCGAGCTGCCGGGTGACCGCTGTCAGACCGGCCAGCTTGCCGCCTTTGCCGGTTTTGGCGGCTGTTTCCAGATCAGACAAGATGGTCTCCAGGCGGGCGACTTTTTGGAGCAGGGTTGGGGCGCCTTGTTTGCCGCCACCAAGTTCCGCCTGTGTTGTGTCGAGGCGGTCATTGAGCTGGGCAATCTGGTTGGTGAGGGAGTTGGCATCATTTGAACTGGTGGCGCGTTCAAGCGAGCCTACTCTGCCGACCAGCACCGACAATTGCTTGGCGGTGCCACCGCCCAATTGCACAGCTTGTGGCAACATATTCTGGTTACTGGCGTAAGACAGTCCAAAAATTCCCAGCACGGCACCGATCAGGGAGGCGGCCAGATGAGAGAAAAAGCCTGCCCCGCCTGAGGAGGCAGTCGCTTTTGGTGTTTGGGGCGGTGTGCCAGAGGGTGGTTTTTTGCTGGCACCTGTTTTGGCCGCCGTTGATTTGCCCGAAGCTGATTGGCCGCTGGCTGATTTGGGGCTGGTCTTTTTGGCGTGCGATGCGGTGCTGGTGCTGGCCGCTTTACTGGCGCTTGAAGTGGTCTTGTCATCGCCCTTTGCAGGGGGGTCTTTTTTGACTTCAGTGGCTTTCAGATTGAGGGTCGCGGTTGGGCGTTTTGAACTTGCGCGGGGGGTATTTTTTTTCATGCCTCACCAGAGCTTGGAACGCGGAATATCGTTTCTCACTCTCTATAGACCATTTTCACTTATATGGTAAACAGCAATGATCCATTTAGGGGGTGTTGCATCAATAATATGAGTTTATGAGCTAAAGTCCGATCAGGTCAAGTATGCCCGGCAGATTGGGTTTTCGTGCAATGAGCTTGCGTTTGCAGGGCATTTGATCAAGCGCGTTGGCCACATTGTCCGACAGGCACAGGCAGGATATTTCACTCATTTGCTCTTCGAGCTGGTGCTGGCGGATCAGCGCGTGGAAATATGTGGCCGTTTGGGGGGACATCAAGACAATGCCATCAAGTTTTTTTGAGGTGAGGGCATCCAGGGCCTCGGGCGTAAACCGGTTGGCCGGGCTGGTTTCATAGGCGATCTGCTCGATCAGCCTGATGCCGGTTTGCGCCAGTGGTGGGCCAAGATCAAAGGCCTTTTTGGCTCCCAAAGGGTGATAAATCTGGGGGTGCTGGGTGCCCACAAAGGCCGCTTTGAGAATGGGGACGAGATCGCTTCCCCGTCCGGGGCCCTCTACGACCTTTGTGAAGCCATATTGCCTACCGAGTTGAGCGCTGCTTTTACCAACGGCAAACAAAGGCAGCTCATGATAATCTGGCAGAGTACCCAATTTTTCCAGACAGCGCAGGGCATTGCGACTGGTGATGATCAGTCCGTGCAAAAAGGCGGCGTTTGGCAAGGTGGGCTGCAGGCAATTGACGTGCAGGACCGGGGAGATAAGCGTTTGATGGCCCAGACGCTCGAAAAGATATGCCATATCAGCACTATCTTGCGGGGGACGCGTGATCAAATAGCGCATTTTCTCGCGTCCTTTTGCAATTATGACGTGGTTAGAAAATCGGCACCAGCGACCGCAAGTAACGCATTTGCCGCATCAAGGGCCATTTTTTGTGCGTCCTCAAGTGGTCCACGCCGGCTGGTTTCATGAGCCTGCGCCCCGTCTGGCGACAAGATCATGCCGCGAAAGCTGATGTCACTGCCGTTAAGCTGTGCCAGACCAGCAATCGGCGTATGGCAATTGCCATCAAGGCGGCCCAGAAAGACGCGCTCCATCATCACACAATCATAAGTGGGTTGATGATTGAGCGGCGCGATCAGCGCAGCCATTTGCGTATCGTCCTCGCGGATTTGCAAGCCAATCGCCCCTTGCGCAACGGCGGGCAGCATCTGCTTTGTTTCGATGAGCGAGGTGATCTTGTCTTCATATCCCAGCCGCCGCAAGCCGGCATTGGCAAGCAGGGTGGCGTCCGCAACCCCTCCATCGAGCTTTTTCAGCCGGGTCTGCACATTGCCGCGATAATTGATGACTTTGAGATCCGGGCGCAGCCGGCGCACCTGGGCCTGACGGCGCAGGCTTGAGGTGCCAACTACGGCACCAGGTGGCAGGTCCATCAGTTTTGGCGCCTTGAAGCTGATAAAGGCGTCGCGGACATCTTCGCGCCTTAGCAGGGCCGGAATGATCAGCCCCTCTGGCAATTGGGTTGCCACATCTTTCATGGAATGAACCGCCAGGTCTATTTCATCGTCACCAAGGGCTTCTTCGATTTCCTTGGTGAACAGTCCCTTGCCGCCAAAATCGCGCAGGGCCTTGTCCTGAATACGATCCCCCGCCGAGGTCTTTTTGATGATCTCGAAGCGATCTTGCGCCAGTCCGTGGGCCTGCATGAGCAAGGATCTGGTCTCATGGGCTTGCGCCAGAGCCAAAGGGCTTGAGCGGGTACCGATGCGAATAGGGCGATCAGCCGGGAAATCTATTGAGGGCAAGTCTGTTTCTCCTTGGCGGAAACTGAATTAGCTATTGCGTGCATTTAGACCAACATTTAACACAAAGGCAATGAGCTTTCCTGCTGGAATGGACTGTTAGAGAGAGAAGCATATCAAGAGCGCCATGAGCAATTCGCAAAAACAGCCCAAAACGCTCCGTGTTCTTGGCATCGAGACCAGTTGCGATGAAACGGCGGCCTCCGTTGTCGAGCGCTTGGCTGACGGGTCGGCGCGCATTTTGTCCAATGTGGTGCGCTCGCAGATTGACGAGCACAAAGCCTTTGGCGGCGTGGTGCCCGAGATTGCCGCTCGCGCCCATGTGGAATTGCTCGACAAGCTGATTGAGCAGGCCATGCAAGAGGCGGGGCTGTCCTTTGAGCAATTGGATGGGGTGGCGGTGACGGCTGGTCCCGGGCTGATTGGCGGCCTGATGGTGGGGCTGATGACCGCCAAGGCCATTTGCTATGCCAGCGACATCCCCTTGATCGGTATCAATCATCTGGAAGGCCATGCCCTGACTCCGGGGCTAAGTGACGGGGTGAAACCGCCTTATCTGCTCTTGCTGGTGTCCGGGGGGCATACGCAGGTGCAGATCGTTCATGATGTGGGGCGTTACGAGCGGCTGGGTACAACGGTGGATGATGCGCTTGGCGAAGCATTTGATAAAGTTGCCAAACTGTTGGGGCTGGATTATCCCGGCGGGCCGCAAGTGGCGCGCATGGCTTTGCTGGGCGATGATCAGCGTTTTTGTTTTCCCCGTCCCATGAAGGGGCGCGCGGAGCTTAATTTTTCCTTTTCGGGCCTTAAAACGGCGGTGCGTCAGCAGGCCATGAAGCTTGCCCCATTGTCTGACCAAGATATCAAGGATTTGTGCGCCTCGTTTGAGCGGGCCGCCAGTGAAGCGGTTATTGACCGGGTTGCCCGATCCATGCAGGCCTATGAACGTATAATGGCCGATAAGGCGCCGCGTCGGCTTGTGGTGGCGGGCGGGGTGGCTGCCAATCAAAGATTGCGTAAAGCTTTGGCGCAACTTGCCAAAGACAAGGGGTTTGCGTTTGATGTGCCGCCGGTTGATTTATGTACCGATAATGCGGCGATGATTGCCTATGCGGGGCTTGAGCATCTGGTGCGCGGCAACATCCACGCTCTTGATCTATCGGCGCGCGCCCGCTGGCCACTTGATGACACGGCCCCTCGGGTATCAGGCGCTGGCATAAAAGCTTGATCAGCTAAAGGAGAAACAGATGAGCTTGCAGAAAATCGGTGTTGTGGGGGCAGGGGCCTGGGGAACGGCGCTGGCGCAGACTTTGGCTTTGGCCGGGCGCGATGTGACCTTGTGGGCCCATGAAGAGCAAGAAGTTCTGGCCATTGCGGAGCATCGCGAAAACAAGGTTTACCTGCCTAGCGTCCATCTCGCCCCCTCGATCAGGGCGACCAATGATCTCGCGCAAATAGCCCGCAATGATGCCTTGCTGATGGTGGTGCCAGCCCAGTTCATGCGCGGTACCGCAACCGCTCTGGCTGCTCACTTAAGGCCCGGGACGCCAACCGTTATCTGTTCCAAGGGGATAGAGCAGGACAGCGGCAAATTATTGACCCAAGTGCTGGAAGAAGCCCTGCCAGAAGCCACTCTAGCGGCTTTGTCGGGGCCAAGTTTCGCCATCGAAGTGGCGCGCGGTCTCCCCGCTGCTGTCACCCTTGCTTGTGAAAATACGCGGCTTGGCGAACAGCTCGCAGTCGCCATCGCCCATAGAAATTTCAGGGTCTATCTGTCAGAAGATCTGATGGGCGTCGAGGTCGGCGGTGCCATCAAGAATGTTCTGGCCATCGCGGCGGGTATTGTTGAGGGCAAGCAGCTTGGCAAAAGCGCCCATGCTGCCGTGATCACCAGAGGCTTTGCAGAACTGATGCGCTTTGCCCTCGCCTTTGGTGCCAAACGCCAAACCATGGATGGTTTGTCGGGGCTGGGGGATCTGGTGCTGACCTGCTCGTCGCCCACCTCTCGCAACATGTCCTTTGGTCATGCGCTGGGTGAAGGCAGCAGTGTCAGTGAGATATTGGCGGCGCGCAACAGCGTCACCGAGGGCATGTACACAGCCATTCCCGTCACCCGAATTGCCCGCGAAAAAGGCATCGAAATGCCGATCTGCGAAGCCGTGCGTAATATCATCTGGGGCGGTGTCGAGGGTTATGACTATCCAGCCCTTAGCGTCGATGCCGCCATTGAGGGGCTTGTGTCCCGTCCCATGCGCGGGGAAAAGGAATAGAATAGATCGAAAGAAATGTCCTCGCTGGACGGCTGCTTGTGCAGCAGGCACCAAGGGATGATCCCTTGGAACCCACCTATAAGTGGGGGATGCAAGGGGCTTGCCCTTTGCTGCCAGCTGCGTAAGCTTTCTGTCCGCAAGGACCTGCCCGCTAGGGCATATATTTCCTATCTGGTAATATCATGCTCTGGTGTGGAGCTGATTTTGTGGATGGCGAGGTCGGCGCCCATAGTTTCCTCTTCGGGCGTCAGGCGAATGCCGACAAGGCGTTTGAGTTCGCCATAGATCAACAGGCCGGCAATACCACCAAAAGCGGCTCCGCCCAGCGATCCCATCAATTGGGCGCCAAAGCTCACATCACCCAGACCGCCCAGCGCTTTGAGGCCGAAAATGCCAGCGGCGATACCGCCCCACAATCCGCACATGCCGTGCAAAGCCCAGACCCCCAGCACATCATCAAGCTTCCAGTCATTATGGCATTTCTGGAACAGATAGACGAACAGCGCACCCGCCACGCCGCCCACGACGAACGAGCCGATGGGATGCATGATATCTGACCCGGCGCAAACGGCAACAAGGCCCGCCAAGGCGCCATTGTGAATGCAACCTGGATCATTGCGGCCGACAATCAAGGAGGTTAAAATGCCGCCCACCATGGCCATCAAGGAGTTGATGGCAACCAGCCCGGAAATGTCCTTGACCGAGCCAGCGGTCATGACGTTAAAGCCGAACCAGCCAATGCACAAAAGCCACGAACCAAGCGCCAGCCACGGCAGCGAAGACGGCGGGATGGCGACGACTTTACCCTTTGCATTGTAATGGTCCTGACGAGCCCCCAGCGCCCACACGGCAGAAAGGGCGATCCAGCCACCAAACGCATGCACGACAATCGAGCCGGCAAAATCCCTGAACGGATGGCCAAAGGTGGCTTTCATCCAGTCCTGTATTCCGTAATTTCCATTCCAGACGACGCCCTCCAGGATAGGATAGGCGAGACCAACAATGAGGGCGGTGGCGGCGATTTGCGGCCAAAATCTGGCCCGTTCGGCGATCCCTCCCGAGATGATGGCCGGGATGGCGGCGGCAAACGTTGCAAGGAAGAAAAATTTGACAAGGCTGAGGCCCTGATTGTCAAAGCCCTCCCCGCCGCCCGAGAGCGATTGGGCATCGGAAAAGAAATTGACGCCATAGGCGATTGTATAGCCGATGAAGAAATACATGGTTGTGGAGACGGCAAAATCGACCAGAATTTTGACCAGCGCATTGACCTGGTTCTTGTGGCGCACCGTGCCAACCTCAAGAAAGGCAAAGCCGGCATGCATGGCAAACACCAAAATGGCTCCCAGCAGGACAAAAAACACATCGACGCCCACCAGCGAAGCAGAACTCGTCTCCATAATATGAAAACTCCCCTCAAATTTATTTCTATTTATTCCCGATTTTCTTATGGTTTTTGATTGTTTTAGGGGAATTGGCAGGTGAAGCGCAAAGGATTTTTATGAAAGAGGGGGGCGATCAAGGAGCCATGGCTCTCGAAATCATGTTGAATGGTCCAGAGCACAAAGCGTAAAAGCAGCGTTCATAAAAAGTGGGTGATACCCGTATTGGTTGGATATCACCCATTATTCTGCGTCGGGGGGACGGTTGTTAGTAGGTCAGGCTTGCCAGCACATATCCGGCTGTAATAGTCGCGAATAGTCCGGAGATTGACCAAAGTATTAACCAGTTATCCGATTTCATCGTAGCTCTCCTTTCCTTCTCAAACCCGCAATACGCGAAGTCTTTTCAATAGGCATGTCGAGATACGCAAAACAACAAGGGACCCAGCAAGTGCAAGTTGTTGAAGATCCTTGCCGACATTCCTTGTTGCTACAATATGTCGCACCTAAGGGGTTTGCAAGAAAATATTAGTAAATGACGTTTTTTCCTTGTGGGATTTGTCCTGGTGCGCACTAAAACTCAGTTATTTCATTTCTTTAGTGCGAAAATAGTGTTGGGAGCAAATAATGGTTATTTTTTGTTATCGACCATTTGTCCACAAGAACTGTGAATAAATCTGGTTCTGAGCCCGGCAGATGACCGGCAAAGGGATAAAAAAAGTGCCCGCCCAGCGGGGCGGGCACTCTTGTTTTTCGGGTTTGTTATGCTTTAGAACTTTTGCGATCCAGAACCAAACTCGGGATAGGCTTCAAGGCCGACCTCGGCTTTATCAAGACCCATTGCCTCGTCTTCCAGCGATGGTCTGACGCCAATGGTATATTTCAGCAGCAGCCAGGCAACCGAGCTGACGACGATGACAAAGCCAGCCACTGCACCAACACCGATGGCTTGGGCAAGGAAGGTTGAGCCATCATTTGTCAGCGGCACCGCCATGGTGCCCCAGATGCCGGCAATCAGATGAACCGGGATGGCTCCCACCACATCATCAATTTTCAGCTTGTCGAGAAGCGGTACCGTGAAGACCACGATGACACCACCAACACCACCAATGATGATGGCCCAGGCAGGATCCGGGGTCAAAGGCTCGGCGGTGATGGCAACCAGGCCAGCCAGCGCGCCGTTCAAGGCGAAGGTCAGATCAACTTTGCCATAAATCAGCTGGTTGAGAATGATCGCAACGACCACACCGCCACAAGCTGCAAGGTTGGTATTGACGAAGATGCGTGACACGTCGGCAGCATCAGAGACGGTGCCCATGGCCAATTGCGAGGCACCGTTAAAGCCGAACCAGCCAAGCCACAAGATGAAGGTACCAAGGGTGGCCAGAGCCATATTGGACCCTGGGATCGGATGGATCATGCCATTGGACTGGAATTTTCCTGTTCGGGCACCAATGATGATAGCGCCTGTGAGAGCCGCCCAGCCACCAGTTGAATGAACAAGGGTTGATCCGGCGAAATCCTGGAATTCGGCCCCGGCGAAGGATTTGATCCAGCTGGTGTCTGCTCCAGAAGCGAGCCAGCCTGCGCCCCATTTCCAAGCCCCGATGATGGGATAGATGAAGCCCGTGAGGACGACAACGAATAGCAAGAACGGCCAAAGCTTGACGCGTTCGGCAACCGTACCAGAAACAATGGAAGCAGTTGTGGCGCAAAACACCATCTGGAAGAACCAGTCAGAGGCGACGGAGTAGCTGCCGTCTCCAATGACGCCCTTACCGGCATCAGGCCAGCTATAGGGAGCAAAGGTGCCCAGCAGGCCGCCATCGACGCCCGTATACATCAAGCTGTAACCAACCCCCCAGTACATGAGACCGGCGATGGAATAGAGCGCGATGTTTTTGGTACATTGCATGGCAACGTTTTTGGTGCGGACCAGGCCCGCTTCCAGCATGGCAAAGCCAGCGGCCATCCACATGACGAGAAAACCGCCAACCAGGAACAGCAATGTATTGAAGATATTGGCGACTCCAGGGCTCACCGGCGGTGCTTTGGCGGCCGTTTGAGCAAGTGCTGGCTCTAGTAACATGAGCGAAGCGGCTGACAAGACAGCTGCTCCCATCATGTATTTACCCAGTTTGCGGGTCCAAGAATTGATACGCATTTTCGTTCGTTCCCTCTTTCGTTTTATTAAAGTGCGTCCTGATCGGTTTCACCCGTTCGAATGCGCATTGTGTGTGTGATATCGAGTACAAAAATCTTGCCGTCGCCGATCTGGCCGGTTTTGGCGGCGCTGGCGATGGCATTGATGGTTTTGTCCACATCATCACTGGCGACGATGGCCTCTACTCTGAGTTTTGGCAGGAATGACACGGCATATTCAGCGCCGCGATAAATCTCTGTGTGACCTTTTTGGCGCCCATATCCTTTGACTTCAGATACCGTCATGCCTTCAATTCCAGCGTCGGTGAGGGCTTCACGCACCTCGTCCAGTTTGAATGGCTTGATGATGGCCATAACCATTTTCATGACACTCGCTCCCCAATTGTTAAATCCGTACAATGTTGACCATCGTGATGCCGGATTGGCTCCGGCCCCTCCACGACGAATGAGTGGCATTTTCCCCGAATGGGAGTCCTGCTGCCTCTTTAAGTTCAAGAGCTGTGCCAGTTTGTTAATAAATTATTAACGTGTTGATTTGCATGGGATAAAATGAATTTCCACTTTTGCGGGAGCAGGAAACTTCTTTGAGTCTGCACAAAAATAAGTCAGAATCATAAAAATGAATGTTTTTTCATCACGCGGTGCGGGAGCGGTTAGTTCGTCTTAAACGTTCAGCCACAAAAACTCGTCATCCCCGCGCCAATCTTCATGAGGACCGGGTTCGACGGGGATGCACGCCCTACCGGGATTGCCAGTCATCCATCCCGCTTTGTCATCCCCGCGCAGGCGGGGATCCATCGCACGTCTTTGGAGCTGTCCGCTACTTCCTCTTGTCATCCCCGCGCAGGCGGGGATCCATAACCACAGGTTTGAGCAAGTGGAAAATAGTCTGCCGCGTGGATCTCTACGACAGGGAGTATGGACCCCAGCCTTGGCTGGGGTGACGGGCTTTTTCCCGCAACCTACCCCCTCTTTGCCAACCTAACCCTTATCGCCAACATCGCGGATCAGCCCTTCTTGCGCCGCCGAGGCGATCAGTTCGCCGGATCGCGTAAACAGCGTGCCTCTGGTGAAGCCGCGGGCGCCGTGGGCCATCGGGCTGTCGGTGCTGTAGAGCATCCAGTCGTCAAATTTCGCCGGTTTGTGGAACCACATGGCATGGTCAATGCTGGCCATGGCAAGGCGTGGGTCGAACAGGGTGCGCCCATGCGGGGCCAGCGCCGTATCGAGCAGGGAAATATCGGTGGCAAAGGCGATGGCGCACTGATGGATGGCCAGATCATCGGGCAGGGCCCCGGTGGGCCGCAGCCAGACATGTTGCACGGGGCTGGCTTTTTGCGGATCCAGATAGCGGCTGATATCGACGGGGCGCACTTCCACGGGGCGGTCCTTTAGCCAGTAGGCACCGATAAGGTCGGGCATTTTTTGCAGCAGCTTGTCGCGCAATTCGTTTTCGCCTGGCAACTCCTCGGGACTTGGCACATCGGGCATGTCGATTTGGTGGGTAAAGCCTGGTTCCTCCATATGAAATGAGCAACTCATGGTAAATATCGGTTTGCCGTGCTGAATGGCGATGACCCGGCGGGTGGCGAAGCTGCGCCCGTCTCTGGTCAGCTCAACCTCATAGATAATGGGAATTTTGGGATCGCCGGGGCGCATGAAATAGGCGTGCAGGGAATGGGCGTAACGGTCTTTGACGGTATGGGTGGCGGCGCGCAAGGCCTGCCCCACCACCTGTCCGCCAAACACCCGCTGCCAGCCATCATCAGGGGAGCGCCCGCGAAACAGGTTTTGTTCCAGGCGTTCAAGTTGCAACGTCTCTACGAGTTTACCCATTGCCCGATTGGGGGCGGACTGTGGGGCCGGTTTTTTTTCATTTGCCATGATATGTTGCCGCCCTGTTTTGGCTTTTTCACTTAGCGAGGGTTTCTTGCTGGTTTTCTTCTCGTTCTGCCGCTTATATATAAAGAGGGCATGAGCAAAAAACTAGGATTGATCCATGAGCAACCATCAAATGAGCGATATTCTGGTTGTCGGCGGCGGCCTGACCGGCCTGCCTTTGGCGTTGGCCTTGCGTGGCGGTGCGCAAGACACCGGGCTGTCTGTGACGGTGTTGAGTATGGAGGGGCCGCAAGATCGCCTTGCTCCTGAAATGGACGGGCGGGCCTTTGCGCTTTCGGCTTCCAGTAAAAACCTGTTGCAACTGTTGGGCGTCTGGGAGCAGGTGGCGGAGCTGGCCCAGCCCATGACCTTGGTTGATATTACAGACAGCAAGCTGCAAGAGGTGCTGCGGCCAACCTTGTTGCATATGGACAATGAAATGCCAAACGGCGAGCCAGCCGCTTATGTGGTGGAGGCGCATATTTTGCGTGCCGCCCTCGCCAAGGTGTATGCCTCGCGCGATGATATAAAAGTTATTTCGCCGGTCGATGTCAGCGGTTTTGAGGTATCAGGCGGCAAGGTCGAGGTGCAATTGAAAACGGGCGAAACGCATTGTGCGCGCCTGCTGGTCGCCGCCGATGGCCGCGCCTCAAATCTGCGCAAGGTGGCAAAAATTCAAACCATCGACTGGCCCGCCAGCCAATGGGGGATTGTGGCGACCATTGCCCATAGCGAGCCACATCTGGGCCGTGCCGTGCAGCATTTTTTGCCCTCTGGGCCGTTTGCCGTGCTGCCACTCACCGATAATCGCGTCTCATTGGTGTGGACCGAACAGAGCGGCTTTGCGTCAAAAGTCACACAAATGGATGATGATGAGTTTTTGGCGCAGGTGCGGTTGCGTATGGGCGAGGAGCTGGTGGCCAGTCTTGGCGAGCTGTCGCTGGCAGGGCCGCGCAACGCCTTTCCGCTGACCATGCTGGTGGCGCGCGACTATGTGAAGGAGCGATTTGCGCTTTTGGGGGATGCGGCTCACGGCATGCACTGGATCGCCGGGCAGGGGCTTAATTATGGTTTGCGCGATGTGGCAGCGCTCGCCGAGACCTTGATCGACGCCCATCGGCTGGGGCTCGATATTGGGTCACTGTCGCAATTGCAGCGCTATGAGCAATGGCGCCGGTTCGACAGTTTTGCTTTTACCGCTTCTATGGTGGCGCTCAATTCCCTGTTTTCAAATGAAAATACAATATTGCGCGGGGTTCGTGATTTCGGGCTCACGGTGGCGGGCAATTTACCATTTGCCAAAAACCTGTTCGTCAAGGAGGCGGCTGGTATCTCGGGCACCATTCCCAAGATGCTGAAAGGCGAGCTGGTCTAAGATATGAATCCCAAAAACAAAGCCGAGATGGATAAAATCACCAAATCGGCGAGCGTGACACCTATTCTTTATGTCAGCGAAATGGAGACGTCATTCAATTATTATGTCGACAAGCTGAAATTTATCAAAGCCTGGGACTGGGGTGAGCCTGCCAGTTTTGGCAGTGTTTATTTTGGTGACACGGTGGAGCTGTTTTTTTGCCTGAAAGGGCAGGGCCATCCCGGCTCCTGGATGTCGATTTTCATCGCGGATGTTGATGCCTATCAAAAAATTATCAAAGAGGCCGGAGCGGATATTGTTTATGGTTCGCTCGATGAGCCTCACGGTATGCGCGAAATGCATGTCGAGGACCCCGATGGCAACATCATTCGGTTTAGTAGCGCAATCGAAACGGTAACGATGCCAGTTAAACCCGCCAATACATAGACGAATATCAGTCCTCAATAAATCGTTATCCGTTTTTAACAGGTTCGTGTTTAAACTTGGCTTTGTCTGTGATAGTATTCCAAAGAACTAGGGTACGAATCCGTCTGGGCTTTACGAGTTGGAAAGAAAGAAAAAATGAAATCTACAGGATTGGCCGGATTGATTGCATCCGGGCTTTTGGCGCTAAGTAACTTCATCATACCGAGCGAAGTACAGGCACAGGCTGTCACCCCTTATAGTGGAAATATCACGGTACAACAATATATTAACGAGGCTGGCGGGGTCGCCAGATACGTCCCCCCGGGTAAGTTGAAGCTCGGTGGAAGGCGCGTTGGTTGTGGCAGACGCCCGGCCATTCTTGATCCCGAATTTGATACCTGGGCCGGTGCCTATACCGATCCTGGCTTCATTATTGTCAATCCGATCTACATGCGCAAAGAGCCCAAAATCGTTCAGCTCTATATCTATTCGCACGAGTGCGGGCATCAGTTTCGCGGTTTTGATGAAGATACGGCCGATGCCTTTGCCATCCGTCGCGGCGTTCGCCAGGGCTGGTTGAAAAAAAAGGGCATGGAAGAGGTTTGCCGGTTTATATCGCGCGTACCAGGTGATAGCGAACATCCAGCAGGTCCCCTGCGTTGCCAACGCATGATCGTTGTTTACAATGATATTGTGAAGCGCAATAACAGATCGATTGCCAGCAAAAAACATACGAAAAGAAAAAAGAACCAGCTTTTGCTCGGCTACAGACATTAAACCTGGCTGGTGGCAATCGCTATTGTCACCAGAACCGTTACCTCGGTCAGCTCGACAAGGGCACCGGCACTATCTCCAGTGGTGCCGCCAAGGCGCGAGATAAACAAAGCGCGCAGGGTGATAAATGCTCCCATACATGCCAGCAATATCCAAACAGCCCCAAAGCCGCTCATCGCTGATGCGATAACCAGCGCCACAATCACCACAATGACGCTCGCTTGCCGTGGCAGATGCTGGCTGATCAGTGCGCCAAGGCCTCCTTCTCGCACATAAGGTGTGGTCAAACACAAAGCCACCAATGCGGTGCGTCCCAGCAGGGGGGCAATCAACAGGCCCGGCCAGTTCTGCGCGGCAAAAAGCAACCAAAGAGCCGTGAATTTAAGCAATAAAACAAGCACTATTGAGATGACGCCCATGGGACCGCTGGTCGGGTCCTTCATGATTTCAAGGGTTTTTTGCCGGTTGCCAAGCCCCCCCATCAAAGCATCAACACTGTCGGCCAGCCCGTCCAGATGTAACCCGCCGGTGAGCAATACCCACAAAACGAGGGTCAAAGCCGCGATGAGCGGGGCTGCTAAGGGGGCGATTATCGCTGACATAAAACCATAACAAACGGCGAGCAGGCCACCTAGCAACAATCCTGTAAGCGGATAATATAGCAGCGATCGTCCCATATCCTTGTCGCTGGGAGGCGCTGTCAAAAACACTGGAATAGTGGTCAAAAACTGCAACGCGATGAACAAGGGGTGAGGAGGCAGGGTCATGTCAGTCCTGCTCCAGACGGACAAAGCAATCGGCGTCATTGCGAGCGAATGTGAGGCGTGCGCCATAGCCGACCTCAAGCTCCAATATCTCGCTGAGCGGACTATTTTGCAACTGGCACAAGAGAATACGAATGACGCCGCCATGGGTAACGAGCAACAGGTGCTGATCGCGATAGGTCTGTGTGAGCTGCGTAAAGGCATCAAGCACACGCGCACGAAAATCGAGTAATCGCTCGCCATTCGGGGGCGGATATTTTTGCGGATCGTGCCAGAATTTTGCTAGCGCCTTGGGGCTGGTCTCGTAGATTTCCTTGCTGGTCCGACCTTCCCAGTCACCAAAATCCAGTTCGCGCAGGCGTGGCTCGATGAGCAAAGGCACAGATGTGTTCTGGCTTAGTTCATTGGCAAACGAGGCGCAGCGCGTAAGGGGCGAGCTGATCACCAGATCGCAGGAAAAAGGTGGCCTGGTTGCGCGGCGCATCTGCTCAAATCCGTGCGGGGTCAACGGATCGTCAGTGGTGCCGCGAAAACGCTTGCCTCCCTTGATTTCCCCATGACGCAACAGAGTGATCATGAAAGTTTCTCCGATATGCCTGCCTCTGCAAAACTGGCCATATCTGCGTGCAGGGCACAGGCCGCGCGCAAGAGCGGCACCGCGACCGCAGCCCCGCTACCCTCGCCAAGGCGCATGCCCAGGTCGAGCAGCGGGCGCGCCTGCAATGCCTCCAACACCAGTGCGTGCCCGGGTTCGGGAGAGCGGTGTGAAAACAACAACCAGTTACGTGTCTTTGGGGAAAGCTTTGTTGCCATGAGCGCCGCCACCGAGCTGATATAACCATCCACCAGCACGGGCAGGCCGGATTGCGCACATGAGATATAGGTCCCCACCAGCGCCGCGATCTCAAAGCCGCCAAGGTGGCGCAAGCACTCCAAGGGGTCGCCAAGTGATGGTTCGTGCCGTTGCAGGGCCTGTTGTAAAATACCGATTTTATGGGCGATACCCTCGCTATCAAGGCCGGTTCCCGGGCCGGTAAGGTCGGCCGGGGGCAGGTTGAGCAGGGCGCAGGCCAGAGCCGTGGCGCTGGTCGTGTTGCCGATGCCCATCTCGCCGCCAATAAATAAATGAGCACCGCTTGCAGTTGCCCGGCTGGCGGCATCGCGCCCGATCACCAAGGCTTTGCGCAGTTGATCCGCGCTCATGGCAGGTGCAATGCTTAGATCAAAGGTGCCCGCGCCAAGGGCGCGGGCAAGAACACCCTCAAGAGAGGGCAGTTCAAAGATTGTGCCCAGATTCACCACCTCCAGATGAGCGCCGATTTCTCGTGCCAGCACATTGATGGCCGCACCGCCACGCGAGAAATTCTTGATCATTTCTCCCGTCACCGCCTGGGGAAAGGCGGAGACAGCTTGCGCGGCGACGCCGTGATCTGCGGCAAAAACAGTGATGAAAATTTCGTTTATCGAGGGACATTCACGCCCTTGCATGGCGGCCAGATCGAGGGCGATGTCTTCCAGACGGCCAAGGGCTCCCGCCGGTTTTGTCAAGCTTGACTGGCGCAACCGCGCCTGTCCACGGCTCTGCTCACAAAGGCGGCCAACAGAATTTGACAGCCAGCTTGTATCGCTCATATCTGCTCCTCTTTGATGACCTGTGGAAGTCCGGCCACCACCAGAATAACCCGCCTGGAAATCCGCGCAATGTCTTGATGCAGGCGACCGCTTTCATCACAAAAACGGCGGGACAAAGCCTCCATTGGCACCAGCCCCATATTGGTTTCATTGCTGACAAGTATGATCTCGCCTGGTAGATCTGGCAATATTTCAAGCAGCTCATTTTTCTGGCGGGCAAACAGCTCTGGATCGTCATGGAGCAAAAGATTGGTGACCCACAGGGTCAGGCAGTCAATCAACAGGCAATGATTTTTGGCCGCTTGCGCGCGCAAGGTTTTGGCCAGGAAAAGCGGCTCTTCGACAAGTTTCCAATCGCCGGGACGCTGGTTTTGATGGGCTTTGATGCGTGCTGTCATTTCTTCATCCCCCGGTCTTGCCGTGGCGATATAGGTGACCGGCAAGCCGGTTTGTGCCGCCAGTTTTTCGGCCAGCGCGCTTTTTCCAGACCGCATGCCTCCAAGGATCAGTTGCTTCATGCCCGTCTCTCTCTTGCTGAATTTCGCAGGCCGATAAGCTTGTATATTTGATCCATATCGAGATGTTCTTCAATGGCATCGGCCAGTCGGTCGATTTGTTGTTCGCGTTCTTGCTGGAAATGGCTGGGGGTGATCTGCGTGAGGCCCGCCCAGTTCAAGAGCGCATGACAGGCGCTTGGTTCATCGAACAGGCCGTGCAGATAGGTGCCTATTATTTGTCCATCAATGGAGCGCGCCCCCTCGGCACGCTCTTCCTCGAAACCATCGGCCAGCTTGAGGGCGGGGTTTAACAAGGCCGGACCGGTTGTTACCCCCGTGTGGATTTCATAGCCGCTGACTATTGCCTCCGACCTCAAGAGCGTGCCGGTGACATTGCGCAATTGTTTGTGGCGCTCCAGCACGGTTTCGATCTCCAGCAATTGCAGACCGGGCGTTGAGCCAGGGGCGCTTTCAATGCCTTGGGGATCCTCTATGCTTGTCCCAAGCATCTGGAAGCCACCGCAAATGCCCAGCAGCCTGCCGCCATAGCGCAGATGTTTCAAGAGGGCCTGCTGCCAGCCTTGCTCACGCAACCACGCCAGATCAAGGCGGACATTTTTGCTGCCGGGCAGGATAATGAGATCGGCAGCCTTGATGGGGTCGCTGGCTTTGACAAATTGCAGATTGACCTGGGGATGCAGATTGAGGGCATCAAAATCCGTGTGATTGCTTAAATGAGGCAGGTCCGGGATGAGGATCCTCACACTGTCATCACTGCTTGCGGTGCTGTTGGTGCGGGTCAGGCTGTCTTCGCCTTCCAGATACAGGCCGTGCAGATAGGGAATCGTGCCAGTGAGCGGCGTCCGGGTTTCCTTTTCGAGCCAGGAAATACCTGGTTGCAACAGGCCATGATCGCCGCGAAAACGATTGATGACCATGCCTTTGACCAGCGCGCGTTCCTTGGCTTCGAGCAGTTGCAAGGTGCCAACCAGATGTGCGAAAACGCCGCCGCGATCAATATCGGCGATCAACAGCACCGGCGCATTGACCGCAAGCGCAAAGCCCATATTGGCAATGTCATTGGCGCGCAGATTAATTTCGGCAGGACTGCCAGCCCCTTCCACCAGCACCACATCATAGTCCTCATGAAGGCGGTGATAGGATTGCAGCACCGCTTTCATGGCGATGCGCTTATACTGGTGATAGCGGCGCGCATCCATATTGCCGATGGCGTGGCCCTGAATGATCACCTGCGACCCCGTATCGCTATTGGGCTTGAGCAGTACCGGGTTCATATCGCTGTGCGGCGCGATCCCGGCGGCGCGGGCCTGCAAAGCCTGAGCGCGGCCAATTTCGCCGCCATCAATGGTCACAGCAGAGTTCAGCGCCATGTTTTGTGGCTTGAACGGCGCGACCTTGATGCCTTGTCTTTTCAGCAATCGGCACAGGCCAGTGACCAAGGCGCTCTTGCCAGCATCAGAAGTGGTGCCCTGTATCATCAAAACGCTCATGGCCGGTCCTCCGATTGCCAATCCAGCAATGCCTGCTCCAGCCGTTGCCAATGCGCCTCGCTGCCCGGCAAACCAAAACGAAGGGCAGGAGGGTCGCCAAACAGGCGGGTCAAAATGGCCTGTCTGGCCAGAATATCATGCAGCCGTTCCGCATTTGGCGTTGGCACCCATTGAAACAGATCGGTACCGCCGCCGGGGACAAGATCATGTTGCATGAGCATATTTTTCAGGCGCTGGCCGTTGATGCCGAGTTGCAGGCGGGTTTTTTGTTGCCAGTAATGATCGGTGAGGGCTTGGCGGGCGATGGTTCTGGATGGCCCAGCGATCGTCCACGGCCCCAGCAATTCAGCCAGAAATGTGAGGATAACGGGATGCGCGAATACAAACCCGACCCGCGCTCCGGCCAGTCCGAAAAACTTGCCTAGCGAGCGCAGGACAATGAGACCGGGGCGATCGCTTGAGCGCACCAGACTTTGTTCGGGCGTGGTGTCCATAAAGGCCTCATCGACGATCAGCCAGCCCTCGCGCGTTTGCAAAGAGCGGTGCCAGTTGAGACAGTCATCCACGCCAAAACGAACGCCGGTTGGATTATTGGGATTGATCAGCACGACGACATCATGCTGCTCAACCGCGGCATTGATATCGCTGGCCGCAAAGCTGGTGACCGCAAAACCGGCTTCTTGCCAGGCATGTTTGTGCTCCGCGTAAGCCGGTTGCAAAATGGCGATACGCGCGCCTTTGGGACGCAGACGCGGCAGAGCCGAAATGGCCGCTTGTGAGCCGGCCACCGGTAGCACATTTCTGGTGCCATAATAGGTCTGGGCGGCTTGCATAAGGCCATCATTTTGCTGCGGCAAGCGGCCCCAGATCTGGGGGGCAATTGTGGTGATCGGCCAGGCGTGCGGGTTGATACCAGTGGAAAGGTCCATCCATTGCTGGACAGGGATTTTATATTTTTTAGCTGCCTCAAGCAGCTGGCCGCCATGTTCAAGCAAGGAACAGTCCTCCTGCAATCATCAGGGCAACGGCGCTCCAGACAAGGAGGCCGCGCTGTAAAAGCGCGAGGCCTCGATGAATGTCTTGCGCCACTGGTTGTGCTCCTTTGCCAAGGGCCGGGCGCTGTTGCAAGGTGCCATGGTAAAGCGCCGGGCCGCCAAGCTGCAAGCTCAAAGCGCCAGCCCCTGATGACATGACGGGGCCGGCATTGGGGCTTTTCCAGCTGGGTGCCTGCGCGCGCCAGCAGGCAATGGCATTGTTGAAGCGACCGGTTAGCGCATAGGTCAGGGCAGTGAGCCGGGCGGGGACGAAATTGAGCACATCATCAAGCCGTGCGGCGGCCCGGCCAAAGTGCAAATAGCGCTTGGTGCGATAGCCCCACATGGCGTCGAGCGTATTGGCAAGGCGGTAACATAAAGCGGCAGGGGCGCCGCCGATCACGAACCAGAACAGGGGCGCAAAGACCGCATCGCAGCCATTTTCAAGGGTTGATTCGATTGTCGCGCGCGACATGTCGCGCTCGCTCATGGCGCTGGTATCGCGGCTCACCAGATAGCTTGTGAAACGGCGCGCCTTCGCCGTGTTTCCAGAAGTAAGCGCCCGGCGCACCTGATCGGCATGTTCCACAAGGGAGCGCCCGCCAAGCGCCAGATAGAGGATGAGCACCTCGAACAAAAATGGCGAGGGCAGATAGTGGGCGATCAAAAAGGTGAGCAGTGTCGCTGGACCAATGAGGAAAATGACCGCCATCAGACCGGTGCCAAGCCCGGCCCGTTCTTGCACATTGAATTTTTGTTCGATCAGAGCCGTCAGCCTGCCAAAGCCCACCAGCGGATGCCAGCGCTTTGGTTCGCCAAATATCTGATCGAGTAGAAGGGCGGTGACCATAGCCATCATGGTTGTGATCATTGTGGCTCTCCCCCCAGCGGCCAGCGGTCAGTGAACAATAGTTTTTCCAGAGGCTTTTGGTTGCGCCAGCCCTCGTTGACCAGCATCGGTTTATCATAAAATTCAGTAACAGGCCCAATGCATAACAGGGCAATCGGCAGCGCATCTATCGGGCAATGCAGCAGCGCGCCAAGCTTTTGGGGGTCAAACAAGGACACCCAGCCCAGCCCGATATTTTCGGCCCGCGCCGCCAGCCACATATTTTCAATGGCGCAAGCCGCCGAGCACAAAGCCATTTCACGGGGCAGGGTGCGCCGCCCCAAAAGCGTGCCATCATCAGGGGCCAGCACCACGGCGACCAGCTGCGCACAAGAGCGAACCCCGTCCAGTTTCAGCTTGAGAAACTGTTCTTTGCGCGCGCCAATCTCATTGGCGGTGGCCTGGATTTCCGCATCCACCAGCTCGGCAATGGCTTCGCGTACTTGATCATTTTGCACCTGGATAAACCGCCAGGGCTGCATGAGGCCAACCGAGGGGGCCAGATTTGCCGCTTCAAACAGGCGCCCCATGACGTCAGGGGCGACACTGGCATCGGCGATGAAATGGCGCATGTCACGGCGCGCCGCCAGCACCTTGTGCAAGATGGCTCGTTCCTTGGCGCTAAAAATGATCTGCTTGCTGTTGGCCATGATGTCTTAGCTTAGGTTTTTTGATCTGTGATAAATCAGCTCTTCAACGGGGACGCCATTGACGAGATGTTCGCTGATGATGCGATCAAGATTGGCTTCGGTGACATTATAATACCAGATGCCGTCGGGTTGAATGGACAGCACCGGACCCGATTTACAGGTGGCAAAACAATGGGTGCGGGTGCGCTTGACCCGCAGGGCCCCCTTGTTGATGCCCGCGTCGCGAAATTTCTCGCCGAGCATTTGCAACAGGCTTTCTGATTCTCCCTCCTCGGTACAGCGGGGGCCAACACACACCAGCATATGGCGGTGATAATCCATCATGGCAGGTTTTTCCAAGTCACTCATTGATCTGATGTCTCCAATTGTCTGGGGCTGGGTTGTTGGGTCGTCCAGAAAGTTTCAAACGCTTGCAGGGCCGCTTCATTAAATTGCTGATCGGTGCGCATCAGCGATATGTTGAAAACGGCATGCCCGTGAATGTCGGTGAAAAAGGCGCTGCGATAGCTGTCGTCCCGGCGTACCAGCGTGACCTTCGCGACCGATGGCCAGTTGATATGCAGATGGAAATGCTCGTTCTCGATGCTCAGCCAATCGTTTTTTTGCACCAGCTCTTTGGCCTGTATGGTCAGCTCGCTAATGGCTCCGGCTTGTGACCGAACAACCGCGCGCAACGAGCCCCATTTTTTGGCCGCTTCAATGATGGCGAGCGCCTCCCCCTCAATCGCCAAAGCATCAAACGCGCCCGCTTTGTCATCGTCGCTGCCGGCGCTGATGGCCTCCAGGATTTGCCCCAGTGGCGCATTGAAATGTTCGGCCACATTACGCAGGGTATGAAACTCGCCATTGCGCATATATTCGCGCACCACCCCATGCCAGCCGGTCAGTCCCATGGAGAGCGAGCGGCCTTTTTGCTCGCCGTCAAGAGCATCGCCGGTAATGCCGGCATATTTATTGGCGTAACCGCGCGGCGTGATCATCAAGCCATTTTGCATAAAGGTGCTGCTATTACCGATCAGCACCGTTGTCAGCATGCCGATTTCACAACCGCTCATCTGGTCAAGGCGCACCATCTGAATGCTTTGGCGGCGGCGATAGGCAGATTTGACAATGGCGACGGGGGTCTCTGGCTTGCGGTGACGCAACAAGATTTCCTGGGCCTGCTCGATCTGTCCATGGCGGCGGCTGCTCTTTGGGTTGTAAAGCGCAATGACGAAATCACTGGCGCCAACGGCATCAAGACGTTTGGCGATGGTCGGCCACGGGGTCAGCAGGTCCGACAGGGAAATCGAGCAAAAATCATGGGTGAGGGGCGCGCCAACCAGCGAGGCACAAGCGCTCAGTGCCGTTGCCCCTGGAATGATTTCCACCGTAATGTCGCTGTCGGGCGTCCAACCCTCTTGCAGTAACACCTCAAAGGTTGGCCCCGCCATGCCATAGACGCCAATATCGCCCGATGATATGAGCGCCACGGTTTTGCCCAGCTTGGCCTGGTCATAGGCTTCGATACAGCGATCAATTTCTGCGGTCATGCCCTTGCGGATAATTTCCTTGCCCACCAGCAGGTCTTTTACCAGCTTGATATAGGTGGAATAGCCGATGATCACATCGGCTTCCTCCATGGCCTCGAGGGCGCGCAAGCTCATATGTTCCTTGGCACCGGGGCCAAATCCCACCAGCAGGATCTTGCCAGGCGTCTTGTTCGTACTCATGCTTGTTCCTTCAGTCTGACAATGGAGACGGTGGCGTTTTTGCCATCCGCTCCTTTATGTTTGAATTTTTCCACCAGCAAATCGCTCATATCAGTGTTGGCGGCGAGAATGGCAGCCGCTTCGGATACGGCGGGCGTGCCCATATATTTGCGCACCACTTCAGAGGGATTGGGCACCTGTACTTTCGCCAATTGACTGGCGCAGAAAAACTGCAACGGCCAGCCGTGATCATCTGACAGCGCCAGCAAAGCCACCTCGTCATTTTTCTTGTCGATGGTGGCCAGGGAACTGACCGCGCTACGGGGCAGTTTGATCGTGGCCAGCGCCAGATCAATGGCCGCTTCCAATGTCGCTTTTGGTGTGCCGCGATCACAGCCCATGCCAAGGATGACTTTCATGCTTATTGTCCTTGCGGCGGGCGATAGACAATCAGGCGCTCCTTCATGTCGTCCCACATGGATTGCGGAACTTCCTTTTGGGTGATCCACAAAACGCTTTTGTGAGCGTCCAGATCTACATCGGCAAAGCGCTCGAACAAATGGATGTTTTTGGGTAAGGGGGTTGTTAGTTTCCACCAGTCCTTTGAGCCACATTCTTGTACCAGCGCCACGGGTTCGTCATTGACCACATGCGCCGAGACGCGAATGAGGTTCCATTTCGGGGCTTCGATTTTCCAGCCAAGCTCGCGCCCCAATATATCAACGGCGATGGTTTTGCGCGCATCAGAGGCGGTGGTAAGGACGGCACGGGCGCCTAAAATAGCGGCCAGTTGTTCGGCAAATTCATTGGCGCCCCCGACATGGCCGGACAGCACCGGGATGACATATTGCGCGGCATCATCCACCACCAGCACGCCAGGGTCCACTTCCTTGCCTTTGAGATGGGGGGCTATAAGCCGCACAACGGCCCCCAGCGAGACAAAGAAAACGATCTGGTCAAACTGTTCGAACAAGGCGCCGACCTGCGCTTTGCTGGGACCTTCATAGGCGTGTAGCCGCTCTTTGAACTCCGCGAAATTTTCCGCAAATTTTATAGGCACGGCAATGGTTGCGTCCGGCAGCTCGCCGGCTGCTTTTTTGACGAGTTCGCAGCCATGCTTGGTGATGGCCAGTAGCGCGATTTTTTGGGACTGGGGATCGGTCATGCGTTTATTACACTTTCTTTATCGCTCGTGCTCACAGATTTTTTGCGGCAACCGCGCAGGATTTCACCGCGTTCACGGTGTGGATTTTTAACCAGCATCAAGGACAGATAATTGACGGTTTGGCCCTTGAGTGCGCAGACATTGCGCACCACGCGCTCTTCGAGACTACCGGCTTTTTCGATAAAGGCGGCGTGTTCAACAAGGCCACGTTTTTCCAGCAAAGCGATGATCTCGTCGAGTAGCGGTTTGACCTTCATCAGCACCAGCGTGTCGAACTCATTGAGCAATTGATCAATGGTCTCGATGCCATAATTGGCCGGGATCACCGCCATTTTATCGTCGACCTCTGTGAGCGGAAATTGCAACCGGGCAGCGGCGGCATTAAACGAAGAAACCCCGGCAATGGTTTCAATTTCGATGTCTGCATCCATGGCGGTGACATGTCGCGCCAGATGACCAAAGGTCGAATAGGTAGAGGCATCGCCCTCGACCAGAAACATCACGTCTTGCCCGGTGCTTAACACCTCCAGCACCTTTTGCGCCGCTCGTTGGCGAAATTTGCCAAGCTTGCTTTCATCATGGGTCATGGGAAAAACCAGCGGGCAATGATCACCGGGGGGGTAAGTCCGGCGCGGGTGGCGATATTCAAGGCGTAGCTATGGCTTTTTGAATTGCGCACCGGATAGGTCCAATAGGCCGATTGTTGCAGCAAGGCAAAAGCGCGCCGCGTGATAAGATCAGGATCGCCGGGGCCTACCGAGACGCCGTATAGTTTTCCGCACCTCATTGGCTGTGCTCCTTTTTTTGTTGCGCACTGATGATCCACACGAGATTTTCTGCCGCAAAGCGGTGCATGTGCAAGATGGGGCGCGAACGAGACACCTGCATTTGCGTGACGTCCCAGTCGACCCCAAGCTCTTTGAGCGTGTCCGTCGCCACAGACAGGTTTTCGATGGTGACAAAATTCATGATCAAGGTGCCATCTGGTTTCAGGCGCGTCATGATAAGGCGAATAAGGTCGCTCAGATTGCCGCCAGAGCCACCGATAAAAACGGCATCAGGGTCCGGCCATTGATCGAGACCGTCAGGGGCTTTACTGTGCAAGAGGCAATAATTGTGAACGCCAAGGTGGCGGCGATTTTGTTCAGCAATCCTTGCATCCGCCTCGTTTTTTTCGATGGCGTAGATATAGCCATCACGGGCGATACGGGCGGCTTCCAGACCAACAGAACCAGAGCCAGCGCCAATATCCCAGACGATACTATCGCGGCGCAATTGCATGCGGGCCAGCGAGACGGCACGCACTTCTCGTTTGGTGATCAGGCCCTTGTCTGGTTTGCGCTGGGCAAAGCGATCATCCGCCAAGCCAAAGAGCACGCCATTTGGCTTGGCCTTTGCGCGCCAGAGCAGCACCATATTGGGATCGGCAAATTGGTGTTCGGCAGCTTGCTTGATGGTCAGATCGGTAATGAGGCGCTCGCTGTCACGCAAGATATGCTCAACCACTGCTATTTGAAAGTCCTCTTGCAGGTCTTGCGCCACCAACATGCGGGCAATCCGGTCGGGTGTATTTTCGGGACTGGTAAAAATGGCCATGCGGTCATGATGTTGCGCTGCATGCAAAACAGGATAGAGGCCATGATCAAGGCCCCTGGCGCGGTCCCATTCCCCTGCATCCTTGCTATGTACCGAGACAATTTCAAGCTCGTTCCAGGGGATGCCAAGACGCGCGCAGGCCAGTTGCACCATCGACAGGTTCGGCAAGATTTCAAAGGCCTCAATGCATAGGCGGGATTGTAAAAAACCGGCAATGCCGTGGCACAAGGGGTCGCCGGTGGCCAGCACCACCACGCGTTTACCAGCGGCTTGGGCGCCTCTAATCCAACCGGGTACCTTCATCAAACTGCCGGTCAGGTCCAGGCTTTGACAATCACTGGTCAATATTGTCTCGAACAGTTTGAGCGTGCGGGTGCCGCCAATCACCAGATCGGCTGCTTTGATATGATCAAGCATCCGATCGGTGAGGCCCGCTGCGCCATCATCATGCACGCCGATGATACGGCACGGGGTAATGGTCGGCGCATCAAGAGACATCTGGTCCGTTGGCTGGTTCATTGATCGCCCCCTTGTGAACTGGCTTGCGCCACCTGCGCGCCTTTGAAATCGCTGACCAGAACCTGCAACGTAAATTTATTGGGATAGCGCCCCATTAAAGTATCAATGACCTTATCGGCCACTGCTTGCTGGAAGGCTATATCCAGCCCCAAAGGTTCGAGGCGTTCGACGGCGAAACGGGCGGTGATGGCTGTACCAATTTCCTTGCAGATATCCTCATCGACCCCCAGCTCGCTGGCGATCTCGGCGAGCATTTGCGTGTTGACCTTGGAGCGTCCGGCATGGGTGATGGTTTCCCCTTGGGCGATCTTGGTGAGCTTGCCGATCATGCCGCCAATGATGACATGCTTGATGCCTTGCTTGACGGAGGTATCTAGCGCATAGCGCAAAAAGTCGCCCATTTGCACGAAGCAGACGGGGGGCAGGTGCGATAGTTGTTTTATGACGAATTGTTCGGTGCGCCCGCCGGTGGTCAGCACGATGGTATCTTCGCCATTGGCTTTGGCAACTTCAATGCCCTGAATGACGCTGGCCCGAAATGCAACGGTTGAATAGGGGCGCACAATGCCCGTGGTGCCAAGGATAGATATGCCGCCCAATATGCCAAGGCGGGCATTGATGGAACGGGTCGCCATGATCTCGCCGTCGGGTACTGAAATGGTCACTTCCAGCCCTTGCTTTTGCAAAATCTTGTCTCCGGCGGAGCGGACATTTTCTTCGATATTTTGACGTGGTACAGGGTTGATGGCGGGGCCACCGACTTCCAGACCAAGCCCCGTCAGGGTGACGGTGCCGACCCCTTGCCCCCCTTTGAGGCGCACTTCGCCGCTGGCATCGGGTAACAGGCAGACATCGGCGGTGAGGTGGGCTTTATCCGTGCAATCTGGATCGTCCCCCGCATCCTTGATGACCACGGCATGGGCGCAATTATCATTTAGTCGGGCTTCAATGACTGCGAATTTGACGAGCTGACCATTGGGTAATTTGCACTCAATGTGATCGGGGATTTGTCCCGTTGCCAGTCCTTGCGTGGCCGCTTTTGCCGCCGCCGCCGAACAGGCCCCGGTGGTAAAACCCGTGCGATCGCCGCGTTTCCTTTTTTTGGGTTTAGTGGCCACCTAGCTCGCCTTTTGTTTGGTTTCGGCCAAAGCCAGAAGCGCATGAAGGGCGGCAACCACCAGCGTTGAGCCGCCTTTGCGGCCCCGCGTGATCATCCAGGGAATATCGGTTAACTTCGCCAGGGCGTCTTTTGATTCTTGCGCTGACACAAATCCAACGGGCATGCCGACAATGAGCGCCGGCTTGACCCCTTCGTCCTTGATCAGGCGGATCATTTCGAGCAGCGCGGTGGGGGCATTGCCAACGGCGATGATGCCCCCCTCCAGCAAGCGTAGATTTTGCGCCTTTCGCATGGCCTGTACGGCTCTTGTGGTGTTTTCGGCCTTGGCAGTATTGATGACGTCTGCATCGGAAATAAAATGATGCGGCACGACGCCAAAATGCGCCAGACGCGGTTTTGACAGCCCGACGCAAATCATCTCTACATCGGCGACAATGGCGGCTCCGCTCATCAGGGCGTCAAGTCCAGCGCTCACGCAATCACCGTGAAATTCAGCAAGGCCGTTAAACTCGAAATCGGCCGTGGCGTGGATCATGCGGCGCACGATCTGCCATTGTGCCTCGCTGTAGTTTCCGCGCTCACCGGCCTCACGGTCGACAATCGCGAAACTGTCATGCTCGATTTTTTGCCCGGCTTTGGTTAGCTGTTCGGTGATCACATTGCTCATGTCACGGCCTCCTCTTGCGGGTGATTATGGTCATGGTCATGGTGGTGATGGTGCTGATAATTTTCGCCGTGCTGCTGGTAGTGCGCTTCCGTGTCATTGTTATAGTCGTTTGCCATGGCTTCAAGAACGCGCTCATCAAGCAGCTGGTAGATTTCATCTTCAAAGCCGAAATTATCGGCCAAAGCAAAACTGATCTGCGGATACTGGTTTTGCAGACGGGCCAGCTGTTGTTTGATGCGCTCCATCAAGGTGCCGGAAAACAGATAATAGGGCAGCACAGAAATTTGCATCATGCCCAGCTTTATCTGGCGTTGCACAGCCGTTTCAAGGCGCGGAAAGCTGATGCCCGTAAAGGCGGGGTCCACCAGCTCGTGCTGGCTTTCTTCAAACAAATAGCGCGCCAGCTTGGCATTTTCGCCATTGGCGTCGCGATCAGAGGAGCCGCGTCCCAGTAAAATAATGCCGGTGGTTGTTGGATCGGGCATGTCCATCTCCAGCATCACCTTGCGCAGATTTCGCTTGAGAATGGCCAGCATTTTATCATTGGCACCGAGATGGCGCGCAGAGATGAAATCGATCTCTGGAGGTCTTTGGCGGGCCTTGTCCATATGATGGGGGATTTCCATTTTCACATGCCCGGCGGCATTGAGAATAAGCGGCACGACAATCACCCGGCCCCCGTTTTTGGCGGCCTTGTCCAGTCCGGCATCGAGCAGCACGGGCGCGAACTCGATAAAGCACAGCTCGATTTGCCATACGGGATTGCGGGTGCGCCAGATCTGCGTAAATTTTTCTATTTCTCGATTGCCAGCCTTGAAACGTGAGCCATGACCGACGAGCAGGATAGTGGTGTTCATGATTTTCTCTCTTGCAATTGCACGCTTTTACGAAAACGATGCGTAAAATCCTTGTCGTAAAGCTTTGATTTTTTAAGCTGCGGCCAATGGCGCGCGCCCAGCGTCGGGCTGATGACAATCATTGCCTGTGATTTGATTTTGGCAGCGCGGCAATCATCATAAAGGGTCTCAATGGTGCTGCGGACAATCACTTCTTCCTCGGGCCAACTGGCCTTGTGGACGATCAGCACAAGCGCGTCTTTTTGCCAGCCCGCCTCGCGCAGATCACTTTGTATTTTTTTGACAAGAGTGATGGACAAAAACAGGCACAAGGTACAGTGGTGGCTGGCCAGAGCGACCAGATCTTCCCCCGGCGGCATCGGCGTGCGGCCCTCAACGCGGGTCAAGATAACGGTCTGCGTGACCTCTGGCAGGGTCAGGCTTTCGCTGGCTGCCGCGACCGAGGCCATGGCCGATGAGACCCCTGGTACAACGCCGCTATCAATGCGAGCTTTATCCAATGGCTGCACCATTTCAATCAGCGCGCCATATAGCGAGGGGTCGCCGGTTTGCAGGCGGATCACGGTTTCATGCCGTTGCGCTTTGTCAATCAGCCAGCTGGTGATCTCTTCCAGTGTCATGCCTTTGCTGTCGGCAATTTCGCATTGATCACTGGCCCAGCGCGTCGCGGCAAGTGACACAAGCGGCCCCGCGAACAAGATGGCACCGGCCCTGGCAATGAGATCGCGGCCCTTCACCGTGATGAGATCGGGGTCGCCGGGACCCGCCCCTACAAACCATACTTTACTCATGCTCTTTGCATCCCCATAGCTTGTTCATCATTCATGTTTTGCCCATCAGTTTTCGATTGAAATATCCATAGGCTCCGCCAAGGCTTAGCCAGAAAATGGCTTTGGCAATGGCTGTGGCGATAATGAATGTGGTGAGCAGTTGCTGAGGAGCCAGCGCCTCAGGGCTGGCTGGATGAGGAGCGCCAACCAGATGCGGCACCAGCAGCAATATGACGCCCGCCCCTTTAAGGAGCCAGATCGGCGCAAAGGCGATCAATGCCAGCCCGCCAGCGGTGCTAACGGCGGTGCCTACCCACCAGAATTTTCTTGTTTGTAACGCCGCTGCCTCGGTGCCGGGAAGTTCTGGAGCAAGGCCCAGCGAGGGCGCAACAAAAAACACCACATAGCCAGCAAGCCCCCAAAGCAGACCCGATTTCCAGCTTAGTATATTGCCGTGCAGGCTCGATGCTGCCCCCAGCAGCAAGGCAAAGCCCATGGCGATCAGAACATTTGCCGCCAGCGTCAATAATGTGCGCTGCATTCCATCTTGCGGAGCCCCGACTTCAGCGCCCTCTCCATGCCCCTCTCCATGACCCTGCTCGCGAGGCCCCTGGTCGCGAGGTTCAACCGATATGGCAGCGTTTGCCCGGGGGGCAGGAGTGCTGGTCTCATATTTTTCAGCTTCCAGAATGGAGGGGATCACCCCTATTTGCTGAACGATAGTCAATAAGATGCCAGCAAACAGACTGGCCAGTGCCGCCGTCGTGAATATTTTGGAAAAACTCATTTTGATATTCCGGTTTGGTGGCTGGGCGATCCGGTTTAATGACAGGGAAAGGATGCGGCATGCCGGGCGTCATGCGCGGCATTATGCAGGATCTGCGAATTGGCAAAGCCAGCCGCGAACAAAAGGCCAATGCCGATCACCGCAGCGGCCAGCGCCGGCATGAAACGAGCCGATGCTTGAGTGGAGGCCAGCGCGGCTTGAAGGTCTGTTTGGTCCGGGGTCATGATTTAGGGTCTCCATAAATTTGCTTGTCTTGATGCGAGCTGTGATCAGGCGGCCAGATACAGTCTTCTTTCAACAAAGGCGCTGCCCTTGAGGTCATGCAGCATTTTGGCACCGGCCAGAGCGGCCAGATCAACGAGGGGTTCGACAATGATAACCGTCATATAGGCGGCGCCGAACAGGGCGATGCTGGCGAGATTTTCGGCACCAAAACCCTGGCCATAAAACGCCCAGAACGCCACCCAGGAGACAATGCCACCCTGATAAGCGGTGGACAGCGCCAGAGCCTGCTTATATTCGATGTCCTTGTAAGCCGTGTTGGCCGGGATGACCTTTTTGGCAAGCAAATACATGGCAAAAAGCGGCACCAGCAAGGTTGTCAGATTGATACCATATTGCGGCAGATCGAGAGGGGCGAACAACAGCCCCTGAATAGCCAGACCAAGGGCCAGGCCAATCGCCGCCGGGGCAACGCCAAAGATCAAGAAAAGGGTGGAGCCCATAATCAGATGAACTTCCGATATGCCAACGGGGTGATGGGGCAGCACCTGAAAATAACCAAACACCATAATCGTGGTGAACAAGCTGCGCACCAAAAGTGACAGCACACCGTCTTTTTTGATGGTCTCAAGAGCCAGCTTGCCCGCAAAGCCAACGGCAGCGATAGCGGTTCCATAGCTGAGGGTCATTTTGGCGGCATCGACGATCCCTGGTTCAATATGCATGAGGGTTTCCTTTAGTTTGAGATGGATTGATGTGAGGTGGCAAACAGTTTTGCTGCGGCCATTGGATTGGAGGGAAAATAGAGATGTAAATAGGAGGCATTGAGCCGCAAATCGCGAAACACCGGTTCGCCGGTGCGCCCCTTGCGAGCACCCACGCTCAAGGCGATGGGTTCAAGCGGGCTGTCGAGTTTTGAATAATGATAGGTATGACCGCGCAAATTGCCTTCGGGCAGCTCGATCTTGTGCATGCCAAGATTGGAGAGCCGTTTTTGCATTTTGGCATGCCCTGGCATCAGACCGACCAGCTTGGCGCTGGCGCCCTCCTTGTTGGTGAGCTGATCAAACAGATAGAGCATGCCGCCACATTCGGCGTGGATTGGTTTGCCCTGTTTGTGATGGGCGCGGATCGCCTCGATCATGGGGGCATTGCTGGCTAATTGTTGCAGATGTAATTCGGGATAACCGCCGGGTAAATAAAGCGCATCGGCGTCGGGCAGTCGTTGGTCTTCCAGCGGTGAGAAAAACAAAAGCTCAGCCCCTTCTTCGCGCAACAAATCAAGATTGGCGTGATAAAGAAAGGAAAAGGAGGCATCTTGAGCGATGGCGATACGCAGCCCCTTGAGCCGCTGCGAGGGGGCGTCCAATTTGGCGGCTTTGAACTCAACGGGGGCTGGTGAGAGTTTTTGAATGTCTTTCAAGGACAGGGCGGCCAGTGCGATACGATTGTCGAGATCGTCAATTTCGCTGGCCGGCACAAGTCCCAAATGACGACTGGGCAAGGCAATCTCTTCATTGCGAGGCAGCCAGCCCAGCATTTTGAGCCCGGTGGGAAGGCTCTCTTCGAGCATTTCGAAATGACTGTCGCTGGCGACGCGATTGGCGAACACGCCCGCAAAGGGCAGATCGCAGCGATAGGTGGCAAGGCCATGGGCCAGCGCGCCAAACGTCTGAGCCATGGCGCTGCCATTGATGACCGTCAAGACGGGAATATTGAACAGGCAGGCAAGATCAGCACTGGATCTTTCGCCATCAAACAGGCCCATCACCCCTTCAATCAAGATAAGGTCCGCCGTTTGCGCCGCCTTATAGAGCAGATCGCGGCAATGCTGTTCGCCGCCCATCCATAAATCAAGCTGATAGACGGGATGGCCAGAGGCTTGCTCCAGGATCATCGGATCAAGAAAATCAGGACCGGTCTTAAACACACGCACCTGTTGTCCAGCATTGCGATAATGACGCGCAAGGGCAGCCGTGACCGTGGTTTTTCCCTGCCCCGAAGCGGGGGCCGCGATAAACAGAGCCGGGCAATTTGTTGTGGCAGGGCCAAGGGGAGACGAACTCATAGATCAATCCCCTTTTGCGCCTTCACACCTGCCCGGTAGGCATGTTTTTTATCGGCTAGCTCGGTGACCGTATCGGCGGCATCAACAAGCGCTGACAGGGCACCGCGCCCCGTCACCACCACATGCTGCATGGGCGGGCGGGCTTTAAGATCCCCAAGCACCTTGTCCATATCCAGCCATTTATAGCGCAACGGATAGGTCAGCTCATCGAGAATAATCAAATCATAAGAGGGGTCTTGCAGCATGTTGCGGGCCACATCCCAACCTTTTTCAGCCGTTTTCTTGTCGCGTTCAAGGTTCTGGGTTTCCCACGTAAAACCTTCTCCCAGCACATGCCAGGTGACGTTGGGGTGGGTTTTGAAAAAGCTTTCTTCTCCGGTGTCCGAGCTGCCCTTGATGAACTGGGCAACCCCCACCTTCATTTCGTGGCCAAGGGCACGCGCTGCCATGCCAAAGGCCGAGCTGGATTTGCCTTTGCCATTGCCGGTGAGCAGCAAGAGCAGGCCTTGTTCGCGGTCGGCGCGTGTAATACCCTCATCCACCACTTTTTTCTTGCGGGCCATTTTTGTCTGGTGTTTTTTTTGTGTGTCAGCGCTCATAAGGCCGCTCCTGGCATAAAATCCGCGCGAGCAAGGAGCGCTAATACTGACAATGAGCCTTGAAGCTTCATAGCCAAAGGGGAGTGAAAACAAATACCCATCATACTCTTCCTTTATCACGCCGCCCGCGCGATTGAGTGCCACCAGGGATTGATGTGAGAAGAGTGAGCCAAAGCAAGGAGAGTATAGAAGATAACCCACCAGCCCCGGCAATGCCCTCCGCATGCCAACCGTAAAGCTTCGGGCAGGTCTCCGGGCTTATGAGGGGTCAAAATTGCGACCAGACAGACCGCCTTCCCATATCATTTGATACAGTGGCTCAATGATCTGTCAAACCTCACCTACCGTTGCGGGGGCAGCGCCGGAATAGCCTGTTATGAAAACAACACGCACCGGCTTCCCATTTCATCCTCTTGAAAAAACAAAAGGAAACCTGAAGCAGATGGGCAAAAAATAGGGGAAGGGGGGAGGGCTGTCAACACGCAATAAACATCAATCCCGAGAGGACCTTTTTAAGTGCGTGATTTAGTGTTTATGCTCACGGGGTTGGGCCGTTGAGCAAATGTTGTGCTGGTGGTCCTTGCGCCTATTGTGCCCCTGTTGCGGAGGGCCGGGCATCTTTTGACCACATGGCTTGCGTGCCGGTCTTATTGAAGCGGCGATAGTCCATATCGATGGTTTGCATGGAAAACCGCAAAGGACGGATCTTGGGTTTGAGGAACGACAGGCTATTGTCGGGAGAGGCTGTTATGAGACGCAATTCAAACTCGTAATCCCCGGCTTCCAAATCCAGAATGCGATTGATCTTCTCATCAGCGCGCGGCACGAATTGCATGGGTCTGGAAAAGCTGCTTTTACCAAGGAGCGCGACGGGCATAAAGGGGGTTCTGGCGCTTTGCCCCCATGTGCCAAAATGCGCGGCGTAAAACTTTTTGGTTTTGCCGGTGCGCGGATTGGTGACCAGCAGATCAATGGACAAAACGGTGCCGGTGCGGGCGCCATCATTGGCCAGGGTCAAGGGCACGATGAAAACTTCGAACGGATGGTCGGGGCTATTGGGGTCTGTATAGGCGATGCGCGGCGGCACATAAGAGGCAAAATCAGCAGAGCGCACCACGGTTTCATAAAAGCTGTAACCGGAAAATAACAGCGCAAAGGCGGAGATGATGGTGGCAAACAGCCCCGCACGAGAGATTTCGGAGGCCCCTCTGGCCTGCTCAACAGCTTCATTGATAAACTGATCGGCTTTATTGCGTCTAAACAATCCCATTTTTATCTCCTGCCTGCCTGCTTGGATTTTTATATAATGGCGCGAATGTGTTGGCATTGCGAACGAGGGCGGCAACGGAGCTAATTTATCAGCACATTCTTGATAATCGTGCAAAGGTTTGCGAGTTGCTTGTCATCATATGGCTCCGCGCGGCTGTGTCCCCAGACAGGCCCGGGCCAGGCCGGGTCATCATCATGGCGGGCAATGATATGAATATGCAGTTGCGCAACAATATTGCCCAGGGCGCCAATATTGAGTTTTTGCGGGCGAAACAGCTTTTCCATGGCGTTTGAGACCATGCGCATTTCATGCATCAAAACCAGGCTGTCGGCGTCGCTCAGATCCGTGAGTTCGCTCATATTCCGGGCTTGCGGTATGAGGATCAGCCAGGGGTAGCGATGATCATTCATCAAGCGCACAGTGCATAATGTGAGGGCGCCGATTTCAACGCTGTCTGCGGCCAACCGATGATCAAGCTCAAAGGCGGGGTCGATGGAAAGCGCAGGCGGTTCAGTCGTTTCGATGATTTCGGGGGAGGGCTCTCCGGCCAGGGTTTCTTTGAGACCCATGCCCGCCAGTTCATCGGCGCGTTCATTCTCGGGGTGGCCCGCATGGCCCTTGACCCAGTGCCAGGTGACATCATGGAGGGTGCGGGCTTCATCCAGTTCTTGCCATAGATCGGCATTTTTAACCGGCTTTTTAGCCGCCGTTTTCCAGCCGCGGCGTTTCCAGCCATGGATCCATTCGGTGATACCCTTGCGTACATAGGTGCTGTCGGTGTGCAGGTCGATATTGCTGCGCTGGGCTGGATATTGCAGCGCCTTGATGGCGGCCATCAGTTCCATGCGGTTATTGGTGGTGTGGGGCTCGCCGCCCCTGATTTCACGCCGTTCCCCCGTCCCGTTTTTTGGCCCGAACACCATGGTGGCACCCCAGCCCCCAGGACCTGGATGTCCCGAACAGGCGCCATCGGTATAGATCACCACTTCAGTGGAAAGTTGTTGCTCGCTCATGTCTCAAATCCATATTCGCTGACATTGTTGATTTGCTGATGAAAGCGCAGCTTGCGCAAATATTCACGCGGGTCATGGCGATTGACCAGTGCGTCTGCTGGCGTGTTGAGCCAGTCATAGATGCGGGTCAGCAAGAAGCGCAAGGCGGCGCCGCGCGCCAGCAGTGGCAAAGCTTCAAGTTCAAATGGTTGCAAATGCCGTGTTTGCTCATAGCCAGACAAGAGGGCGCGGGCATTGGTCATGTTAAAACTGCTATCAGTTTCAAAGCACCAGGCGTTGAGGCAGACTGCCAGATCGTAACTTAGAAAATCATTGCAGGCGAAGTAAAAGTCGATGAGGCCCGACAAATGATCGTCGAGGAAAAAAACATTGTCGGGAAAAAGATCCGCATGAATGATGCCGGTGGGCAGGTCTTTGGGCCAGTTGTGTTCCAAAAAATCCAGCTCGCGGGTAATCAGCTCGTGCAAGCCTGGATGAATGTCATCCATGCCTTGTCCGCATTGTTCAAACAATGGCCGCCAGCCCGCCAGCGCCAGCGCATTGGGCCGGCTCATGGCAAAGTCAGCCCCTGCCAGATGCATGGCTCCAAGTGATTTACCAAGTTCGCCGCAATGCACGCGTTTGGGGCGGTTCACCGAAAACCCGTCCAGAAAAGTGACCATCACGGCGGGGCGACCGGACAGGGTTTTGAGGACCTGACCCTTTTTATCTTCGACCGGCAGGGGGCACGAAATATTGTGGGTTGCCAGATGTTCCATGAGCCCTAGAAAAAACGGCAGATCTCTGGTTTCCACGAGTTTTTCATAGAGCGTCAGGATAAAGGAATTTTTTGAGGTACGCACCAGATAGTTGGTGTTCTGGACGCCCTCGGCGATGCCCTTGTAGCTATGCAACTCCCCCACATCATAGTGGGCCAGAAACGAGCGCAGATCATCATCGGCAATTTGCGTATAGACAGCCAGGTCAATTCTCCATTGGTTCAATTAAGTGTCAGTGTGCAGGCATGTCTCAGTGGTGCGGGCCCGTATAATTGCGCGGGGTCAGTTTGATTGCGTCAGTTCCCTGGGCAGCTTGAAGGCGATGTCTTCTGTCGCCGTTGTGATGGTTTCTACGCTAATTTGATAGCGCTTTTCAAAGCTTTCGATGATTTCATCAACAAGCACTTCAGGAGCAGAGGCCCCCGCCGATATGCCCAGCGTATTTACGCCAGCAAATGATCCCCAGTCAATATCGCTGGCCCGTCGCACCAGTACGGCATTTGGGCACCCCGAACGGGCCGCGACTTCCACCAGGCGCATGGAGTTGGAGCTGTTGGTGGCCCCGACAATCAAAAAGGCATCGCAGCGATGGGCAATGGCTTTGACGGCTTGCTGGCGGTTGGTGGTGGCATAGCAGATATCATCTTTGCGAGGCGCTTTAATATCTGGAAAGCGGCTGGTGAGGATCTCGATAATTTCTCTGGTATCGTCAAGGGACAAGGTGGTCTGGGTGATATAGGCGAGCTGCGCGTCGGTTTTTGGGGCAAACTGATGCGCATCTTGCGCCGTTTCAACCAGCGATACGGCCCCTGGCGGCAATTGTCCCATGGTGCCGATGACCTCTGGATGTCCCGCATGACCAATCAGAATGGTCTCGCGATCATCGCTAAAATGTCGCTCTGCCTCGCGGTGTACCTTTGACACCAGTGGACAGGTGGCATCGAGGTAAAACAGATTGCGCTGTCTGGCGGCGGCTGGCACGGATTTTGGCACCCCATGAGCTGAAAAAATCACGGGAGCCCCCTCGTCTGGAACCTCGTCAAGTTCTTCAACAAAGACCGCGCCCTTTTTCTTCAGGTCATCGACCACATAGCGATTATGGACGATTTCGTGGCGCACATAAACAGGCGCCCCATATTGCTGCAAAGCCTGTTCAACGATCTGGATGGCTCGGTCGACCCCGGCACAAAATCCGCGCGGTTCGCACAGTAAAATCTTCAAGGGGGGGCTGGCTGGCTCCTGTCGGGTCATAAGGGCGTGCTCGCTTGTTACGGAGAGGCGTTATATCTGTTTGCAAAAAAAACTGTGACATACAAGCTCCATATTTACCATGTTTTATAGAGCTGGGCGAAAATACGCCAAAGGTGACTTGCGGGCAGGGGGAAGCTGATAGTAAGTTGATCTTAACAAAAACAGCCGTTTTGTTAAGCAATGTGGGTTTGTTTAGATTGGCGTAACCATAATTGGTTATTATAGCGAGCTTATTGCAATCAATTGGCAGCACATTGTTGTCAATCACATGAACGAGGGTGCAGGACCATACCTGAAACAAGCATGAAATCTGTTTCTTTTGCCGGGCGGCTATTGTTGGTTGGAGCGATTACTCTGATGAGCAGCGGTTGCGCGATGACCCAGCTTGGGGGCATGTTTGGTGGCTCCAGCCCGGAAGACACCACAGCCTCTATTAACAGCTCTGTGCTGCCACAAGAACGCTCGCTTGCCATGGCCGCAAATGAGATGGCACCAGCCGTCCAGGCCGGGGGCGCAGGGGCCTGTCCACGTATTTCCATTTGGCAAAATGATGCGCAGTTGACGGTCTATCAAATTGGCAGGGTTGGCGACAATCTGGCCATCAGGCATCGCGGCGAAATCACCAAAACGGCCCGTGAGTGCGAAATCGCCCCCGGGCAGGTCACCGTCAAATATGGCGTGGCCGGTCGCGTCTTGCTGGGGCCACTTGGCAAGGCAGGGGCGATCAAGCTTCCCGTGCTGGTACATGTGACCGATCGGGCCAGCCAGAAAATCCAGACCACGAAACTGGATGTGGTTGTCAATATTGAAGGCGGCAAGCTGCATGGCAGTTTCTCGACAGTGCAAAGCCTGTCGTTCCCCGTCGAGCCTGGCGTTCCCGCCAGCCAATACAGGGTGTTCGTCTCCTTCGATAAAAACGCCGATGGCGCTGGTTAGGCGTTGTTGGGTCAGACCAGCGCCAGGGTCTGCCTTATTCAAAAGAAAATTAAGATTGCCTTCCTGTTGCAGGCCGGGATCCGTATTTTTCGTCCCTTGCCCTGGGTCCCGGGTCAAGCCCGGGAAGCAATGGTTGCAAATTGAGACACCATTTAGGGATTTGGCCCCGTATATTCATCGAGCGTGCACTCTTCCAGAGCTTTCATGATGCCGCTCAAAAGTGCCAGGCGGAAAATTTGCCGTTGTTTTTCAACTGCTGGAGCGCCGTGCGTTTTCTGGGAGGCATTATGGCTGAGCGCACGATGCTCTAAAGCGGTTTACTTTCATGCGCTTTTCGCGCTTTTCGCTACCACCGGGAATTTGATATTCCAGGCGAACAGGGCGATGAAGCCGCCAAGCGCCATCATGTGGATGAGCAGTGGCGCGGGCCAGATCAGCGCGATGCCGACCCCAAGGCCCAGCAGGCGCGGCAAGATTGAGAGCCGGTTTTCCCAATGCCCCTCGACCGCAGCGCTTAAAATCCACAAGCCAAACAGGGCGAAAACGAAGATCTCCATCATTTTCAACCAGTCACCCGACAGCAAGGGGGTATAGGCAAACAGCAAGGGCACGACATAGAGGCCCTTGGCAATCTTCCAGGCGGAGAAGCCGGTTTTCATGGGAGGCGATTTGGCGATAGCGGCGGCGGTAAAGGCGGCGAGGCACACCGGCGGCGTGACATTGCTGTCTTGAGAAAGCCAAAAGATGATCATATGGGCCGACAATAAGGTGGTCAGCAATACCGCTGGATCAAACAGCTTGTCATAGAGCAGGCCAAGGGTCTCAAAGGGCAGATGCGAAACAATGGCGGAGGCTTCCACCTGGCTCATGGGGCCAGCCAGCGCGGCCAGCTTGTCGGGCACGGCGATCATGAAGATTGCCCTGGCGGTTTCTGGAACCGAGCCGGCCACCAGCAAATCGACGATTTGTGATTGTAAGATAAGCTGATAAAGAGCCGGGGCCGACAAGGTGCCCAGCACAATATAAGCGGCGGTCACAGGCAGGCCCATGCCAAGGATCAGCGAGGCCAGCGCCACCAGCACAAAGGCAATCAGCAGCGAGCCGTTGGCCCAGCTTGAAATCATCAACGAAAAGGTATTGCCGATGCCTGCTGTGGCAATGACATTGACAATGAGGCCGACCGCGCATAGCAAAACGGCGGTCATAATCATGTTTCGAGCCCCCAGTGACAAGGCTTCAAAAATTTCTTTTGGCCCCATTCTATGGGGGGTCAGCCACGAGGCGACAATGCAAGACAAGATCGCATAGCCCGCCGCATAAGTTGGCGTAAAGCCATTGACCAGTAAAGTGATCAACAAGGTGACGGGAATGATAAAAGAAGGGCCTCCATTTCTCATGACTTGCCAGAAGGAGGGAGCATCCTCGTCCATCAGCTGGTGGGCATGGGAGCGCCTCGCTTCAATGCGCACAAAAAACGCCACCGAGGCAAAATACAAAATGGCTGGCAAGACGCTCATGGCAACAATATGCGTGTAGGAGATTTGAGTGGTGGCGGCCATCACAAAGGCACCCGCTCCCATGATGGGGGGCATTAATTGTCCACCGGTGGAGGAGGAGGCTTCAACACCGGCGGCGAAGTGACCCGGAAACCCGGCCTTTTTCATCATCGGTATGGTGATGACGCCGGTGGAGGCGGTATTGGCGATGGCGGACCCCGAGATCGTCCCGGTCAGTCCGCTGGCCATAATAGCGACAAAGCCTGGCCCTCCGACAAAGCGGCCGGCCACCGCGCGCGACAGATCAATGATGAATTGTCCGGCCCCCGATTTCAGCAAAAAAGCGCCAAACAGGATGAACATGAAAACAAAGGTTGAGCTGATACGGGCGATGGAGCCAAACAGGGCATCGTCGCCATAAATAGAGCGAAACATCAAGGTTTCCAGCGACAGGCCGCCAAAGGCGAAAATGCCGCCAATATGAGCCCCCCAAAAGCTGATATAAGACAGGGCAATGATAATCAGTATAGGTATGATCCAGCCCGTGGTGCGGCGGGTAAATTCGATGGCCCCGATAATGGTGATGATGCCGGCAATCCAGTCGAGGGGAACAAGGCGTACGCCGCGCGCATAGATGTCGTCTTCGGCCAGCACCAGATAAATCGCGGAAGCGGCCACCGATAGTCCAAACCAGATATCAAGGGCGCGCAAGGCGGGAAATCTGGCGAAGATTTTGGGGGAGTAGGGATAGGCCAGCGAGCATAGAAGGGCAAAACCGGCGAAGTGGATGCCGTTTTGCAGCAAGGTCGAGACATTGCCGAAAATATTCATCCAGATATGGCCGATGGCCAAAGCTACGCCAAGTCCGGCGCTGATCCAGGTCAGAAACTGGGGGTCGTGATAGTCTGCTTGTTCGCTCATGGTGGGTTTTGCGCTCTGCTGTTTTGAAGATGTCATCCCCGCGAAGGCGGGGATCCATACTCCCTGAATTGTCATTCTTTGTCATAAACCAGATGCGAATTTCGGTGGGAAATTGCGCCCTCAGTGGTTATGGATCCCCGCCTTCGCGGGGATGACACATTGTGTAGAGTGTACATGTTTTGCAAAGCATAAATAATAACAAGCAATCAAAAAGTCTTTTCACGCATTGAATGATTAGCGAGAGAGCGGGGCTGCCGCCCTCTCGATCTTGTTCAAACGAGTTGGTTATGCAAGCAAGCTACTTGGCCATCAGCATTTCAGGAATTTTGATGCCGACTTCTTTATAGTAGCGAGCCGCGCCTGCATGCAGAGGCACTGGCAGACCAGCAATGGCTTTTTCGATGGCCATGGCTTTGGTGGCCTTATGGATCGCATTGAGGAATGGCAGGTTCTCATAAATGGTTTTGGTAATGAGATAAACCGCTTCTTCATTCACATCGACACTGGTGGCCAGGAAGTTGGGCTGGGCGATGGTGTTGATGTCTTTGTCCTGACCTGGATAGGTGCCGGCCTTGATGGTGTACGGGGTCCACAGACCTTTGCCAGCATCAGCCTTTTTGGCCTGTTCAGGGGTGAAGGACAGCATTTGCACTTTGCCTTTGGAGGCAGCAAACAGCTTTGTCACAGCGCCGCCGGGGACGCCAGAAGGGGTGCCCATACCAGCCGCTTTACCATTTTGAACAGCGTTTGCAGAGGGACCGTAGCCGCCATGGACAAGCTTGTAATCCTTGTCGATATCAACGCCAAGCTCTTTGAGCAATGTGCGGTTGGAGCCGATGGTACCGGAGTTCTTTTTGCCCATGGCCATAGCCTGGCCCTTGAGACCGGCAAGATCCGACACGGTGCCGGTTTTAACATGTTGTTTGGCGATGACGAATTGCTCGACATTTTGCCACAACATGCTGACGGCGCGCAGTTTCTTTTGCGGGCCATCGGCTTTTACAGGGCCGGTGCCCGTGGCGGCATAGTGACCAAACAAACCTTGCAGGATGGCGAACTGGGCTTCATTTTCGCGTAGCAGGCGCACATTTTCGCCAGAACCAGCCGAGTTGATGGCCGACATGCCAATTTTCTTTTTCGGCTGCAATTTGACTTTGGTCAGCGTGGCGATGGCAACGCCGACGGGATAATAGGTGCCGCCCGTGGAAGCGGTTGCCAGGATGAAGTTTTGCGGTTTGGGTTTCATGGGTTTTTTGCCATGACTTGCCGCGACCACCGAGACGGAAAAGATCGATGCGGCGGTCAAGGCGCCAAGGGCAATGCCCAGAGTACGTTTTGGATTATTCATGAGTTCCTCCCAGAACAAGATGAGATTAGGGGCGATCTGCCCATCTATATATTAGCAAGGTCCAGGCCAACTTGGTAAACAAAGTGTAAACATTTGATATGTAAGGAAAATCCAATATTGTGGGGGCGGCCCGGCATTGAATTTCGGCAATAAACCGCTGATCGAAGGGGCAAATCGGCATAATCTCGCCGATTGGGGACGGGGCGCATGGGACTCTAGCCCGAATATTTCTCTTTGGCCAGGCCGTATTTGACCATTTTGTCATTGAGGGTGCGCCTTGGCAGGCCAAGGTCGAGCATCACGTCTGAAATATTGCCCTCATATTTGGCAAGAGCGCTGGCGATGACATCGCGTTCAAACTGGTTCATCTGATCTTTGAGGGAGCCGTTGCCGCGATCTTCATGGGGTTTGGCGCCTTGGACCAATTCGCTGATCCGGGCTCGGCCTGCCCCCCGCCACAAGGTGAAACGCTCTGAAATATTTTTCAATTCGCGCACATTGCCGGGCCAATCATGAGCGCGCAGGCTCGCCAGATCATCTGGCGACACTTTGGGAGCATCGCGCTTGAATTCCCGTTCGGCGATTTGCACGAAATGTTCGAACAGCAAGATGACATCATCTCCGCGCTCGCGTAATGGCGGCACATATAATTCAATGGTGTTGACCCGGTAATAAAGATCGGCGCGAAAGCGATCCTCCTTGATGGCTTTGTCAATGGTTTCATTGGTTGCCGATACCAGTCGGATATCGATATCGAGCGTTTTGGTGGATCCGACCGGCATAATCTGGCGCTCTTGCAAGACGCGCAACAACTTGGCCTGCATGGGCAAGGGCAGGTTGATGATTTCGTCCAGAAAAATGGTGCCATGGTTGGCGTGTTCGAAAAAACCGGTCTTCTTGTTGATCGCCCCGGTGAAGGCACCGGCCTCGTGACCCAAAAATTCACTCTCGAACAATTCGGCGGCAATGGCTCCGCAATCAATGGCGGTAAAAGGGTTTGGGGCTCGATTGCTAAAGTCATGCAGGGCTCTGGCGATCACTTCCTTGCCGGTGCCGGTCTCTCCTTGCAACAAAATATTGACATTGGTAGAGGCCAGATCGGTGATTTCGTTGCGCAGCGCCTGGATGGCTTTGCAATCGCCAATCAAGCGTTTGGCGAGGCCGGAAACATCAGCGAGTTTGCCGCGCAGACGGCGATTTTCGAGCACCAGCGTGCGGTGATCATGGGCCCGCGAAACGACCTCTAAAAGCCGGTCCGGGGAAAATGGTTTTTCAAGGAAATCATGGGCCGATTTCTTCATCGCCTCGACCGCCATAGCCACTTCGCCATGGCCGGTGATCAAGATGACTGGAATGTCAGTATCAATATTGATGACGGCTTCCAGCACCTCCATGCCGCTAATGCCGGGCATCTTGACATCGGACACAACCACACCGTCAAAATCGGCGGACAGTTGTGCAAGCGCCTCATGGCCACTGGAAAAAGAGCGCACATTGAAATCTGAAAGATCGAGCCATTGTTCAACCGATCGGCGCATCACCTGTTCGTCATCAATGAGCACAACATTTTTGGTCATCTAGCGGTCTCCAGTATTTTATGCTCGACAGGTTCTGGCGCCAAGCCAAGCCGGACCGAGAAGGAGGCGCCGCCACGGGGAAGATTGCGGGCTCGCAGCTTGCCCCCCATTTCCTCGACAATACCGTAAGAAATGGCCAGCCCAAGCCCTGTTCCCTCGCCCAGGGGCTTGGTTGTAAAAAAGGGATCGAACAGATATTCGGCGACTTTGCTGGAGAGCCCGATACCATTATCTTCAATACGCAGAACCGCCTGGTTGTTTTCGACTTTCAAGGAGACGATGAGCTGGTGCTGGTTGGTGCGGACTGACATGGCGTCCAGCGCATTGCGAATAAGATTGATCAACACCTGTTCGATGCGGGTCAAGCTGCCCTCAACCCAGACGGGATGAGCGGATATAGTGCGCCTGATGGCCACATCATTGCTGTGAAATTCGGCGTCGAACAATTTCATCGAATTGGCAATAGCGACGCGCAGATCAACACGGGAATGTTGTTCGTTGGAATTTCTGGCCAGTAATTTCAGATCACCGGTGATGAGCGCCAGGCGTTCCGTCATTTTTGAAATATCATCAAGGGCAAGCACAGCATCCTCGCTATTGCCGCGCTCCAGCAACAGTTTACCGCTGGCGGCAAAGGTGCGAATGGCGGCAATCGGTTGATTGACCTCGTGGGCAATGGCCGCCGACATGCGGCCAAGAGCGGCCATTTTTGTCGCCAGAACAAGTTCTTTTTGGGCATTGCGCAACTCTTTTTCAACATGTTTGCGGGTGTTGATTTCCGCTTCCAGCTGTTCGTTTATCCGCTTGATGCGGCGGGCTTCGCGCGCTTCCTTGTCAAGCACCAGCTTGCGCGTGCGCTCGCGCAGATACAAAAAAATCATCAAGGATAAAAAGCCAACGGTCAGCAACAGGATCATCGACAGCCATTTGGCGTTTTTGGCCGCCCCAAGTTCAGCAAGATAATAGACCGTCAGGCCGTTCTGGTCGGGTTGGCTGGCAAAGGCATGATATTGGACCCTGTTGATGGACACGGGACCTTGAAACTGCTGTTGGCTGCCTTTGAAATCCAAGGGGTCGAGGCTTTGCTCCTCGAAGATGCGGCTTGCGGCAATTTTCTCACGTGGTTTGATCGACAAGGGTTTGGTTGTTTTATAGATCCAGTCGAGATTGCTGGACAAGATGATGACATCATCCTTACTGGTCACAAAGACGTTCTCGCCGCCTTCTTGCCACTCGGACTGCAGCTGCTCCAGCTCCACTTTGACGACAACGACGCCGAGCACGGTTTTGGTTTGCTGGCGCGCATAAATTGGCCGGGAAAAGAAATATCCCGCCCGTTTGGTTGTCACGCCAATCGCGAACAAGCGCCCCTCGCGTCCCGCCAGAGCCTGTTTGAAATAGGGCCGAAAACCGTAATTATTGCCTTCAAAACTCTTGGCCTGTTGCCAGTTACTGGAGGCGATGGTGCGGCCGGTTTTATCAAGCACATAAATCACCGCCCCGTTGGAGGCCGTGTTGATGCTCGACAGATAGGTGCGGGCCTCAGCGAGGCCTTGATGCTTTTCCAGCAAGTCGGAGATCACGGGATGGCGAGAAATCACCATTGGCAGATAGCGCAGGCGGCTGATGGCATTGTTCAAGGTGCTCTTGTACAGCAAGGTGCGCTCGACGGCCGTTGTTTTGATGCTCGACAATGACCAGCGTTCGACAAATAGCCCGCCAAACCAGGACAGGCCCAAAATGGCTATGGCGAATAGGCCATAAAGAACATGGTTCCAGTCAGCTTGGCGTCGAGCGGTTCGCATGGGGTTTCCAGATGATATGTTTGAGCGCACAGAGCGCTAAGGCTGTTATATCACAAAAAGCCCGACGAACTTTGTTATTGTCGCGATCGTGGTTTCCATCACCAAAGCCCCTGAACACAGAACGCTGAAACCTGGCCCCCTGTGTCCTGGCCCTTTGGCCGCGAAAAAACCAACAGCGGCTCGCCGCGCCCCGGTCCGCCCCTAGGGGGTTCCTCTAAGGCCGGTGAGAACCGCAATGGTTGAGCTGATGCTGGCTTTTTTCGGCAGATCATTGGCAATATTAAAGGCCACGGCTGCCTGTCTTGTTTCTGGTTTGTCATAACCATCAACGGGGCCAGGATTATAGCCCATGCTGGCGAGCAGGGATTGCATCTTGTGAATTCTGCTATCACGTATGCGAGCCGAGGCAATCGCTGGTGTCGATGTTGAAACCATAACCGCTTTGGGAGCGGCAGCGACGATTTTTGGGGCCGCAACGGTTTTTGTCGTCGCGGCAACGGTTTTGGGCGCGGCAACGGCTTTTGCAGTCGCAACAACTTTGGGAGCAGCAACGGTTTTGGCAGCCGCAACGGCAACCGGCTTGGCAATTGCTGGCGATTTATGTTTTCCGGTCAGCATGGTAAGCACGGCCATGGTTGAACCGGCGCTGGCTTTTTCTGGCAATCCGTTGGCAAGATTAAATGCTCCCGCCGCTTTTCGTGTTTGCGGGCCGTCATAGCCATCGGCGGGGCCGGCATCATATCCCATGCCAGAGAGCAGGGATTGCATTTTCATGATTCTATTGTCAGGTTTTGCTGCCATCACGGGCTTGGCTTTTTGCCGCTTTACGACCCTTGGCGCTTTCTTTTTAACAGCTTTGACTTCGGCTGGTTTTTTTTCGCAATATTTGTCTTCCACATAGACATCAATGCCAAAAATCGGGTGTGTTTGTATGCATTTGCTCATCGCCGGGCTTGTTGATCCAGCCAGAGCAAAGATTGAAATTGCCATGCCTGACAGCAGCAGATTTGCTGATCGTTTCGTCATTAGAGTATCTCCCATTCCCTTTTTTTTGGAGTTTATTCTCGTAAGGGTTCGTGTGAGTTTATCAAATTTAATGTCGATTGGGCAAGAAATTACTTGGCGACATTGCAGGGGAGGGGCGTGGAGCAGGCTTTTATTGTCCCCTAGCACAGATCAACGGCATATTTTTTCAAGATCTCGATGGGGACGATTTCGGTCATTTTCATGTGAGTTGCGCCAAGCACCAGACGTGGTGCCATATCGGCTTCCAGAGCCTCCTTCCAGCGCAGTCCGCAAAGGCACCAGCGATCGCCGGGTTTGAGACCGGGAAAACCAAATTCGGGCATGGCTGTCGAGAGATCATTGCCCTTTGAGGCGGAATAAGCCAAAAATTCGGCGGTTGCTTCAATACACACCACATGTCGCCCGTGGTCCTGCTCGCCAGTAGCGCATTGGCCGTCACGATAAAATCCGGTCAGCGGGTTGATGGAGCAAGGCGACAACTCGCTGCCCCAGACATTCAACTGTGTTTCATTCTTTTGCGGCATGAGGATCCCTTCAAGTTATTCAGACGCGAATATAGAGTGATATGTAAAGGGGCGCCAGTTTATAAAGCGCATGTCCGATGGCTATTGCAGGTTCATGCGCAAAGCGGCGGCCGCAGCAAAGGGCGTGAGGACAATGGTGGCCAGCGTTATGGCGCCAAGAATGGCGAACGAGGTCGAAAAATTGCCGGGTCCAACCAGCACCGCATCCATGGCGGAAATGCCAAAGATCAGCACCGGAATATAGAGCGGCAGAATAAGCAGCGACAAGAGCTGGCCGCCGCGTCCCAGCCCCAGCGTCAGCCCCGCTCCCACGGCGCCAAAAAAACTCACCGCCGGAGTGCCCGCCAGCATCGACACCACCAGCACCCAAAAACCATGAGCGGGCAGGTTGAGAAACATACCCAGCACCGGTGCCATCAGCACCAGCGGAATAGCGGTGGAAATCCAGTGCGCCGTCGCCTTGGCCACCGTTACCAGCTCAAGCGGCAGCGGCCCCATGGCAATCACCTCCAGCGTGCCATCCTCATAATCATTATGAAAAATCCGGTCCACAGATAATAAAGCCGACAGCAACAAAGTCCCCAAAGCACGCCCGGGGCAATCTTTGATAGGACCGCCAGGTCCGGTCCGATGCCAATCGACAGGATCGACACGACAATCAGGTAAAAGCCCAGCGCCGTGCCAATCGCTCCGCCTTCGCGAAACGCCACCTGCAGATCTCGTTTTATCAGTGTGAAAAATGGGCTCATGCGGGAGGTGTAGCAAAGGGAAGGGGCGGGTGCAATGAATTGCGCTTATCAGCCAAATTTTAGAAGTGCACTGCAGATTGTTAGCCAGACGACCCTTGAAAAAACCGTGCTGCAATGCAAAAACCAAGCAGTTGCGTATATTCCTTGGGGGGACAAAATGGATAACATCCAAAACTGCACGACCTGGTTTTGCAAACTTCAGGTTGCTGTTCAAAAAGATCTAACCATCTCCATTGTTGCCGCTGTGATCATCGGATTGATATTGCTGGCATTGGGCGCGATATTGAGGAAATTTATATGGCCAGTAATTTCTAAATGGGCCTCACGCAAGAAAAACTTAATAATTGAAAATGAACGCCTTGATAGAAAACTAAAACGGGGATTTGGCGCTGTTGCACAAGCGGATCATGGCACTCATAAAAGCGAGGGCAGTGGTCTTTGGTTAACTAAGCCGGTAACACAAACTAAAAACTATCGCACGGACCTAATTGACAGCATACCCATCTGGGTCATAGCCAACCTTAAGGGAGGAGGGGGAAAAACAACCAACGCAACAAATCTCGCCGCGTACTATGCGATGAAGGCAGAGACTGATTGCGCTAAACCTGTCCTGCTCATCGACCTTGATTATCAGGGATCAGCCTCTTCGATGTGTGTCGAAGACAATCAACAAATTCCAGGCGACAGCTTTAATTCCATGGCAACTGATTTGGTCAACGGGCAATTGACGGCTGCTGAACTGGTGCAAAATGCGAAACCCGTAAGAAAAAACGATATGATAGACGGTTTACCACTAGATATCGTACCGGCCTATTACGACCTTGCTCTGGCAGAAAACCGCCTGATGATTGAATGGCTGTTTAGCGAAAATGAGAAAGATATTCGCTATCAATTAGCAAATATTCTTCATGACCCCCTTGTTCAGAGCAAATATAGCCGTATTATCATTGATGCTCCGCCGCGCCTGACAACCGCCTGCATTCAGGCCTTGTGCGCGTCAACCCATTTGCTCATCCCAACTATTCTTGATAAACTCAGCAGTGAAGCGGTCTCTACATTTATCAAGCAGGTTAAGGACCTACAAAAAGCCGAAGTCTGTCCTTATATTAAATTTGCTGGTGTCATCGGCTATCGCCCCGGAGATACGGACGAGGGGAGATTAACCAATGCTGAGAGGCAGGCAATTGCAAGGGCGGAAAATACGATTACAGATGCCTTGAGGAGCTACCAAGAGAGCGAAGATCTGTATTTAAAGGATGCAAAGCTGGTCTACAATAAGTTCTTATCCATAATGTGCGGGGAATTCTATCGCGATAGCAAGAACTTCTGGAAGCGTAGGGCTCATGAACAGTGCATATGGTGATGCACGGACAGCGTTTGATACGTTAGCGCACGAAATCGAAAAAAGGAATTTGAGATGAAGACACGCAGCATAATGTCATCTATCGAATCTTATGGAAAATTGCTACGTAGCCTGGGCCATGACGATATAGCCGATAGATTGACTGCTATCAGCCCGCTATTCAAAGGCTTTCTTTCAAAAGACATGAAAAACCTTTTGGCTCAGCTTGCCCAGATTACGGCGGAGGAGGTTGCTGAAAATGATGCTGAAATCAGTCCAGCATATCAAATCTCCGACATCACCAGAGATTTGAATCTGCTTGTTATTTTTCTTAAAGGCAATGCGGGATCTCAACGAGCGAAAGATATTCTTAACCTTGACAAGTTATTGTCAAATTTCGAACAGTTTACAATCAATCAGTTCGTTGCTGCAGTCATGTCTTTGCGTAAGCGGCCACCGGAGCCCAAAAAAATGCATCGTACTCTTGCTGAAAAATTGAAAAATAGCCTTGGAACAGATAGCTCATTCCAGCCGCTTTTTGATCAACTAGGCTCCATGGAGACTGCGGATGTCAGTCTTGTGACTGAAAAACTGATGGGTTTTTCCTTCAAATCCACAAAAAAAAATCTGCATAGTATTCTTGATCGCCATAACGATTTGAAAAGGCTTCTTGCCAAAGGTCGCTATATGGATGGGCGATCCGCAGCCTGATTCCCTACTTCCCCAACACCAGTTCATCAGCAAAATCGAGGCCCAGCGGTACGTGGGTGGCGGCAATGACGATGCCGCCGTTTTTGATATGGGAGGAGACGACGCCCGCCAGGGTTTCCACCGAGCGCACATCAAGGGAAACGGAGGGTTCATCGAGGAACCAGATTGGGCGTTTGATCAGCACAAGCCGCGACAGGCCAAGGCGGCGTTTTTGCCCCGCTGACATGATACCGGCGGGAATATCTTCCAGTCCGCGCAGCCCGAAGGTGTCGATGGCCTCCTGGAAATGGTCCCCCTCGATCTTATCAGACGGCAGATAGTGCGAGAGAAAATGCAGATTTCCGCGGGCCGTAAAGCTGTGTTTGATGCCGTTGTGATGGCCGACATAATGGCATTGCTCGGCCAATTCTTGTTGGTCATCGCCGCCCTCAAGCTTGATGGTGCCTGCATTAGCCTCGATAAAGCCGGCCAGCATGCGCAGCAGCGTGGTCTTGCCTGACCCATTGGCCCCGGTCAACAGCAGGCCGCGCCCCGCTTCAACAGTGAAGCTAAGATCGGCAAAAATGGGGCGCATGCCGCGCTGACAAGACAGATTTTCAACGACAAGTTTCATCAAATTCCGTTCATTTTGGCGAACAAGCTTCAGATAGTCTGGTCAAATGTCAACAGGCTTACTATAAGTGCCGAAACCAAACTTTCATGAACAAACAGGAAGTGTAAGCATATGGCAAGCCCCCAAAACTCCCTCGACAGTTTTAAATGCAGAAAAACGCTGAATGTAGCTGGCAAGGACTATGTTTATTTCGATCTCAAACAGGCCGAGAAAAGTGGTCTCACCGGGATCTCAAGGCTGCCCTTTTCCCTGAAAGTGCTGGTGGAGAACCTGTTGCGGTTTGAAGATGGCCGCACGGTCACCAAAGAGGATATCACGGCCTTTTCGGACTGGCTGGAAGAGAAGCGCTCCACCCATGAGATCGCCTATCGCCCGGCCCGTGTGCTGATGCAGGATTTCACCGGCGTGCCCGCCGTTGTTGATCTGGCCGCCATGCGCGACGCCATGAAGGATCTGGGCGGCGATGCCAGGGCCATTAACCCGCAAGTGCCGGTGGATCTGGTCATTGATCACTCTGTGATGGTGGATAATTTTGGGTCCGACGATGCGTTCGGGCAAAATGTGACGCGCGAATATCAGCGCAATAAAGAGCGCTATGAATTTTTGCGCTGGGGCGGCGAAGCCTTTGATAATTTTCGTGTTGTGCCCCCTGGAACCGGCATCTGCCATCAGGTCAATCTGGAATATCTGGCCCGCACCGTCTGGACCAAAGATATTGATGGCGACACCTATGCCTATCCCGATACGCTGGTGGGAACCGACAGTCACACCACCATGGTCAACGGTCTGTCCGTGCTGGGCTGGGGTGTTGGCGGCATTGAAGCTGAAGCTGCGATGCTTGGCCAGCCCATCAGCATGTTGATCCCTGAAGTAGTGGGCGTGAAACTGTCCGGCCAGCTTGGCGAAGGTCTGACTGCGACCGATCTTGTCTTGCGGGTTGTGGAGATGCTGCGCGAGCATGGCGTGGTCAGCAAATTTGTGGAATATTTTGGCGATGGTCTCGATCATCTGTCGCTGGAAGATCAGGCAACCCTGGCCAATATGGCCCCCGAATATGGCGCGACTTGCGGTTTTTTCCCGGTTGATGATGATACGCTCACTTACCTGAATGCAACGGGGCGCAAGGAGGAGGCCGTGTTGGTCGAAGCTTACGCAAAAGCGCAAGGCATGTGGCGTGAAGCTGGCAATGACCCCGTGTTTACCGATGTTCTGGAGCTTGATCTGGGCTCGATCCACGCGGCTATTTCTGGCCCCAAACGGCCCCAGGACCGTATTGATCTTGACAGAGCCAGGCAACAATTCGCCAAGGTCATGGACGCCGAGTTTGGCAAGGGCGATGAATTGGATCGCCGGGTCGATGTGGCGGGCCGCGATCATGATCTGGGACATGGGGATGTGATGATCGCCGCGATTACCTCTTGCACCAACACCTCCAACCCGTCGGTGATGATTGCTGCTGGATTGCTGGCGCGCAATGCCCATGCCAGGGGACTGACCGTCAAGCCCTGGGTCAAGACCTCGCTAGCACCAGGCTCGCAGGTGGTCACCGATTATCTCGATGCGGCCGGGCTAAGTGATGATCTGTCCGCGCTTGGTTTTAACCTTGTTGGCTATGGCTGTACCAGTTGTATCGGTAATTCGGGCCCCCTGGCCAAGGAGCTGGCCAACACCATCCACGAAAATGACCTCATTTCTTGTTCTGTGCTCTCTGGCAACCGCAATTTTGAAGGCCGCATAGGTCCCGATATTCGCGCCAATTTCCTGGCCTCGCCGCCCCTCGTTGTGGCCTATGCGATCGCTGGCAACCTGAATGTTGATTTGATGGCAGACCCGCTTGGCAAGGATGCGGACGGCAATCCCGTCACCCTTAAGGACATCTGGCCGTCCAACAAGGAAATCGCCGAATTTGTCCGCTCTACGGTGACGCCTGAAATGTTCGAGACGCGCTATGGCGATGTGTTCAAGGGCGACGAGCATTGGCAGGGCGTCAAAACCTCAGCTGGTGATACCTATTCGTGGGATATGGGGTATACCTATATACAAAACCCGCCCTATTTCACCGGTATGACCATGCAACCAGAAGCGGTGAAAGATATTGCCAATGCCCGCATCATCGCTTTGTTTGGTGACAGCATTACAACGGACCATATCTCTCCGGCCGGCGCCATCAAGGAAGACAGCCCGGCAGGCAGCTATCTGACGGAGCATCAAGTGCCAGCCCGCGAGTTCAATAGTTACGGCTCGCGTCGCGGCAATCATGATGTGATGATGCGCGGCACTTTCGCCAATATTCGCATTCGCAACCAGCTTTTGCCGGGATCAGAGGGCGGCGTTACCCGCCATATGCCGTCGGGCGACGAGATGTCGATTTATGATGCTGCCATGCGCTATATGGAAGAAGGCGTACCGCTGGTGGTGCTGACCGGCAAGGAATATGGCACCGGGTCGAGCCGTGACTGGGCCGCCAAGGGCACTCGCCTGCTCGGTATCCGCGCCGTTATCGCCAGCAGCTTTGAGCGCATCCATCGCTCCAATCTGATTGGTATGGGGGTGCTGCCTTTGACCTTCCAGACGGGCGAAGACATTCATAGCCATGGTCTCACCGGCGAGGAGCAGATCAGTATTGGCAATCTGGTCGACCTCACACCGCGTTCGGATATTGAAGCGCAGGTCACAATGGCTGATGGCGCTCAAAAAACCATCACATTGCGTGTGCGCATTGATACCGAGGATGAGCTGACCTATTACCGTCACGGCGGCATTTTGCACTATGTGCTGCGCCAGTTGGCGGGGGCTGTTTAGCAGGAACATAGAAACCCCCGTTCTTTGGGCGTGGTCAGAGTACAACGGCTCTGCCAGTTGAACTCTCTGGAGGTAACGCTCTGAACTGATTTGTCTTCGCAAAATATAGTCTATCCATTGACGTCATACCGGCGAAGGCCGGTATCCAGTCGGGTTGCAGTATTTTACTGAGTTTTGAAAAACGGAAATTTTTCAGTATGCTTCTCTAAAATCCAAAGGTAGAGGCATAACGATAGTCGTCTGGTTCCCGACCTTCGTCGGGATGACGTTTCGTAGAGTAGTGTCAATCAAGGCAATTTCATCCCCCTCTGGGGGTTAACTCAATACCACCCGCTCAGCGGGTGGATTTTTTACATTTGGAGCAATAGGGGGGCTGGTCTCTGGCAGTGTCAAGAGGGGATCTTGCAGCGCCAGGGGTCGGGCCGGACCGTCTAAACCGAGCCTGAGGCCAGTTCCCATTTTTCGCGCCAGTCTGATGTCACATAATTAATGATCAACGATTTGCGCACTTTTCCCTCGGGAACCGGGTGATGACCAACGCCGTGCCAGGTATTGTCGGCGGGAATGAAAATCATGCCATTATTCATGCCATAGGGAGCCGATCCCACATATTCATGATCGGGCGGGCCACGATGAATATCGGTGCCGTTCTTGGCAAGCGCTGGGTCGTCGAGCAACGATAGTACCATCGACATTTTTTTCACAGATATATCGGTATGGGGTTCGAGCCAGAACCCCGGGGCATCCTGGCAATATTCGATGCGCAGATGGCCATCTGACAGATCAGCACCCGTAATAAGCTCAATGGTTTCTCGCACAACCGGGTGCTCGAAGCCCTCGACGACTTCTTTTATAACGTCATATTCGGCCTGTTTTTCGGGATTGAAATAGGTGCGCAAATTGTCATTGGTGTTGCGGCGGCCATCGAAATTGGCCTCGTCTGCTGTGGGCACATGAAATGGCAGGGTGGTAATGGCCTCGCAATAGCCGGCCGGCAAGACATCTTTCATCAAAAAATGCGGATAGGGATCAACCGGCCTGCCGGAGAGATCAAGACTGGACAAAATGGACTGGGCAACCAGCGGCAGCCCGTTTGGGTCAGGCGCTTGGGGGCTATCTTGCTCATTATCTTGAGTTGCTCCGCTCAAATTCTTGATCAAGGACATGATGTCATCTTGTGAGTTTGACATTTGCGTCTCCCCATAAGCTCCTATATGTGAGCTGTTTTAAGTCAAAACGTGGAACCCTTATACCTGTATCGGCCCCAAAAAAGGCAGAACAGAGGACATTTTTATCTTAGCATAGCTGCGCGGGCTGTCACCCTTATCTTGTTTACAGGGTCTGGCGATGATAGTCGTTGACTTGCGTCAAAAACCGCGTATATTTGCGCATTCGATGAGCGCAGATTGGCAAGGGCCTTTTTGCGCCAAATGCGCTATCCGAGGCCAATGCAAAAGTCTGCTTAACAAGCACAGCCCAAAAAAGTGAAACCGCTTTTGGACCAGTTGTGCGGCTAATGACAGCACAACCCCAAAAGTGGGAACCGGTTTTGGGACCAGTTGTGCGGCATAAATAAGCAGCGCCGAAGGATGCGGGATAAAGTTTGAGGAAAAAGCCCAAATGAGTGCTGAAAAATACGCTGTTATCAAGACAGGCGGCAAGCAATATCGTGTTGTTGCCGATGATATTCTGGAAATTGAAAAAATTGCTGGCGATGCCGGATCAACCGTCTCCTTTGACGAGGTGATGATGATCGGTGGCGATGGTGCGCCAATCGTTGGATCTCCCATGGTTGAAGGAGCCAGTGTTTCTGCCGAAGTGATCGAGCAAAAACGTGGCCGCAAGATCATCGTTTTCAAGAAAACACGCCGCAAAAACTATCGCCGTAAAAATGGTCATCGCCAGGAACTGACCAAGGTTAAAATCCTTGAAGTACTCGGCAAGGGTCAAACAGCGTCGAAAAAAGCGGCGGCCAAGCCCGCTGCCAAAAAAGACGCAGCTCCTAAAGAGGCTGCTGCCAAGCCAGCCGTCAGCAAAGACGGCGAAGCTGCTCTGGTGCCTTTGTTCACGCCACCCGCAGGTGACGCTGACGATTTGAAAAAAATCAGTGGCGTTGGTCCGGCCCTGGAGAAAAAGCTGAATGATCTGGGTATTACCACCTATGAGCAGGTCGCTGGTCTTTCCAAGGAAGAGATCGCCAAGGTTGACGATGCGCTGAGCTTTAAAGGGCGCATTGAGCGCGATGACTGGCTGACACAGGCAAAAACTTTGGGCGACGAAAAGAAATAACAGACCCCTGTAATACAGATAGAAACAGGTAAAGGACAGATATTATGGCTCATAAAAAGGCAGGCGGTTCATCCCGTAATGGTCGCGATTCCGCAGGAAGAAGACTTGGCGTCAAGAAATATGGCGGCGAAAGCGTGATCCCTGGCAATATTCTCATTCGCCAGCGTGGCACAAAATGGCACCCCGGCACGGGCGTTGGCATCGGCAAAGACCACACCATCTTCGCCAAGATCGAAGGCAATGTAGAATTCAAGACCCGCCGTAACGGCAAGGTCTTCATTTCCGTGATGCCGATTACCAGCGCTGCGGCGGCAAGTGGAAA
>JAJRRW010000049.1 GCA_024279115.1 Alphaproteobacteria bacterium
ATAGTGTATATTACACTTTTGGAGTGTGTTCGTGCTATCCATCCCCACCATGAGGCACGATCCCACTCCGAACACTAACGCCTGGCGTTAGTCGAAGCAGGTCGCTCTGGTACCCACAGGTTTTGCGTTACCAGAGCACCTGCTTTTTGTTACCCTCTCACAATGCAGCGACAGGGCGTTATTTCCGCCCTCAAACAGCGTAGCGGCAGGGCAGCATCAGAGCCCTCAAACAGCGTAGCGGCAGGGCAGCATCAATGCCCCAGGGAGATCAGGCCGCCAAACCCCGCCAATGCCCCTGATGTCAGTTCAAAAGCCAGCATGCGGGCCATATCTACTGGCCCCGGCATCAAAATCTGCCCCGCCGGTATCCCCTTGAAACCAGCTTTTTGATAATAGGCAATATCGCCGACCAAAAGCGCCAGTTGATAATCTTGCTGGCTGGCCAGATCAAGCCCCGCCGCCATCAAGCGCAGGCCGCAGCGGTGACCGCTATAGTCGCGAAACACCGCAAGAGGCCCCAGCAATAAAGCTCCCTGCTTGCCACCAATGAGAATTTGGGTAAAGCGGATCGAGCCCACCAGTCGCTCTTCATCCATCGCCACAAGCGACAAGTCTTGCACAAATTCGCCCCCCTCACGAACGCGGTAAGCCGATTTGGCAAAGCGCCCGGGGCCAAACGCCTCCCGATGCAGCCGCTCAATCTGGGGGCCATCAATCGGCAATTCAGGACGGATTTTCATAGTGCTACAACTCATTTCCACGACTTTCTTTCATATCACGGGTAATACCAAGGAATAAAAAGCGCGCGCAAAAGGGAACAGGCCGATTGGTCAAACAAGACCGTAGAAACAAATTTTTTGGAAAAATCAGACAGATCCACAGCGCACGAGATCAAGAAGCGATGGCATTAAGCCATAGCTGACAACCATATCGTCGTGTATCGCGTATAGAATTGAGAACCTTGTATGTCATGGGCTCTTGCATATCCCATGATCCGCGCCCTGTCCATCATCAATTGAACGAGCGCAGTTTGCGGGTGATCAAGAAAATGACCGCGCGATCAATGACAATACGGGATCAAATGTGTCGATGCCGGGCAAGCGGGCTATTCGGCCTCTTGCTTCATCAAATTAAGAGCCTGCATGAGATCCTTGCGGCCGACAATCAAATCCTCCACGGTCACATCATCCACCACGTCAAGAAAAGCGGCCAGAGCCCGCTTGAAGGTCAATGAAAGCTCACACAAACCCGTCAAGGGGCATGTGCTGGTGGCTGGCACAAAACATTCCACAAGATCAAATCCGTCTTCAGTTTTGCGTAAAATCTCGCCAACAGTGATATCTGCGGGCGCTTTGGCCAATTTAAATCCGCCATTTCGGCCTCGGTAATTATCGAGATAGCCCCATTGTCCCAGCTGATGCACACATTTGACCAGATGCGCCTTGGAAATATTATATGCTTCAGCGATATCCCTGACGCGCGAGAGTTCGTCTCCCTTGAGAGCTGAGTACATCAAGGTTCTCAATGCGTAATTGCTGTAAGCCGTTATTCTCATTATCTGTTTCCCTCGGGCGTGCGATCCCGTCTACAATCCATAAACACTGTCTGGTTTATTATTATTGCGCCTTAAAAGGCATTTTGTCACCTTCGCAGACGACAATGCCCCCCAAAGCGTTTAAACAGTGCGGTATTTTTCTAACTCCTCTATGCTATAATTTGTGGCACAATAAAAATTGTACTTGTTATATGCATTTAATTTTCCCCACTGATTTTCCCGAGCTGGCGCAGTCAAGTTTAATTGGCCTCTGCTCGTTGCAGTAAATCAATCAATCTTTTACGAACGCTAGACCAGCGCTGTTCATCCCGGATTTTTTCTCCCAGCAAGTCTTTGACGTAAAAGGCATCTACCGCGCGCTCGCCATAGGTGCTGATATGGGCTGATGTCACGGAAAGATTGAGTTCGGCCAACTCGTGGGTCAGGTCATAGAGCAAGCCCGGGCGGTCCAAAGCTTCAATCTCGATCACCGTGAAATTGTCTGATAACTTATTGTCCAATGTGACAATCGGTTCGATTGTAAAGGCATCAATAGCCCTTTTGGCAGGCATTTTATTTGACATTATCTTGTTGAGACTGGTTTCCCCGCGCAACAGCTTGCCGATGGTTTTGGCTATTCTTTTGCCCCGGCGCAATTCATCTTCTTCCATCTCGAACTGACGTTGCAGATAAAAATTATCCAGCGCCATGCCATCGCGGGTCGTGGAAATCTGCGCCCCGACAATATTGGCACCGGCCGCCGCACAGGCTCCTGCGACCTGCGACAAGAAACGCGGATGGGCCTGCGAATACAAGATCAACTCGGAAATTTCGGTAAACTCATCCGTCACCACCTTGGTGGCGATATTGAGTTTCTTGCGGGTCGCCCGGTGCACCAGTGCAGCATGCTGGAGCTGATGCTTTTGATTGGTTTTCAGCCAATAATCATCATAGTGATTGGCGACATATTGATCACGCTCCTCAACTGACCAGCCCTCCAGATTTTCTTTCAGGCTATCAATGATCACGGCGATCCGCCGCTTCTGGTCGAGCCTTGTGTGGCCGCCACCCAGAACCGGTTCCGTTTCATAGTAAAGATTGCGCAACAGCTCACCCTTCCAGCCGTTCCAGACGCCTGGACCAACGCCCCTGATATCAGCAACCGTCAGCACCAGCAGTAATTTCAAGCGCTCGCGGCTTTTGACGATCGCAGCAAAGTCAGCCGATGTTTTGGGATCAGAACTATCGCGGTTTTGTGCGAAATGGCTCATCACCAGATGGTTCTCCACCAACCAGACCACAATATCGGTTTCAGAACGCGACAATCCAAAGCGCGGGCACAAGACCCTGGCGACCTCGCCCCCCGCCTCCGAATGATCCTGATCGCGCCCCTTGGCAATATCATGCAGCAGCAAGGCCACATAGAGCAGGCGGGTATTTTCAATTGAATCAAGGATTTCAGCGGAAAGAGGATGATCCTCGGCATATTCGCCAAGCGCGATTTTGGCCAGCACGCCAATGGTTTTGATAAGATGCTCGTCCACCGTATAGCGATGATACATATTGAATTGCATCAAGCAGACAATCTTGCCGAACTCGGGAATGAAGCGCCCCAGCACCCCGGCTTCGTTCATCTTGCGCAACGAATTTTCGACGCCGCGCGGCGTCGTCAAAATATCCAGAAACAACTCGTTGGCTTCACGGCTTTCCCGCAATTCATCATTGATCAGATGAAAGCTTTGTTGCAGCAGGCGCAAGGCCGCCGGATGCAGCAGGACATTGTTCAGCTCGGAGAGATAAAACAGCCGGATAATATTCAAAGGGTCGCGCTCAAAACAGTGTTTTGATTTAATGTTCATACGCCCATGCTCGATGGAGAAATCGTCGTTATCAAACACCGGCTGTGACCTGGCAGGTCTGAGCTTATCCAGCAGTCGATACAGCACGGGGGGCTGTTTGAGCTGCTTTAGTTCCAGTGCCGAGCAGATAATACGGGTCAGCTCGCCAACATCACGAGCCATCAAAAAATAGTGCTTCATAAAGCGTTCAACAGCGCGCAACCCGGCGCGTTCATGATAGTCCATGCGCTCTGCCATGGGGATCTGAACATCAAAGGACAGCCGTTCTTCGGGGCGCTTGCTCAAAAAATGCAGATGACAACGCGCCGTCCATAAAAAGGCTTCACAGCGCGCAAATGTGGCCTTTTCTGCCGAGGAAAGCTCGATATGGCGCTTTTCCTGCATGACCTTGACGTCGCGCCTGGTATAATCGAGCAGCCAGTGCAGCGTGTGCAGATCGCGCAAGCCGCCTTTCCCTTCCTTGATATCGGGTTCGACAATATAGCGAGAGCTGCCACTTTCCTTGTGGCGCTGCGTGCGCTCGTCAAGCTTGGCCTCGATAAACTCCTCAGAGCGCCCCTTGATGGCCTGCTGGGTGAAACTGTCGGTGAATTTTTCAAACAGCTCACCGTCCCCGCACAAGAAACGGCTGTCGAGCAGGGCCGTGCGAATGGTATAGTCTTCAAGGGCCGTGCTGATGCATTGCTTGATGGTACGGGTGGCATGTCCCACCTTAAAGCCCAGATCCCACAAGGTATAAAGGATGAACTCCAGCAGGCTTTCGCCCCAGGCTGTTTGCTTGTAGGGCAGCAAGATAAGCAGATCAATGTCGGAGCCAGGGGCCAGCAGGCCGCGCCCGTATCCCCCTGTCGCAACGAGGCAAATACGCTCCCCCGACGTCGGGTTGAGACGCGGATAAATATGGTTCGTGCCAAAGCTGAAAATATGCTCGATCAACAGGTCCTGAAAGGCCGAAAAATCGCTGGCGCACGAAAGCCCCTTATTGTCATCTTCAAAACGGCTCTGCAAGTCACCGTGCACCAACGCCATCCAGCCCTTGAACACTAACAATAGTTCCGAGCGCATTTTGGCCTCATCGCCTTGATGGGTTTTGGCGGTTTTGGCCAGGTTTTTGGCAATCTCGGCCCGGCGAAAAATGTCTTTGCCTGCGGGCTTGGGTGACTTCGGGGTCGCTAATTCCATAAAATGATCCGATTCTGGTCCCTGAAACTTCCCCTGTATAGAGCGGGGCAAGTGTTGCGGCAATCAACAATGCCTCACAATAAGTCCAAGATAAATATTGCACAGGGCGGGCAGCTTGACTAAACAATTGATCAGCTCGCCTCGCCAGCTAAAAAAAACCTTGAAGACAAGCACTCACAAAAGGCCTCCCCATGAAAGCACGTATTCATGTCACTCTCAAACAAGGCGTCCTTGACCCTCAGGGAAAAGCCATCTCCCACACCCTTGAAGCGCTTGGCTTTGAAGGGGTTGAAAAAGTTCGCCAGGGAAAATTTATCGAAATCGAGCTGTCTGAAACCGATGAAAAACGCGCCGGTGAGCAGGTCGAGCAAATGTGCCAGAAGCTGCTCGCCAATATGGTCATCGAAAATTACGACTATAAGCTGGTTTCGTAAAGCTGGTACAAAAGGACGACGTCATGAAAGCATCGATCATTGTCTTTCCCGCCTCTAATTGCGACCGCGATGTTGCGGTGGCGCTCAAGCAGATCAGCGGCAAAGCGCCCCATATGGTTTGGCATGGGGACGCGGAGCTGCCCGCAAGCGACCTTATCGTCTTGCCCGGCGGTTTTTCTTACGGTGACTATCTGCGCTCTGGCGCTCTGGCGGCACGTTCACCCATCATGAACGCGGTCGTTGAGCAGGCCAAGGCCGGCGTGCCGGTGCTGGGTATTTGCAACGGCTTTCAGGTGCTCACAGAAAGCGGCCTGCTGCCGGGCGTATTGTTGCGCAATGCGGGCCTCAAATTCATCTGCAAGGATGTTCATCTAACGATCGAGCGCAATGACACCTTGTACACCTCGGACTATAAAGACCATAAAACCATCAAGGTGCCTGTGGCCCATCATGACGGTAATTATTTCGCAAATGAAGAGACCATCAACCAGCTCGAAGGTGAAAACCGTGTGGCCTTTCGCTATTGCGACGAACAAGGCACCCCCTCGGAGCAGGCAAATATCAATGGTTCACGTAATAATATCGCCGGCATCTATGATGAGAAAACGCGTATTCTTGGCATGATGCCCCATCCAGAGCGCATGATTGCCGATGAGCTTGGCGGCGTTGAGGGGCTGCCCCTGTTCCGCTCCATTCTTGATACCTTGCATTAACCCCCCCTCTTGCCGATAAAGGATTTTCACCATGAGCTTTGATGATGATGTAGACGCCCAAAAGAACAAATTTCTGGCCGCGCGCCGTGAACCCGAACAGATCATAGTCGCCACCAAGGCATTCGCCGATAAGCTGTCGCTGGAGATCCAGAGCAAGCGCCTCAAATTCGATTATGAATTCGACACTGAAGACGGCCCAAGAGTGTCGGTGCTGTACGCCACCGCGCCTTTTCATATCGGCACGGGCTATGTGCAGGGCAATGGCTCCATCGCCTTCACCTCCGAGAGCGAATATTTCCCGCAGGTCGTTGCCTATGAAGAGGAAGAAGAGGTCTTTTCAGATGCCAAAACCTTCCTTATCGAGGGCCTCGCCGCCTTTGAACTTGACGAAGAAGAAGACAGCTACGAGGCTTGAGAGGGCATAAATATTGTCATCCCCGCAT
>JAJRRW010000050.1 GCA_024279115.1 Alphaproteobacteria bacterium
GCCAAAGCTGCTAAGGCTGCCAGTGCTAAAAAGACGAAAAATGCCCCCCCAGCTCGCGAAAAGCCGCGCGCAAGTGGGGACGACGTGGGGAAACCTGCTCCAGCACAAACAAAGTCAGCAAGGCTCGCTCGTCCGCAAGCTGGCGGCAATAAAGCAACCAGCGGCTCCCCCTCCAAAAGCAAAAAGGCCGCGTCAAAAAGCGTTCGCAGTGCACAAAAATTACGGCGGAAAAGAGCGCGTCGCGCTGCTAAAAAACGTGCGGTCGCACGTTATTATCTTTCTCGTAAAAACAAGGCCAAATATATGGCCAGGCGCAAGAGATATCCCAAGTCCAGGCGCACGCCCACCCGCGTCACGGTACGCAGCGGCACAACCTTGTGGGGATATTCGCAGCACTATTATGGCCGTGGCAAGCTTTATCCCCTTATCCAGCGAGCCAATCAGCGCAAGATTAAAAATCCCGACAAGATATATATCGGCCAGAGAATAAGAGTGCCGCGCTTGCGACATATGCGGCACAAAAAGCGCTAGCCCGAATGGGGCATTTTGGATGCGCGTGCAAAACCTTGGGATGCTTACGCTATTTTAGGGCTTTTGCGCTATGCTAAGCGCTGGTTTGTGGTGTTTGGGTACAGGTTGTTATGCGTAATTGTCCAATCACTGCCTCTTGTTTGCTTCTTTGTGGCTCGCCTTGAGCCTATTGAAACACGCGTGCAGTATCGGTTGCTGACAGCCCCGTCGAGGGGAAGTTGTTGTGAGTATTGTATTTGAGTTTTTGACCCGCGCCAGTGTGACCACAGCGCTTAGTCTGGTCTTTCTGGTGGTTTAAATCAGAGTGCGCATGAGGTTTTTCGATGCGGCAAAACGACCCGATTAATCGGTGAATGCTTCGTTTTATTGATCCTTTTTCGCCAATGCCAGAATGGTTTTTATGAGAGCCGGGTCGTCCCATTCGCGTCCGCCAATGGCGCGAAGGGCGATTTTTCCTTGTGGATCAACAATAAAAGTCGTGGGCAGTCCCATCATGGGCCAGCGCCGCGAGACCTTTGAGCGGGCGTCCAGCAGCACTGGAAAATCCACATTGAAATCGGTGAGGAAGGACCAGATCTTGTCCTCATTCCCGCCGACATGGATGGCCAGTAAGGTGACATTGTGTTTTTTGAGAATATCCCAGGCCCGCTGCATGGACGGGATTTCGGCGCGGCAGGGAGGGCACCAGGTGGCCCAGAAATTGACCACCACAACATTGCCTTTGAAATCGGACAGTTTCATCTTGTTGCCATCAAGGTCGGGGAGCTCAAAATCTCGTGCCATCGGGGTGCCGGGGGACGGATGCAGCAGTACTTGAGCCTGAGCCGCTGTGGGTGCTGAAAAGCTCAGAAATATGGCCATTATCATGGCGAACCAGCTCGACCATACGGGCATGGTTTTGCGCCTCGACATCGCGATGGTGTCAGCTCCTGGCTCTTGTGTAAGAGGTTTCATTTGCGTCCCTTTGATCATTTGCCACACTCCAGGTTTTTCAACATTTTGATTTTCTTTACGCCGCCTTGCAGCCAGTGAACTTCGAGATCAAAGCGCGTGCCGGGGGGCAATGCGAAACTGATCATTCCCCAGTTATAGTCGCTGGATTGATAGTTTTGTGTGGTCGGAAACAGCGCCCAGTGGAAAGCCACTTTGGCTGAGTCTGAAAGGGTTCTGGTCTCCCAGATTTTCGCCCAGTCCTGACGGGTCCGAACGGCTTGGCGCTGGCTTGCCCGAATGGTGCGCCAGTTGGCAAGCTCAATGGCAATGGGTTGATCGGAGTTTGTCACACCGTTATTGCCGATGGCCGAGCGAAAGATGCAGCCTGTCTGGGCGATGAAGTCGGCATCTTTTGCAGCAAATCCACGCCCGAGGAAAAAGGCGCGCACCAGATCCAGCGGCATGGCCTGCAATTCCAGCTTCAAGCCCTCGCCAGACCATTTGATGGCCTTTGAGTCAGGCGCGGCGGATTGGGCATGGACGAGTGGCAGGGGGGCAAGCAGAAGCAGTGACAAGGTTAGGAAAAGGCTGGCAATGAACGCGGTCCTTTTCGGGGAGGGTCGAACTTGTTTTTGCATGAAGGCAGCCCGCTTGTTAATGGTGTTCCGGCAATCAGGTTATAGCATGTGCGCCCGTTCGTGTTAAGGTGTAAGAAAAAAGGCGGACCGGCTATTCCCGATCCGCCTTTTCAGCTTTCAATGGACGTGCGGACTAGATCTCGAATTTTTCGAGTTTTTTGGCAACGGTCTGATTTTTCAGCGTTACATAGTCCGGCATGCCGTTTTTATAGGGCGGATAATCTTCGCCCTGGATAAGTGGCAACAAATAGTCGCGGCCAGCTTGCGAGATGCCAAAACCATCGTCGGAGATATAGTCGCGCGGCATCATTTTTTCCACATTGGCGATGTCTTTGAGATCGCCAGATCCAACTTCCCAAGTGTAGGGGTTGTTGCCGGTGCGGATGATGGCCGGCATGATGGAGTTTTTGCCTTCAAGCGCCATTTCAACGCCAGCTTTTCCCATGGCATAAGCCTGTTCAACATCGGTTTTGGAGGCGATATGACGAGCGGCGCGCTGCATGTAGTCGGCAACGGCCCAATGGAATTTATAGCCCAAAGCGTCCTTGACCATATTGGCAACCACCGGCGCGGCACCGCCCAGTTGGGCATGGCCAAAGCTGTCTCTGGTGCCTTGTTCGGCAAGGAAGCGTCCATCTGGCCATTTGGCACCTTCGGACACCACCACCGAGCAATAGTCGTATTTTTCGACATTTTCTTTGACCTTGGCAAAGAATTTTTCCTGATCGAGATCGATTTCGGGGAACAAGATGACCACTGGAATATCGTTGGTTTCATCGGCAGCAAGTCCACCAGCTGCGGCGATCCAGCCTGCATGGCGGCCCATCACTTCGATGACGAACAGCTTGGTTGAGGTCTTGGCCATGGACCGCACATCGTAAGAGGCTTCTCTTGTGGAGACGGCGATATATTTGGCGACCGAGCCAAAGCCGGGGCAATTATCGGTGACAGGCAAATCATTGTCGACGGTTTTGGGGACATGGATGGCCTGCACGGGATAGCCCATTTTTTCCGATAGCTGGGAGACCTTGTAGCAGGTGTCGGCGCTGTCGCCGCCGCCATTATAGAAGAAATAGCCGATGTCATGAGCTTTAAAGACTTCGATCAGGCGTTCATATTCGCGCTTGTTGTCTTCCAGGCTTTTCAGTTTGAAACGGCACGAGCCAAAAGCGCCTGCGGGGGTGTGGCGCAGGGCGGCAATATCGGCATCGCTTTCAAGCGAGGTATCGATCAGCTCTTCGGTCAGAGCGCCGATAATGCCGTTGCGGCCTGCATAGACCGTTCCGATTTTGTCTTTGTGCTGGCGCGCTGTTTCAATAACGCCGCATGCAGAGGCATTGATGACAGCTGTAACACCGCCGGATTGGGCGTAAAAAGCATTTTTAGGCATGAGTTCTCCAGAGTAGTTAGGTCAATAAATTTGATTTGTTGGTGATTGGTTTGGCGTACTGCTAGCATCTTTAGTCGCGAAGTGCAAAGTCCCCTTGGCGAACAAACATTGCGCGCACCAGGGTTGAAGCTTGCCGAAAAGACCAAGGTTGCGCGTTGCAACAAAATAGAATATTCAAACTGTTGCATCTTGCGCACAGGACCCGAAATGTTCTATGAGCAGGTAACGCACGCACAAGAGGGGTTAAAAAACACGAATGTCGAAAAAGTATCCTGTCATTTCAGTCACCGGATCATCGGGTGCTGGAACATCAACGGTCAAAAAAGCCTTTGAACACATTCTCTATCGCGAGAAAGTCAAAGCCGAGATTGTCGAAGGCGATAGCTATCATCGCTATGACCGTGCTGCCATGAAAGAAAAAATGGGACAGGAAGAGGCGGCGGGTAATCCGCATTTCAGCCATTTCGGCGCGGATGCCAATCTTTTTGATAAAATCGGTGAGCTGTTTGAAACCTATGGCCGCACCGGCACAGGGCAAAAACGCTATTATGTTCACAATGATGACGAAGCCGTTGCGCTCAACAAGCGCCTTGGCTGCGATGTCAGCTCTGGTGAGTTTACCCCTTGGGAAGACCTTGATGCCGGCACTGACATTTTGTTCTATGAGGGCCTGCACGGACTTGTGAAGGTGGCAGCTCCTCATGTCGATCTTGGCATTGGTGTTGTGCCGATTGTTAATCTGGAATGGATCCAGAAGATTTTCCGGGACAATGATGCGCGTGGATATGATCAAGAAATCATCGTTGATACGATCCTGCGCCGCATGAATGATTATGTGAAAGACATCACCCCGCAGTTTGGCCGCACCGACATCAACTTCCAGCGCGTGCCAATGGTTGATACATCCAACCCGTTTATCGCCAGGGATATTCCAACTGCCGATGAGAGCATGGTGGTGATCCGCTTTGCCAAACCAGCAAAATTCAATATCGATTTCCCCTATCTCTTGAATATGCTGCATGACAGTTTCATGTCGCGGCGAAACACAATTGTTGTGCCGGGCGGAAAAATGGGGCTGGCCATGGAAGTCATCCTGACGCCGATCATTCACGATCTGCTAGAGAAATCCAGAACGGCGTAACGCCAATCGGAGCTGTTTGTCAGCACGTGCTTGTTGCGAGCCCATCGTGCCACGACCTTTACGACTGCTTGTAGCCCTTGGGCTGTTGAGTGAATTTTTATTTGCAGCGGATATGGACGATCAACCATACACGTTGCTGCGACTTTCCAGGAGGGAAAACACATGAGCGATACGACCTACGAGGCATCCCACAAGGACATGGCGAACGCAATTCGGGCGCTGTCAATGGACGCCGTGCAAGCTGCCAATTCTGGACATCCCGGCATGCCAATGGGAATGGCCGATGTGGCCACCGTTTTGTTTACAAAATTCATGAAATTTGATGCCGCGACCCCTGATTGGTTTGATCGTGATCGTTTCATTTTGTCAGCGGGCCACGGCTCCATGCTGCTTTACTCTGCTTTGTATCTGATGGGTTATCCAGGCGTTGAACTGGACGATCTTAAAAATTTCCGTCAGGTCGGCTCGAAAACCGCCGGTCATCCTGAATATGGTCACATCAAGGGAGCCGAGATGACCACCGGCCCGTTGGGGCAGGGACTTACCACAGCGGTTGGCTTTGCCATCGGCGAAAAAATGGTCGCCGCTCGTCATGGCGATGAGATTTGCGATCATTATACCTATGTCATCAATGGCGATGGCTGCTTGATGGAGGGCGTCTCGCACGAAGCCATCGATATGGCTGGTCATCTGAAGCTCAACAAGCTGATTGTTCTTTGGGATGATAACAATATCACCATTGACGGTGAAGTCGGTGTCTCCAGTTCTACGGACCAGATCAAACGTTTTGAAGCGTCTGGCTGGAATGCCGTGCGTTGCGATGGCCATGATGCCGCCGCCATCGAAGAGGCTATTAAAGCCGCCCAAAATTCTGACAAGCCAACACTGATCGCTTGCAAGACCGAAATCGGTCATGGCTCTCCCAACCGTGCCAATACGGCTCGTGCTCATGGAGAACCGCTCGGTGCTGAAGAAATCGCTTTGACCCGTGAAGCTCTTGGCTGGCCCCATGGTCCGTTTGTTATCCCTGAAGATGTCATGGGCAGTTGGCGTGCAGCTGGTGCTCGCTCCAAGGAGGCGATGGCCGCCTGGGAAGGTCGTGCCACTAATCTGAGTTCGACCGAGAAGCAAAATCTTGGTGATCCGATCAGTGAGGATGTCATGGGGCAGGTGCGTAGCGCCATGCTTGATGTCAAAAAAGCCATGTCTGCGGAAGCACCAAAACTTGCCACCAGACAGTCAAACGCCAAAGTGCTTGAGGCATTGGTGCCGATCGTTCCAGGGATTGTTGGCGGCTCCGCCGATCTGACTGGTTCAAACGGTTGTAAAACCAGCCAGTATAAAGCGATCACTCCAGATGATTTCTCCGGCAATTATATGCATTATGGTGTGCGTGAATTCGGCATGGCCGCGTTTATGAACGGCATGTCCTTGCATGGCGGCGTCGTCCCGTATTCCGGGACCTTCCTGGTCTTTGCGGATTATTCACGTCCAGCCATTCGTCTTGGCGCCTTGATGGGGGGCCGGGTTATACACGTCATGACCCATGACAGCATCGGCGTTGGCGAAGATGGTCCAACCCATCAGCCGGTCGAAACATTGTCGGCCCTGCGGGTTATCCCCAATCTGGATGTCTACCGTCCAGCTGATACCGTGGAAACAGCGGAATGTTGGGAGACGGCTCTTTCAACCGCCAAAACCCCTTCAGTGATGTCGATGACCCGTCAAGGGCTGTCAACGGTTCGCACCGAACATACAGATGAAAATCTTTCTGCCAAAGGGGCCTATGTCCTTGTCGATTGTGATGGCGAGCGCGATGTCACCTTGATGGCCTCTGGCTCTGAAGTTGAAATCATCGTTGCGGCGGCGGCTGATTTGAAAGCCGCTGGCATCAAGGCGGCTGTTGTATCCATGCCTTGCATGGAGCGCTTTGCCGCCCAGGATCATGCCTATCGCCAAAGTGTGCTTGGCACGGCACCGCGTGTTGCTTGTGAAGCTGCGCTTCGTCAGAGCTGGGATCGCTGGCTTGGTGATCATGGTGGCTTTGTCGGCATGAAGGGCTTTGGCGCTTCAGGACCTGGCGCTGAGCTGTATGAGCATTTCGGTATTACTTCTGGTAATGTTGCCAGTGAGGCCAAAGCGGCTATCGCTCGCAAATCGGCTTAAGGCCGGTTATAAGGACTTATGGTTCGGGCCCTGTTCCTTGCGGGACAGAGCTTTGTTCGATCAGACAAGCGGTTTTTTTGAAGTGAATTTCAACGAGGCCAAATCGGCAGCGGTCATCAAATAGCGAGAAATGAAGATGAGCAAAAGTGTAATGAAGAGCATTGCCAAGGCGGATGTGGCAGGCAAACGCGTTTTGGTGCGAGCTGACCTCAATGTTCCTGTTCGCGACGGCAAGATTACCGACACAACAAGGATCGAGCGTTTTTTACCAACGGTCAAAGATCTGCTGGAGCGCGGCGCCAAGGTCGTTATCATGTCTCACTTTGGTCGCCCCAAAGGCAAGAATGTCCCCGACATGTCCTTGTTGCCCGTGGCTCAAAAACTGGCGCATCTGTTGAAAGACAAGCACCTCTTGAACGCCAAGGTGCGATTTGCTGAAAATTGCATCGGACCAGCGGCACAAAAAGCGGTGGGCGAACTCGAAAATGGCCAAGTGGCCTTGCTCGAAAATCTGCGCTTCCACGAGGGCGAAGAAGCCAATGATGAAGCCTTTGCCAAGGAATTGGCGCAGCTTGGCGACCTCTATGTCAATGATGCTTTTTCCTGTTCCCATCGGGCCCATGCGTCAACCCATGCGATTGCCTGGAATTTGCCAGCCTATGTCGGTCCCAGCATGAAAGCAGAGCTTGACGCCCTGTCGGCGGCACTCGATACACCAAAGCGCCCAACGGCGGCGATTGTCGGCGGTGCCAAAGTCTCCACCAAAATTCCTGTTCTGACCAATCTGGCCAAGAAAATGGATATGTTGGTGATCGGTGGCGGCATGGCCAATACGTTCATGTTCGCCCAGGGCATGAATATTGGCAACAGCCTGTGTGAGCCAGACTTTGCCGATGAAGTACACAAGATTTTCGCGGCGGCCAAGGAAAGCGGTTGCAAAATATTGCTGCCCCTTGATGTGGTCATTGCCGATGAATTCAAGGAAGGCGCCCATAACGTCACTTGCGATAGTCCTGATGTTGCCGATGATGAAACGGGCATGATCCTTGACGCTGGACCCAAGACGGTCGATATGTACAAGGAACATTTGCAACAGTGCCAGACCATTTTGTGGAACGGACCACTTGGTGCCTTTGAGATCAAACCATTGGGTGTGGCAACTTTCGAGCTGGCGCGTGAAGCTGCCAGACTGTCGCGCGAAGATGGCCTCATTTCTGTGGCAGGTGGAGGAGATACCGTGGCGGCTTTGAACACAGCGGGTGTCTCAGAAGATTTCACCTATATTTCGACTGCTGGCGGGGCGTTCCTGGAATGGCTCGAGGGCCGCGAACTACCCGGTGTTGTCGCATTGGAAATTGGCAATTAGGGGGATAGGACGAGAGCCTGGCTAGCGTCCTGGATCTGATTGGCACGAAGTCTTGGGGCTTGATGAACAAGACCAGATGATGAATGATAGAGAGAGTGAGTGATGGTCTGCTATGCCAGCGGCCTCACCAACGGTTTTTTAAAGGGAGGTTTTACCAATGGCACGTATTTCACTTAGGCAGTTGCTCGATGATGCGGCAGAACATGGTTATGGAATGCCAGCGTTCAATATCAACAATATGGAACAGATTTTCGCAATCATGGACGCAGCTCAAGCAGTTGACAGTCCTGTCATTTTGCAGGCGTCACGCGGTGCGCGGGCCTATGCCAATGACATTATGCTTGAGGCAATGGTCTCTGCTGCGGAAAAAATCTATCCCGATATTCCGATCTGTTTGCATCAAGATCACGGCAATGACGAGCGCACTTGTCTGTCCGCCATGCAAGCCAGTTTCGCCTCCGTGATGATGGATGGCTCACTGGAAGCAGATGCCAAAACACCAGCTTCTTACGAATATAATGTCAACATCACCAAGAGTGTAACGGACATGGCTCATAAAATCGGCGTTTCTGTGGAAGGCGAGCTTGGCTGCCTTGGATCCCTTGAAACCGGTATGGGCGAAGCTGAAGATGGTCATGGTTTTGAAGGCAAGCTGGAAATGTCTCAGCTCTTGACCGACCCTGATGAAGCTGTCGATTTTGTTTCCAAAACCCAGTGTGATGCGCTGGCGATTGCCATGGGGACGTCTCATGGGGCTTACAAGTTCACCAAAAAACCAACCGGTGACGTGCTGGATATGAAGGTTGTTGAAAACATTCATGCCAAAATGCCAGATGTGCATCTTGTGATGCATGGATCCTCATCGGTTCCTGAAGAGTTGCTGGAAATCATCAACAAGCATGGTGGTGCCATGCCAGAAACTTATGGCGTCCCAGTTGAGGAAATCCTCAAGGGTATCAAGCATGGCGTTCGCAAGGTCAACATCGACACCGATCTTCGCCTGGCAGCGACGGGTCAGGTCCGCAAATATCTTGCGGAGCATAAAGATGGTTTTGATCCGCGCGGCTTCTTGAAGCCTGCCACGGCGGCCATGAAAGATCTTTGTCAAGAACGCTTTGAGCAGTTCATGTCAGCTGGTAAAGCCTCGAAAATCAAGGTCATCCCGCTGTCTGAAATGGCCAATCGTTATGCGTCTGGCGAATTGGATCAAAAAGTATCTCCAGCACTCGCCGCAGAATAGTCTGGGGCCAGTACGAAACTGGTTATTCCAGCTGCAGTTGATCAATGAGTAAACCGGAGCCTTGCGATAAGACTACTCGCCAAGGCTCCGGACTTTTTGTTGCAACGATTGCAGCGGTGGGGGATAAACAGCCTATATTTTGATATGGACCCGGTTTTGGTGTCCCAAATCTTTGCGAACTCTTGAAAGGACACTGCGCGATGAGCAATGAAATTTTGATCTCACCCTCAATTCTGTCGGCTGACTTTGCCAAGCTGGGCGCCGAAGTGCGCGCCATTGATGAGCAGGGTTGCGACTGGATCCATGTCGATGTCATGGATGGCAATTATGTGCCAAATATCACGATTGGTCCCGATGTCGTTGCCGCGCTTCGTCCTCATACCAAAAAGGTCATGGACGTGCATTTGATGATTGAAAATGCCGACAATTATATTGAGGCTTTCGCCAAGGCCGGCTCTGATCACATTATCGTCCATGAAGAAGCGTGCACCCATCTTGACCGCTCCTTGCAACTGATCCGCTCACTTGGTAAAAAAGCCGGCGTGTCACTCAATCCGCATACACCAGAAAGTGTGATCCAATATGTTATGGACCGGATTGATCTGGTACTGGTGATGTCTGTTAACCCTGGTTTTGGTGGACAGTCGTTTATCGAAAGTCAGCTTGATAAGATCAAAAATATTCGCGCTATGATTGGTGATCGTCCCATTGATATTGAAGTTGATGGTGGTGTCAGTCCAGCAACAGCTGGGGCTGTTGCGGCCGCTGGAGCCAATGTGCTGGTGGCGGGTTCCGCGACCTTTAAAGGCGGGCCAGATCACTATAAATCCAATATGGATGCCATTCGCGCTGCGGCTGCCGAAGGCTTGCGCGCCAAGGCTGCCTAGTTGACAAGTCTGCTTAGTTAGCAAGGCCGCTTAGTCGCATTGAATAGAAAACACGTCGGGAGAATATGATGGTTGATGTCGTTGAGAAGATGAAAAATCAGGATTACAGTTGGCTTGAAGCCGTTGTGTTCGATCTCGACGGTACGCTTCTTGACAGTGCTCCCGACCTGACGGCGGCTCTTAATCTTGTTCTGGAGATGGAGGGTCTGTCGCCGCTCGGGGTCGATAGTGTGCGCTATATGATTGGCGCAGGGGTTCCAAAGCTGATTGAACGTGGTTTTCGTGAACATGGTGTCAAGCTTGACGCCAATAATCTGGACCCGGATCTGCTGGACGCCTTCTTGTCCTATTATGACGCTCACGCGGCAGATCTAAGCAAGGTTTATCCAGGCACTTACGGTCTGATTGAAATGCTTTGCAACAAGTCTGTGCGCATTGGCCTTTGCACCAATAAGCCAACGGAAGCAACCTTGGCCATCTTGAGCAGTTTTGCCATTGAAGACTGTTTTGACAGTGTCATTGGTGGCTCCTCGGGCTTTCCCAAAAAACCTGACCCAGCCGGCCTTAACGCCTGCCTTGAAGAAATGGGTGTGACGCCGGAGCAGACGCTTTATATCGGCGATAGCGCCACGGATATCAAGACTGCACGCAATGGCGGCTTGCCAGTTGTGGCGATGTCATATGGCTATGAACGCACGCCAGCCAAGGATCTTGGGGCCGATTTGGTCGCCGACAGTTTTGGCGAGCTGGAAAAGATCATGGTGAAGACCCTGAAACTGCGCCCCGGGGCTGATAGCTAGACATTCTTTATTCTGCGCGGTTGAACAGAGTCATTTAGCAAAATCTTAACTGCGCAATGAGAGACTTCTTTAAATATTAAATATTTGATCGAAGGAATGTCTCACATGTCATCTGCTCAGGTTTGCTTGCAGGATTTAGAAGCTCTGTCCGTTGAGCGCGATGCTGGCAAACGCCGTGACCTCCTGCGCAAAGTGACCGATCTGTTCTTTATCACTGAAACACAGCAAAGTGATGCTGACCGTGACGTGTTTGGCGGTGTGTTAGAGCGTATTTCCTTCGAACTTGAAGTGGAAGCACGTGCTGAGCTGTCTCAACGCCTGTCTTCAACGCGCTTTGCTCCTCATAATATTGTCCGACGTCTGGCTGAAGACGATATCGATGTGGCAAAGCCGGTTCTTGAGCGCTCAAATGTTCTGAGTGATGAGGATCTTGTTGATATTGCCTATTCAAAGGGGCAAGAGCATCTGATGGCCATGACCCGCCGCGAAGCTTTGTCCGCTGCGGTAACAGATGTGATCGTGCAGCGTGGCAATGACGAAGTGTTGACCAGTGTTTCGGGCAATCTTGGTGCTGCTTTTTCGGCCAAGGGTTTTGATATGCTGGCCGTCAAGGCAACTGACATCCCCAAACTGCGTGAAAACCTCATCGAACGCGATGATGTGCCAAATGAAGTGGTCGAGATGATCAAGGCCAGCGTCGCGGCGAAGCTGAAAAAGGAATTTTCGGACCAGCACGCCGACATCAGTGCCATGGAAGTCGATCATGTAGTGGAATTGCAGTCCGGGAATATGGACTTTTCGTCGATAGTTGTCGAGGAGACAGGTCTTGGCTTGCCGCAGATCGATATCAAGGATCTGCACAAAAAGGGCCTGTTGACCCAGGCCAAGATCCGGGAATTTGCTGAAAAGGGTTTGCGGTCGGAACTGGTCCATTCATTGGCGATCAAGGCCAGCATTGATGTTGGCATGGCCTATCATACTTTGTATGAAGCGGAAGTGCCGGCTCTGGCGGTGTTGTGCCGCGCCTATCACTTTAAACGCGAAACATTTGGCCTGCTGCTGCAAGAAAGAGTGCGCGCCAGCGGTCTTGCGACCGAACATGTGGTCAGCGCCATGAAGCGCTATGATAGTCTCAACGATGAAACGGCCCAGCGCATTTTCAGGTTTTTGAAAGTCCGCCTGTCGGCTGCCAGCGCCAAATAAGCCCTCAGCACGACGCTCCTTACTGACCTGTTGATGCCTTGAGGGCGGATTGCAGATCAAGCCCGTGGTGGGATTTGCAGCGCTTGATGGCCAAAGATGTTTTGACACTGTCCACATTGGGCAGGGCCGTCAGAACATTGATGATAAAATCCTGAAAGTGACCAAGGTCGGTGGTTGCGCATTTCAAGATGAAATCGATTTCTCCCGAAAGCATGTAACATTCAAGGACTTGCGGCAGTTTGAGAATCTCATCACTAAAGGCCTGAAGATCGCTTTCGGCCTGGCTGGTAAGACCAACCATGGCAAAAGCAGTGACATCAAATCCCAGCAGTTTTTGATTGAGCGCGGCATGAAATCCATCAATGAACCCGTGTTTTTCAAGGTTACGCACACGCCGCAAGCACGGGGGAGCGGAAATACCCACGCGCCTTGCCAGTTCGACATTGGTTATCCGGCCATTTGTTTGTAGCTCCGACAGGATCTGCCAATCGATCTGGTCGAGTTGAAAACTGTGTTTCATATACGCATTTCCCACAATATATCGGTAATATATGTACCTTGCCATGCTCTTTGACGCAATGATATTAGCTTGGAAGAGTTTTATAGTTGTGGAGTGAGGGGCCGCACGCGCAAAAATTTTGACATTCAACAAAACAGCAGTGCAGATGGGGGCAACAGATCATAGCTTGGATAGAACAATGAGCAGCGCACAACTTTTTTCGCGAACATGGATTGTCTCGGATGGCAAGGTCGGCGATCTCGTGCAATGCAATGGCGTTGCGCAGGCCTTGGGCATCGAGGCACAGACCAGAATTATTGCGCCGACCAGGCCATGGGTGTGGATGATGCCTCAGGGTCCCATCCCCCCCAAGGACCGCATCAGCAATCCAGATAGTCCCATCAGTCAACCGCTCCCCGATCTGGTTATTTGCTCTGGCTGGCGCACGCTGGCATATGTGCGCGAAATCAAAAAGCGGCAGCGCGACAAGGTGTTTACGGTTTATCTGAAATATCCCCGCAACAATGGCGATTTTCTCGATCTCATATGGGTGCCGCTTCATGACGATAAATCAGGGGAGCGCATCATCTCGTCGATTGCCAGTCCGCATCGGTTTTCAGCAGATATATTGGCGGATGAATTCGCGCAGATGCCGGACTATTTATCCAGATTGCCGCGACCGCTGGTCGGGGTTTTATTGGGCGGAGACAGTAAGGATTATCGCTTTAGCGAGGGGGATTGCGAGCGCTTGGCCAAGTCGTTGCGGGCGTTTGCCGATACAGGGGCAGGCTTGGCTATCACTCCCTCGCGGCGCTCTCCCGCGCGGTTGCGCTCAGCCATAAAGCGGCAAATGGCGGGATCGTCCTATTATTGGTGGGATGAGTTTGAGGCAGACGCAGCGCCCAATCCTTATGGCTATCTGCTCTCGCAATCTGATGCGTTTGTGGTTACGGCAGACAGTGCCAATATGGTCGGGGAAGCCTGCGTTAGCGGCAAATCGGTTTATGTCTTCAAGCCAACAGGGGGGTCCAAAAAATTTGACCGTCTGCTCGAGGGATTTTCCAGCTATGGAGCAACCAGGCCGTTACCTGAACAAATCGAACAACATGTTGCCTGGAGCTATGAACCGTTATATGCGGCCGGTGATATTGCCAGAGAAATCAATATACGAGCCGCAAGGCAATTCAAAAAATAACAGGCAATTGGTATGAACAAGCAAAAATCACTGGCGCAACAAATTATTGATTGTGCTATCGAGATGAGCGACAGCGGACTATCTCCGGGGCGCTCTGGCAATGTCTCGGCGCGTTTTGGGGAAGGGTTTTTGATCACGCCGTCGGGGCTCGCCTATGGCGATCTGAGCATTGATGACATAGTTTATATTGATGAGCAGGGAGTGCCAGCGGGCGCCAAGCCTGAGCCGTCAAGCGAGTGGCGTTTTCATCATGATATTTACCAAACTTACAAGGGTGCCGGGGGCATTGTGCATTGCCACTCGCGCCATGCCACAGCTCTTGCCTGTTGTAACACGGAAATTCCGGCCTTTCACTATATGGTGGCCGTCGCCGGGGGCCGGAAAATTCCCATCGCCCCTTATGCTTTGTTTGGGACACAACAGCTAAGCGATTATGTCGTGAAGGCGCTGAATGGCTATAGAGCAAGTTTGCTGGAGCATCATGGCCTGGTTGCTCATAGAGCAAGCGTCCGCGATGCCCTCGATCTTGCGCATGAAGTGGAGGAGCTGGCCGCGCAATATGTGCTTGTGCGATCGCTGGGCGGTGACAAAGTGCTGGATGATGCGCAAATGGAGGACGTCATTGAGCGGTTTAAAACCTATGGCAAGCGAGCAAGTCCATGAGAATAGTGGCAGGGGAATTTAAAGGCACCCATCTTTTGGCCCCCAAGGGCCAGAGCACGCGCCCCACTTCAGACCGGGTCAGAGAAAGCTTGTTCAATATACTGGCTCATTCCTTCGAAGAATTTTCTCTTGAAGGGGTGCGGGTGCTGGACTTGTTTGCCGGGACCGGCGCGCTTGGGCTTGAGGCTCTTTCACGAGGCGCTGCCTTTGCCTTGTTTGTGGATAATGATCCAGACGCCAGAGGCGCACAGCGAGGCAATGTCGAACAGCTTGGCCTGACGGGGCGCACCCGGCTGTTTCGGCGCGATGCCAGCAAGCTTGGCACAGCTGGAAATATGGGCCGCTTCGGCTTGGCGTTTCTTGACCCGCCCTATGGCAAGGGACTGGCAGAAAAAGCCTTGCTGGCCGCCTTGCAAGGGGATTGGCTGGAGCAAGGCGCTTTGATTGTCATTGAAGAACAAGCGGACGCTGAACTTGTCATTCCCCCCGGCTTCACCTTGCTGGATGAGCGGGCCTATGGCGGCACAAAACTTGTGTTTTTACAGGCTTGCTAGCGCACTTTACTCTTGTGGTGTGCCCACCTAAAGTGTCGGGTTGCGATGGAGCCACATTGTAACGTAACCGCTCCCCGGGCTTGCCCCGGGGTCCAGTGGCCACAAAGCTCAACCCATCATTATTTACGCCACTTTACGCCGGGTCAGCACTTCACTGCTACCGCAGCTGCGCTTGTCCAGGGAGCGTTATTGTTCAAACCGGGAGGCCACCGATCCGACAATTGAAATGAGTCTGAATAAATGCAAAACGCACTAGTGGACTGCATCACATAATTATTGTGGTTATTTTTCTACAACTGTGATTCACTCCTTACCCTACCAAAACTGTTTGGTAAGGAGGATATTCATGTCAAAGAAAAAATGGGTTGTTGAATTGTGTGATGCTGAACGGCTTGAGCTTGA
>JAJRRW010000051.1 GCA_024279115.1 Alphaproteobacteria bacterium
GCATGAAGCGCCAGCGCAATTCTTGATAGCATGAAGCGCCAGCGCAATTCTTGATAGCCTGAAGCGCCAGCGTAGAAAATATCTCGAACAAGCGCCCGCCATGCGCCACCTGCACCTTGAATTACAAAGCAGCAATTTCCATATTCATGTTGGTCGCAGGTGCCTGTTCAAAACAGAACCCAAAAGGGCCTGCGGCAGAGTTGGAAATATCACCTGTTGCTTGTTAAAGGACGAAAAGATATGCCGCGCCTTACGCCACTGGGCAGCCCCTTGCTGCTCGGCTTTGACGACATTGAACGCTTTCTCGATCGCGCTGGCAACAGCTCGGGTGATGGCTATCCTCCCTATAATATTGAGCGCTTTGAGGCTGAAGATGAGGCTGGCGAACAGTTGCGCATTACGCTGGCCGTTGCCGGTTTCAAGGTCGAGCAATTAACCATTACACTTGAACATAACCAGCTATCCATACGCGGTGAACAAAGCGAGGAACAAACCGGCGACTATCTTCACAAGGGGATCGCGGCGAGACAATTTGCGCGCACCTTCGTACTGGCGGATGGTATAAAAGTCATCAATGCCGATTTAAAAAACGGACTATTATCGATTGCCCTTCATAGACCGCTGGCTAAACATCAGGTCGTAAGGATCAAAATCAGCGACCTTGGTTAACATCACTCCGTGATCAAACAAAATTGATATGCGATCAGAGCTGCGACCCTAACTTGGCCGCAAATAGCTCGTATTTATAAGACCAAGACCATTGCCTTACATGCAAGTTCAGGGTTTAATGGGAAGCCGAGCACTGGGTATGGGGCGCCAAACAATGAAAGCACCCCCCATATGAAAGTATCTCGTAGTAAGCAGGAGGACTGGACAAATGGAAGAATATGACAAATTGAGGATTGAAACCTCTGACGATGCCATGAGCCTGCTTGAATTTACTCACCTGGGAGAGGGTGAAGTTGCTTATATCCAGCCCCTGGCCAAGGATGAAGCCTACAGGCTGTTTCCGGCCCTTGAAGAAATCGAAGACGATAGTCCGCTTTATTCTTTGCATGCCGCAGATGGCACGCCCTTGATGCTCACCGATAGTCGCGCCGAAGCACTTGCTGACGCTCTCGACAATGACCTAGAGCCGCTTAGCGTGCATTAGATCACATGAGCTAAGTGCCTGCTTCCAATCTAACCTGTTGTTATGTTTGGATTTAAATACTTATAGTGGCGTCATCCCAGCGGGAGCCGGGATGACGCATTTTTTTGGCTATGAAGAGGCGCTAAGGTGATTTCCGGCGGGCCATCTCGCGATATAATGCTTCGGGGCTCACGCCGATCTGCTCGGCAATACCCTTCCATCGCCCTTTCTTTGGCATATCGTGCTCCACAAAGGCGATCCATGCGTCCAGACGCTCACGCACCGTCTTCATTGTCAAAATTTCACTGCGATAGCGTGCCGATTGGACCTCCTTGGCCAGATGTGCCGACCAGAGTTCACAAAAAGCCCAATCCTCTTGCAAATGAGCCAAGAAGGCCGTTTTGGACAATTGCAGCAATGTTGCGGGCCGAACGACAACCGCATCGCAATGATAGAGGCGCGAATACACAGATGCCTCGGCAAGAATGGTTCGCCCGGTGGCCCGTTGAACGGTGACCACCGTACCATCGAGCTGGGGACGGGTAAGCTCAACAAGACCGGTTTCGACAATAAAAATCGATTGCACCTCGTCCCCCTCATGAAACAAGAAAGCGCCCTTTTCCATCACACGGCGTTTTTCGGCTCTCTTTATAAGGTGGGCGGCAAAATTTTTTGACATGATAGTGATCATATGTGAAAGAGCCAAACTCTGCCAAACTTTTCTCCAGATAAACCACTAAAACCGGAGACAAAATGATGCAGAAGAACAGTGTTTTGATTATCGGGCTTACATTATTGGTGTGGGGCTCGAGTATCGCGGCAACCAGGTCAATGGCCAGCGAGGACAGCCGTCAAATGGTCAAACTTCCTAAAATGATGCAACAGCACATGCTTGCCAATATGCGCGATCATCTTGTGGCACTGAACGAAATATTTGGCGAATTGGCAAATGGCAATGCCGACAAAGCGGGCGAGATCGCCGAAAAACGCCTTGGCATGTCCTCAATGTCTTTGCATGGGGCGGCGCATCTGGGTAAATTCATGCCAGCGGAAATGAGAGCCATTGGCACCAATATGCATCGCACCGCCAGCCAGTTCGTGATCATCGCCAAAGATGCAGAACTCGATACGAGCAAAACCTCGCAGCGCAAAGTGTTCAAAGCCTTGCAGGACATTACCGCCAACTGCAATGCCTGCCATCAAGGCTACCGCATTCAATAGGGGCCGCAATGAACCAAGCTTACAACTCCTATTTGCCAATCTTTGCCGCAAATGATACGTTCGTTCAGGGGCGATAACCAATAATCTATAAGCACGTCCCCCAATGAAAATAGCCTGAAAATTCTTCCATGCGCATATCCGTGATTTGGGGGGGAGCGGGCACCATACTTGCGAGAAGGTTTAAAAGATCATGACAATCAAGCAAATAGTTGGCACATTTATCGCCACCACCGCCGTCGCGGCTTTTGTATCTACAAGCGCCATGGCCAATGTCGCTGGTAAATACAAACGTCCAAATGGCAAAATGGCGACCGTATCAAAATGCGCGGGCGGCCTGCGGGCTGTTGCGGCCAACGGCACTGTGATGTTTCGCTGCGCCAAGAAAAGTGGCAGCGCCTGGAAAAGTAAAACCATGAAACATCCAGAATTCCCAGGTACCTTCAATGGCACCATTCGCAGAACCAAAAAAGGCCTCAATGTTGAAGGTTGCTTTGGCTTTATCTGCCCGGCTGAAAACTGGACCAAACAATAGGGTCTCGCACATTAAAAATAACGCCGCCCTTGGTACAATAGCGAGGGCGGCGTTTTTGTGTCAAAGCTCTCGATCTCAACATTCCACCACATTGACCGCCAGACCGCCGCGCGAGGTTTCTTTATAGCGCGCTTTCATATCCAGTCCCGTCTGGCGCATGGTTTCGATACAACTGTCCAGCGGTACAAAATGAGAGCCATTGCCGCGCAGGGCCAGTGAAGCTGCGGTCACGGCTTTTACGGCGCCCAGCGCATTGCGCTCGATGCACGGCACCTGCACCAGGCCGCCAATCGGATCGCAGGTCATGCCCAGATGGTGCTCAAGAGCAATTTCGGCGGCATTTTCGATCTGCTCATTGGTCGCCCCATTGGCGGCCGCAAAACCAGCCGCCGCCATCGCCGACGCGGACCCCACTTCCCCCTGACAACCAACTTCCGCCCCCGATATGGACGCATTATGACGAATGACGCCGCCAATCGCCGCCGCAGTTAAAAGAAAATCGCGCACCCCTTGCTGGCCCGGATCATTGCAATGATCGCTATAATAGCGCAGCACAGAGGGAATGACCCCCGCCGCGCCATTGGTTGGGGCGGTGACAATGCGCCCACCGGCAGCATTTTCTTCATTGACGGCGATCGCGTAAACACTCAACCAGTCCATCGCCAAATGAGGTTCGGGTCGGTTATTACCGCTTTCGGCAAGCAATTGCTGGTAGAGCTTGGCGGCGCGGCGCTCGACTTTTAAGGCACCGGGCAATCGCCCTTTGCCTTGCAGCCCGCGATCAATGCACGCTCGCATGATCTGCCAGACCTCATCCAGCCGCGCATCAACATCGCTGGCACCACGTGCGCGCTCATTGTCTCGCTTCATCTGCGCGATGCTCAGGCCAGAGGCGCGGCCCATTTCCAGCATCTTTGTGGCATTGCTGAACGGATGCGGCACATCGGCTTGAAAGCGGGGCCCCTCCTCGACCTCGACACGCCCGCTTATTTCGCTTTCGTTTTGAACAAAGCCGCCCCCCACGGAATAGTAAATCGCCGCCAGTAAAAGATCGCCGCCAGAGCCAAGGGCGGAGAACTTCATACCATTGGCATGCGCGGGCAATGTTTCGCGAAATTGAAAAATAATATCGCGCTCACAGTCAAAGGGCAAGATCCCGCAGCCCGGCACCGATAATGTTTTCTGGCGTGCCAGTTTTTCCAGCCGGGCCGGAATATGTTCGGGAGATACCGTTTGCGGGCGCTCGCCAAGCAGCCCCAGAATGATCGCCGTATCAGTGGCATGGCCCTTGCCGGTAAAAGCCAGGGAGCCATACAGCTCACATTGGATGCGTGCGGGTTGCAGTTTTTCGCGTCCCAACCGCTCGACAAATCTTTTGGCGGCCACCATTGGCCCCACCGTATGCGAGGATGAGGGTCCGATGCCCACCTTGAACAACTCAAACACGCTCAAGAACATAGGCTTCCCTTTGAATGACCAATATTTGAATAAGCTAAGCTCCCCGGACAAACGAAGCGCCGATCCGGGGCCCAGAGATATAAAAAATAGGTTTTGTAACTTTGGCTCTGGACCCCGGGTCAAGCCCGGGGGGGCGAGTTTTTTTAATCAGCCCCTTGCAGGTTACGACTGGCGTTCAATCATCAGTTTCTTGATCTCCGAGATTGCTTTGGCTGGATTGAGGCCTTTTGGACAGGTTTTCGTGCAGTTCGAAATCGTGTGACAGCGATACAGCCGGAACGGATCCTCGATGCGATCAAGACGCTGGCCCTTTAGCTCGTCGCGGCTGTCGATCAGCCAGCGATAGGCCTGCAACAAAATAGCGGGGCCAAGATAGCGATCGCCGTTCCACCAATAGCTCGGGCAAGCCGTCGAACAGCAGCCACACAAGATGCACTCATAGAGCCCGTCAAGCTTGGCCCGTTCTTCGCGCGATTGTCGCCATTCATGCTGCGGCTCGGGAGTTTCGGTGCGCAAAAACGGCGTGATATTGGCATGCTGGGCAAAAAAATCGCTCATATCGGGGACCAGATCTTTGACCACCGAGAGATGCGGCAGCGGATAAATGCCGATATTGCCACGAAAATCGGCTATACTGGTCGTGCAGGCCAGCGTGTTCAGCCCTTTGATATTCATGGCGCAGGAGCCGCACACCCCCTCGCGGCAAGAGCGCCTGAAGGTCAATGTGGGATCAATATCGTTTTTGATTTTCAGCAGCGCATCCAGCACCATCGGCCCGCAATCATCCAGATCAATGGTATAGATATCCAGACGTGGCGGATCTTGCTTTTCGGGGTCATAGCGATAGACATGAAACTTCTTGAGGCGTTTGGCCCCTGATGGCACCGGCCATTTCTTGCCCTTGCCAACTCTGGAATTTTTGGGGAGTGTCAGTTGTACCATGTCTTTAATCCAGCTTTTAGCGTTCTTATGTGTTGGTCATAGACTCATATTGCGACAAACTAAACCTGTTGCTCGAAAATCATAGGCGGATCACGGCGTTTGACAATGATAAACTTTAAAAAACGGACATAGCGACATAAACTAGCGGCTTAAAGGGAGAATATTATGTGCGACTTGCAGGGATGCGGCGATGATGCGACAGGCAAACCAAAACCCGAAATATCAAATGCTGACAGGCGCAGCTTGATAAAGGGGGCCATCGCCCTGCCACTGGCGACCATTCTCGCCTATCCCGATTTGACCAAAGCGGCCGCTGACACCACTCAACCAATCAGCATTAAAATCCCGCCCGGCAAAGCCGGCACTCAAGGGATGGCCACCGGTGTTATCGCCATGCCAGCCACCCTGCCCGCGCCAACCGTTTTGCTGATCCATGAATGGTGGGGTCTCAATGATCAAATCAAGAGCATGGCGGCGCAATTTGCCGCGCAAGGCTATATCGCCGTGGCCATTGATCTCTATGGCGGCAAACTCGCCACAAATGCCAAAGACGCCCGTAAATATATGGGGGCCACCAATGCCTCTCTTGCCACCGCGCAACTAACAGCCATGACCAACTATTTGCGCAGCCACAAAGACAGCACCGGTAAAGTCGGCACTGTCGGCTGGTGCTTTGGCGGCGGCTGGTCGCTCAACTGTTCCCTCGCCACAAAAGTCGACGCCACCATCATCTATTATGGCGATGTCAAAAAACCCGCCAGCGAGCTGGCAAGTCTCAAAGGACCGGTGCTCGGACATTTCGCCCGCAAAGATAAATGGATCAACAAAGCCATGGTCGAGGGCTTCGAGCGCGAGATGAAAAAGGCCGACAAAACTGGTCTTACGGTTCACTGGTATGACGCCGACCACGCCTTTGCCAATCCAACCAGCTCGCGCTACGACAATAAGGATGCCGCCCTCGCCTGGCAGCGCACCCTGGATTTTTACAAGAAACATTTGGGGTAGTGGCTTTTTTTGCCACTGATCGAGCCAGAAACCACAAGACGACACAAATCGCCAGATCCTTGTGGGACTGATGTCTTTTCAAATGCCCGACTGGATCAAATTTTCTCAAAGAGGGGACCTGCATGAACGATAAAGGCAAGGAACAGCCGCAAGAAGGCATATTGGGCGGCGATGACCACAACGATACCCCCCACGAACAAAGGCAAGACAAACCCGGGCGCTCGCAAAACTATTCGTTTTATCTGCTCACAGTGATCGTCACCGCAGCTTGCGGCCTGATCGTCGAGATTGTCGCGGGCAGAATGCTGGCGCCCTATCTTGGCATGTCGCTTTACACTTGGACGGCCATTATCGCGGTCGTGCTGGCCGGATTTTCCATTGGTCACTGGATCGGCGGCCTTCTTGCGGACAAGCCACCACAACAGGCGCAAAAGCTGCTTGGCTGGGTTCTATTGGCGGCGGCGATCAGCACGGTTGGCAGTCTTGTGCTTTTGCGTTTGATCTCGGGGCCTTTGCTGTCTCTTGGTTTTACACCCATTGCCACCATCATTCTCTTCACCACAGCGCTATTCTTTTTGCCCAGCCTGTTTGTCGGCGTTCCCTCCCCCATGTTGACCAAGCTGGCTCTGGACGAGCGGCCCCGGCAAACCGGACGCGTGCTTGGGGGGATGTTTGCCGGAAGCGCTTTGGGCAGTATTTTTGGCACGCTGCTGGCGGGCTTCTTGTTTATCTCCTGGTTGGGGACCATCCGCACGATGATCGCCGTTGCGCTGGTCTATCTTATACTGGCGATCATTTTTTTCTGGCGCGCCAGCCACAAATCGCCCCGTCAACTGGCCGCCCCGGTCGGGGTTGGCCTGGGCGCTTTGGTATTGTTTGTGGGCATGGGGCAAAAATCGGCTGTTTTCACGTCCAACTGCCTGGAAGAAAGCGCCTATTACTGCATCAGGGTGGATGACATCAGCGCCCAGGTCGGCGCCCCCGCCAAGATCATGATACTCGACCATCTGGCGCACGGCATGAATATGCGCTCCCCTGCGGATCTGTTTTTAAGCTCCTATGTTGAACTGACCGACCGGCTGGTCAAACAGCATTGGCCGAACGAAACGGCCCTCTCGGCATTTTTTATCGGCGGCGGTGCCTATACCTTGCCCCGCGCCTGGTCCAAAGACTATCGGCAAGGCGACATTGCGGTGGCGGAAATCGACCCCCGGGTAACGGCGCTGGCGCAATCGCAAATGTGGGTCGAGCAATCGCCGGTGATGCGCAGCCTGACCCGTGATGCCCGTCAGGCTCTACGAGCCGAAAAGCACTCTTTTTCGGTTATTGTCGGTGACGCCTTTCACGATATTGCCGTCCCCCAGCACCTTGTTACAAGCGAGTTTTTCTCACTTGTTCACACCAAGCTGGCAAACAGGGGGATCTATATCATGAATGTCGTTGATCATCACCAGAATCCAAGATTTCTGCTATCGGTTCTGCGCACCTTGAAACAGTCCTTTCGCGTCACCGAAGTCTGGCAGGATCTGGATCAGGAAAAAGAGCTGGGCCGTTCTACCTATATTCTGCTGGCCGGATCGCAACCCACTCCGATTGGCGTGATGAAATCTGACAAGCTGGAAGGCCGCGTCTGGCGGCGCTGGTCTGCGCAAAAACTGCTCCAGACCAGCACCGGCGTCAAAACTCTTGTCTTGAGCGATGACTTCTCACCTGTTGACCGCTTGCTGGCCGATGGCAAGAGCCAATAATGCTAGGGATCAGCCTTTGCCAATCTCGCGCCCGCCCCCTGACCAGTCAACGCGAAGGGTCAAGAACATGGTGGCGCTTAGCATCACAAATCCAAGCAAGGCACCGGCCAGCAGAGCATAGTCTTCAAGGCTCAAAACCATGTACAAGAAGCCGTAAATCACCAGAAAAAGGACCAGCATGATGAGACCCTTTTTGAGGCTTTGCTGGATCTTGCCGACATAGAGCGACAATATTCCCCCCGTCGCCAGAGACGAGATCAAATAGGCTTTGAAAAAGCCGATATGCTCCGACATGGATAACAGCAACACATAAAAGAACACCATGGTGATACCGACAAACAGATATTGCACCGAGTGCACCCGTTTGCCCGATAAAAGCTCCATCACAAACACCCCGGCAAAGGCCGTGACCAAGAACATCAGACCATATTTCAAGGCGCGATTGACAAGATCATAATGATCGAGAGGGATATAGAATTTGACCCCGAACATGGTGCGCCCGAACTGATCGAGCGAGCGGCCAGAAGAAAAACTCGACATCATTTTTCGCTTTGAGTACGCGCTTCGCGCAACATCTCTTGAAGCCGCGTTGGGGAAGCCGTTAAACACTGACACATTATCGCCGACCCAGCTTTGTGGTATGGAACGCGCCAGATGCGGCACCTGCCAGCTGGCGGTAAACCCCTGGTCCGAAATCGAACGGGTTTTTGGCAAAAACGCCCCGTCAAAACTTGGATGCGGCCAGTCAGAACTGATCGTTATTTTGGTATCGCGACCGGCGGGGGAAAAACGCAGAGCCTGCGAACCGGCAAAGCTTAGATCCGTTGTAAAACTAAACGCTGGCATCGCTCCCTCAGGTTTTTGGTTGCTGGGAAACAATCGAGCATGAATACCGCTCATGCCCCGTGCTTTGGGCATGCCAATACTTGGTTCAAACGACACCTTGTGGTTGTTATTGATGGTCAGATCTACCGTTTTCTTGAGGCCCGAAACGCTCGACAGGGCAAGCGAAAATACCGCATCTTGCCATCTGATCTCCACGGCATTGGGAGCGATCTTGGCAAAATCAGGTGTTTTGAACCGCCCCGACAATTTGAGATCGGCATTATAGACCGTCGCCTCGTAAATAGAGCGTTGCAAGACTTTTGAGCGCACCTTGCCATTGATCGACAGCACATCAGGCAAAAAAATCGCCCGGCGCTCGATCAGCTGTTCCACCTTCTTGCCCTGGGAAATAACCGTGCGCTTTTCGAAAAACGGTATGATCAAAAACGGTCCCTTGATATTTTGCTCAAGGCCCCAACTGCTGGCCACTTGCGCCCGCACATTTCGCGCATTGTTTTCACGCTCGGAAACCATGCTCCAGACCATAAATTGCGGGATCATCAGCAGTAAAACAAGAAAACCGATTAGCGCAAATTTAAACCCCGGGGAGCGCAAAAGCCCAACCCAAAAACCACCCGTATTGTCACTCATATTGCGTGCTCCTGCCTGTTAAATTCAAACTGGCTTACAGGTGCGGCTTTTTATGGGCATCAACATGGCCGTGATATTGCGAGAAAGAGCCAAACCCATGCAGTTTTTGTGCACGAAGCCGCACTTTTGACAAAACCGCCAATTGCCGGATTGACAAGAGCGCGGCTTCGTCCTACGAGTGGCTTCCCTGATCGAATTTCAAACAGGTTTGAATAATCGAACGGGCCCAGGTGGCGGAATTGGTAGACGCGCTGCGTTCAGGTCGCAGTGACCTTACGGTCGTGGAAGTTCGAGTCTTCTCCTGGGCACCA
>JAJRRW010000052.1 GCA_024279115.1 Alphaproteobacteria bacterium
CCCTAACCCTACCCCGGCCTTGTGATCTATGGTGCTTTATCGGATGGAAAAGCTCAAGGATGCCCACAGGCTATGCCACGTCTCGTCCTTGCTCGGTAGCCCCTTATTGGTCATGGTCACCGCATTGAGCAGATACGGACCGCTATGAACAAGGGGGATGAGGGCGCGGCCCTCTTTATCGGTGCGAACGGGTTTGATATTTTCGGGGTCCATTTTGGTGAGGATACGGATGAGGGCCCCCTCTAAGGGCTTGCCGTTCTTTAGCAATTGTACGCTCAGATTTTCGCCCTTGGTCAGAGCAAACGGATTTTGCGCCGCGATCAGCTCCAGCGGCATGCCGGTCGCTTGATCAAGGCCGCCCGCCCCATCGCCAACCTGTATCAAGGTTTTGGCACAGCGCACATATTCTTCCCGAAAGTCCGATTGCTGGCTCAATGTTTTTTCATATTTCTCAAGGATTTTCTCAAGGCCCTCAAAGACCAGATAGGTCTTGAACTTTTTAAAGCTTTTGAAGGTCAGCTTGTCGGGGGTGCCGTGAAAGGTCAGTATTTTCAACCCTGGTTGCTCGAAATTGAGCACCGCAGCCGGGTCATTCCCCATGATGCCCTTGATGTCAGAGCGCCCGCTCTGCTCCGTCAACGCGAAGCTTTTGAACCAGTCAGGAACAAAGGGATAGCTTTCGCCCTTGAACTTTTGACCAATAAAATGGCGCAACGGAACATTTTGTCCAATGTCAGCGCGGTAAGTTTCAGGCTCCATCCAGAACTCGTGAGTCTTGGCGGGAGCGGCCATGATAAGGACCATGGCAAGCGCTACAGCGGTGCTTGTTGCGGCCTTGCAAAACGGCGTTGCAGTTAAAAAAATATTCATGGAGCTGTTTGACTTAGCCTCGAAATGTGGTTTATGGCCCTATATAAATAGGCCGTATGTGTCCTATGATGGAGCAGTATAGTGGGGAGTTGCACTTTTGAGCAATCGGTGGGGCCAACAATTTCTTGTGACACTGCTTTTGTTGCTGTTTTCGCTATTTTTGGCACAAAGCGCTTTTGCCCATAAAATACGCCCGGCGATAGTTGATGCGCATTTTTCAAGTGACGGGCAATACAAGTTCACCATCAAAGCCAATCTTGAAGCCCTGATCGCTCGTATTAAACCAGAACATGACGAGACCAACAAGTCGCCACAAGCGCTCGAATATGATACCTTGCGGGGACTGGCTCCCATGCAGCTGCAAAGGCGTTTTGAAGATTTTCAGGCTCAATGGCTAGGGTCGATCAGCATTGAGTTTGATGGCAAGCGTGTTACGCCGGTGATCGACCAGCTCGATATTGCGCCGATTGGCGACATCACATTGGCGCGCGTCTCGACGATCCGTTTATCTGGCCCTGTTCCCGCGCAAGCCAGGGAGTTCCAGTTTGCCATGTCAGGGGTTCGCACGACCATTTTGCGGGTCAAGCGAGCGGGGCAAAAGGAGTTGGTGACGGCCCTGTTAAAAACCGGGGTAAAAAGTCAGCCTATTGCCCTCACGGGTGCCGTAAAAAGCTCGGCCTGGCGCATTTTTGTGGATTATGCGGGACTTGGCTTTGAGCATATTTTGCCCAAGGGGCTGGATCATATCTTGTTCGTGCTGGGGCTTTATCTGCTCAATACCAGCTTGCGGCCTTTATTGGTGCAAATCACCGCTTTTACGCTGGCCCATTCGATCACCCTGGGGATGGGGCTGTATGGTATTATCAGCATTTCACCGGCCATCGTCGAGCCGCTGATCGCCATTTCGATTGTCTATGTGGCGGTGGAAAATCTTGTCACCAACAAGCTGCATCCCTGGCGTCCGGTGATCGTGTTTATGTTTGGTCTGTTACACGGGCTTGGATTTGCCACCATTTTGGCGGAAATCGGCCTGCCACGCGCTGACTTCGTGACGGGGCTGATCTCCTTTAATGTGGGCATTGAACTGGGGCAATTATCGGTTATTGCGATTGCTTTTTTGCTCACAGGCTTGTGGTTTCGCCATAAATCATGGTATCGACAGCGCATTGTCTGGCCCATATCAGGGGCCATTGCGCTGATTGGGGCCTATTGGACGGTTGAGCGTGTTTTTTTCGCGTCAAATACTTGAATATATGGAGTGTATGTCCTCGTTTTGCCCCAGTTTTATGCCATAGTTACCAAACCGAATAACCATCTTTCAAGCCAGCTCACCTAACGCTTCCCCAAGTCGCCCGTTTATTGATATGCTGAAAGAAGACCCGTAATATCAACGCCAATTTGTAAAGAATTTTATGTCTGTAAGTGATATTGAACGCGGCCTCGTTGCCCGCTATATTTTGCGTATTTTGAACCGTGGCGACCTGCCATTGCGGGCCTCCAGGCATATGCTTGGCTGGTTGAAAGAGCGCGGCGACAGCCTTAATTTTCAGATGCCAAAGCCTCTCAACAAAGCCATTGGCAATATGTATTCCCCTAAATTTCGCGTTGCCGAATTAGAGCGCGAATATGGTATCCATCGCGCCACGATACTATCAATGCTGAAAAAAGCTGCCAGTGAGACGCCAGAACCCCAGCCCTTGACCAAAAATGTCAAAATGCTGGTGAAAGCGCTCAACCTGCCAGCATCTGCGGCCAATATCGCCACGCTTATTGCCTGCTATACGCGTTTTGAGCAGGTCGAATATCTGTGTGATGCGGCCACCGAGGTGGCGGGGCCCTTGTCCCGGACGGCGGCGCTTTTGACCGGCGAAGACAGTCGCACCATCGAGCAATTAATGTCACCGCTTGGTGATATTGTCTCAACGGGCCTGTTGCAGATCAAGGATCACGGGGAGCAGTTGGCTGGCACAACCGGTCGTTACGCCGTGCCGTGGCGCATTGATCTGTGCCTTGACCAAAATTATAGCGGTTTCAAGGAAATGCGGCAGATGTTGCTGGGATCTTCGCTTTCTTCCAGCCTCGAAATGTCAGACTATAATCATATTGCCACAGACCGCGACCTCATCGCCGGTGTCTTGAAAGGCGCTGCCAAAACGCGGGCCAAGGGGGTCAATATCTTGATCTATGGCCCGGCTGGTTCTGGTAAAACCGAGCTGACAAAAATGGCCGCGCAAGCCGCCAAACTGTCGCTTTATGCGGCTGGTGAAGTCAGCGCCTCCTCTGATGGCGAGTCTAATCGCTCCGAGCGCCTGTCAGATCTGGTGTTCGCGCTTCGCTTGCTGGCGGGCGCACGAGGTACCGCCGTGTTGTTTGACGAGATGGAAGATGTGGCCTGGCAGTTGATCAAGCGCGGCGGCTCCAAGCTCTATCTCAACCGTATCCTTGAAAATAATCCGGTGCCGGTTTTGTGGACCTCCAATCATATTGGCGAAGTGGACCCCGCCGTGTTGCGCCGCATGACCCTGGCCATCGAGCTTAAGCAGCCCCCGTCCAGCCAGCGCGCCCATATATTGCGCCGCCTGGACGATCGTATCGAAGTGGGTCTGTCGGATGAGGATATCGAGCAGTTGTCGCGCCAGATTGAAGCGACGCCAGCGGTGCTCGAAAACGCCCTGAAAGCGGCCAAGTTTTCAGGCGGTGGCAAGGAGGCGGTGGAGCGCGCGGCGGGCGGTATCGTGCGGGCCATCTCTGGACACCGCGCCAAGAAAACCACCGTGTTACCCGAATTTGATCCCAAGTTGACACGCGCCAAACCCGACCTGGCAGGACTTACGGACCGTTTGAGCGAGATCGGTACACTGGATTTTTCCCTCTTATTGTCCGGCCCGCCCGGTACAGGGAAATCGGCCTATGGGCGCTATCTTGCCAATCATCTGGGACTGGAAGTCATTCACAAACGGGCCTCAGATATTCTGGGGGCCTTTGTCGGCGAAAGCGAAAAGCATATTGCGGAGGCCTTCGAGCAGTCACGCGACCAAAAGGCCATGCTGATATTTGATGAGGCGGAAACCTTCTTGTTCGATCGCCGCGACGCGGTGCGTTCATGGGAAATCTCGCAGGTCAATGAAATGCTGACCTGGATGGAAGACCATCCCTATCCGATTATCTGTACCACCAATCTGATGGACCGGTTCGACCGCGCCTCCATGCGCCGTTTCACCTTCCATGTGAAATATGCGTTTCTCGGCAAGGTCGAACTGCCCCACGCCTATCAGGTGTTTTTCGGCTTTAAAGCAGTGCCCGGGGAAGGTATGACCTTCAAAAACCTGACGCCAGGCGACTTCGCGCAAGCCAGACGCCAGGCAAGAGTTCTGGGCTTTATGGACAAACCGCTGGAAGTCATCGACCTGTTAAGCGAAATCTCCAAAACCAAACCGGGCAGTTTCTCCAATATCGGCTTTGTGCATTAAGGGCTGGAAGAGCAGTGTCCTCGCAGACAGCGTTGGGGACTAGTCCCCAAACCCCGCTATGGGTTCCAAGGGCTTGCCCTCTTCCAGCTATTGGGGCACCGTCCGCGCAGGACGCCGACCGGCGAGGTCATTACTTGTGGATTTCCCGACTATCTCCCGGCGCTTCATCGCGTTCATGGAGACTATAATCGCGCATGACGCTGGCGATGCGGATGCGGTAATCTTTGAAAATATTTTCACGGCCCTTGCTTTGGGCTTCGCGGTGCGACTGGCGGGTTCGCCAGTCTTTGATGGCTTGTTCGTCGCGAAAGAACGATAGCGAGAGGATTTTGTTTTTGTCCGTTAGGCTTTGAAAGCGTTCAATGGAAATGAAGCCATCTATTTGCTCCAGTTGCGGGCGCAGGCTGGCGGCTATGTCGAGATATTGCTGCTTGTGTTCGGCATGGGGTTCGACTTCAAAAATAACGGCGATCATGGTTTATACCTCTTCCAGCTCAATGAGGGTGCCGCAAAAATCCTTGGGATGCAGGAACAAGACGGGTTTGCCGTGCGCCCCTGTTTTGATGTCACCAAGGGAGCGGGCGCCAGAAGCGGTTAGCCTGGCGGCAGCGGCTTTTATATCTTCCACTTCATAACACAGATGATGCATGCCCCCTGCGGGATTTTTCGCGAGAAATTTAGCGATGGGGGACTGATCGCCGAGCGGGTGCAACAGCTCGATCTTGGTATTGGGAAGTTCTACAAAGACGGTTGTGACGCCGTGCTCGGGCACGTCTCTTGGGTTTGAGACCTGCGCACCCAGCGTGTCGCGATACAGGGCGGCGGCGGCTGTGAGGTCGGGGACGACGATGGCTATATGGTTGAGTTTGCCGATCATTTTTTGTTCCTTTTAAAATTGCTTCCCGGGCTTGCTCCGGGATCCAGAGCCACACGCTAAAATGTCTGTTGGTTGCTCCTGGGCCCCGGATCGCGCTTCTTCCGGTTGCGTTATCGCTCTGCTATTTGAGCGCTGTCGCTTGTCCGGGGAGCTATTATTTTCCTTTTAAAAATGACTGCAGCAGCCTGTTGGCGGCGGTGGAGGCGGGCAGTTGCCCCTCAAGCACCTGTTGTTCCGTCCTGCTTATTTCGCTGGCCATGGTCTTGTCTTGATGCAGGGCCTCTATCAGTCCCTCGCTGACCTGCGACCACATCCAGGCGCGCATTTGCTCGCGCCTTTGGGGATCAAGCAGGTCATTGTTTATCATGAACTGGCGATAATTGGAGATCAGCTCCCACACGTCGTCAATGCTTGTTCCCTCAAGCGCCGAACAGGTTTGCACCGATGGTGTCCAGTTTAGATGGCGAGGGCGTAACAGTTTGAGGGCATTGCGATATTCGGATGCTGTCTTTTTGGCGAGGGTTTGCTGGTCGCCATCCGCCTTGTTGACGATGAGCAGATCGGCCAGTTCCATGATGCCGCGCTTGATGCCCTGCAACTCGTCACCGCCGCCTGGCGATAATAGAAGCAAGAACATATCGGTCATCTCGGCCACCCGGGTTTCTGATTGACCAACCCCCACGGTTTCCACCATCACCACGTCGAACCCGGCGGCTTCGCACAAGAGCATGGTTTCGAAACTGCGTCGTGCCACACCGCCAAGGGTTTTTCCTGCCGGGGATGGCCGGATAAAGGCATGCTCGTTTTGGGCGAGGGTGGCCATGCGGGTTTTATCGCCAAGGATGGAGCCACCAGAGCGCGCCGAAGAGGGGTCGATGGCCAGCACGGCGAGCTTTTGGCCGCCATTGATGATGGTGTCGCCTACCGTTTCTATGAAGGTCGATTTGCCAACCCCGGGGGGGCCTGTAATGCCGATGCGAAAGGAGTTTTTTGTATGGGGCATGAGGCTGGATAAAAGCTTATCTGCTTGTTGGCGATGATCTACGCGGGTTGATTCAACAAGCGTGATGGCTTTGGAGAGCGCTCGCCTGTTACCGCCCAGAATATCTTTTGCCAGCGGTTCCATCTCGTACACCTTTGCGCTTGCTCTGGTCTTATTCAAATTCGATAAGGGGCTGATCAACCGCGACGCTTTCATTGAGATCAACAAGCACTTTGGCAATCGTCGTATCGCGCTCGGCGATCAGCACATTTTCCATTTTCATGGCCTCGATGACCGCCAGCTCTTCCCCCGCCTTGACCTGTTGTCCCTCAAAGACAGAAAGCTTGATGATCAGTCCGGGCATGGGAGAGAGGTGGAATTTTCCGCTATCGCTTTGGCTGGCTTCTGGCATGTGCTGATACAGTTGTGCGGCAAAATTGGTGAGCATCAAAACATCATGCCGGGTGCCCCCGTGTGAAATATGATACCAGACGCCAGAGCGCTCAACCTGAAAGGTGGCGGGCTTGTTATTGATCGAGCAATGAAACAAAGGCTGACCGAATTGCCAATCCGTCGATACCTGATAATCCTCGCCGTCATACTGTACGAAATGGCTTCCCGCTTCGAGTTCCACACACACTTTGTGCTCGGCCCCGTTGAGGATAACCACCCAGCTATCATCTGGCTGGCGGGTTGATCCGGTGAACTGGCCACTTAGCTGGTTGGCCCGTATTTTATGAATATTGTGCATGGCGGCCGCGACCACCAATGCAGGGACAATATCGCTTTGGCCGGTGTCCAGCGGATCAAATCCATCTGGATATTCCTCGGCAATAAAATTGGTTGTTATATCGCCGGAGCGAAAGCGCGGATGGGCAGTGATATGGTTGAGAAAGCTGATATTGTGCTTGATGCCGCGGATGTGAAAGGCGTCCAGCGCGGTGCGCATATGTTCGATTGCTTACGCGCGGTCCTTGCCGTGAGTGATCAGCTTGGCGATCATCGGATCATAATGGATGGATACTTCGCCGCCCTCGATAACGCCGGTATCGACCCGCACATGATCGCTTGTGGCGGGAGGCAGATAGCTGGTGAGGCGGCCAATCGAGGGCAAAAATCCGCGTACCGGGTCTTCGACATAGATGCGGGTCTCGATTGCCCAGCCATCTATTTTGACATCTTTTTGCGTCAATGTCAGCTCTTCCCCGGCTGCTACTTTGATCATCAACTCGACCAGATCGAGACCAGTGATCATTTCAGTGACCGGGTGCTCCACCTGCAAGCGGGTGTTCATTTCCAGGAAGTAGAAATTGCGCTTGGCATCGACGATGAACTCAACCGTTCCAGCCGAGCGGTATTTGACGGCCTTGGCAAGAGCGACAGCCTGTTCGCCCATTGATTTACGGGTGGCTTTGTCGAGAAACGGGGAGGGCGCTTCTTCAATAATTTTTTGATGGCGGCGCTGGATGGAACATTCACGCTCGTTCAGATAGACCACATTGCCCTGGCTGTCAGCGATGATCTGGATCTCGATGTGACGGGGCTGCTCGATGAATTTCTCCATCAGGATGCGGTCATCGCCAAAGCTGGAGAGGGCCTCGTTTTTGGCGCGCTCGAAACCGCTTTTACATTCTTGTTCATTGTGGGCGACGCGCATGCCCTTGCCGCCGCCGCCAGCTGACGCCTTGATCATCACGGGATAGCCGATTTCCTTGGCGACCTGCACCGCGTGCTTCACGTCCTTGATCAGTTCGTCATGGCCGGGCACCACATTGACCCCCGCCTCCATGGCGAGTTTTTTGGAAGCCATCTTGTCGCCCATGCTGGCAATTGCCAATTCACCGGGGCCGATAAAGGCGATTTTCTGCTTTTTAAGGGCTTTGTAAAATTCGACATTTTCCGACAAAAATCCGTAGCCGGGATGAACAGCCTGCGCCCCTGTCTGCTTGCAGGCATCAATGATTTTATCGGCTAGCAGATAGCTTTGGGCGGCCGGGGCCGGGCCAATGCAAACACTTTCATCGGCCATATGGACATGTACGGCATTTTTGTCGGCGTCAGAATAGACGGCCACCGTTTTGATGCCCATGCGCTGAGCACTCTTGATTACCCGGCAGGCAATTTCCCCGCGATTGGCAATAAGAATTTTTTCGAACATAGTTGGAAAACCTTGCTGGTAATTGCAGATTAAAGCGGAAGATTGCCGTGCTTGCGCCACGGGTTTTTGAGGTCTTTGTCTTTGAGCATGGACAGCGAGCGGCAGACGCGAATACGGGTGTTTTGCGGCATCAGCACATCGTCAATAAAGCCCAGCTTGCCAGCCACAAACGGGTTGGCGAATTTTTCTCGATAATCCTCGGTCAGCTCAATGGTTTTTTCAGGATCGCCCAATTGCGAACGGAAAATAATCTCTACCGCCCCTTTGGGTCCCATCACGGCGATTTCGGCGGTGGGCCAGGCGAAATTGACATCGCCGCGCAGATGTTTGGAGGCCATCACGCAATAGGCACCGCCATAGGCTTTGCGGGTGATGACGGTGATTTTTGGAACGGTGGCTTCGGCATAGGCGTAAAGAAGCTTGGCCCCATGTTTGATGATGCCGCCATATTCCTGGTCTGTACCGGGCAAAAAGCCAGGCACGTCAATCAAGGTCAGCAGAGGGATATTGAAGGCATCGCAAAAGCGGATGAACCGCGCGGCTTTTGTGGAGGCGTTAATATCAAGACAGCCAGCCAGCACCATGGGTTGATTGGCGATAATGCCAACAGTGGAGCCTTCCATGCGGCCAAAGCCGATGATGATATTGGCGGCATAATCTGGTTGCAATTCAAAAAAATCATTGTCGTCAACAATCTTGTAAATGGCTTCCTTCATATCATAGGGCTTGTTGGGGTCAGCGGGGACCAACGAGCATAATGACGGAATTTTCCGGGTACCGGGATCGCTGGTTGGCCAGTGCGGCGGTTTTTCCTTGTTGCTGGCGGGCAGGAAATTGATGAAACGGCGCAGCAGCAGCAAGGCTTCCACATCGTTTGCAAAGGCCAGAGCGGCAACCCCCGATTTGCTGGTATGGGTTTTGGCCCCTCCCAGCTCTTCCGAGGTGACGACCTCATGAGTGACGGTTTTGACAACATCGGGGCCGGTTAAAAACATGTAAGAGGTGTCTTTGACCATGAAGATAAAGTCGGTAATGGCGGGGGAATAAACCGCTCCTCCGGCACATGGCCCCATAATCATGGAAATTTGCGGCACCACGCCAGAGGCCAGCACATTGGCCTGAAACACATCCGAATAGCCACCAAGGCTTTCAACGCCTTCCTGGATACGGGCACCGCCGCTGTCATTAATGCCGATCACCGGCGCGCCGACTTTCATGGCCTGTTTGAGGATCTTGCAGATCTTGGCGGCGTGCGCCGAAGACAAAGATCCGCCAAAAACCGTAAAGTCCTGAGAGTAAACAAACACCAGACGCCCGCAAATGGTGCCATAGCCAATGACCACCCCGTCTCCTGGCACTTTGTTTTTATCCATGCCAAAATCCGTGCAGCGATGCTCTACGAACATGTCCCATTCTTCAAAGGTGCCAGGATCGAGCAAAAGTTCAATGCGCTCTCTTGCTGTCAGCTTGCCTTTTTCGTGCTGCTTGTCGATCCGCACCTGCCCCCCGCCAAGCCTTGCTGCAGCGCGTTTTTCTTCCAGCCGATGGACAATTTCTCTCATATTACTCTCTGACTTGTTGCCTGTGTTGGAAATTCAAATAGAGCTTGGATCGTCTTGTTTGATCATCTCTATCATCTCAAGCGCTGCCTTGGGAATATTGGTGCCGGGACCGTAAATGGCGGCGACCCCCATATCGAGCAGCTGTTGATGGTCCTTGGGGGGGATGACCCCGCCGCAGATCACCAGAATATCATTTGCGCCTTGTTGTTTCAGATCGTTCATGAGCGCTGGCACCAGTGTTTTGTGTCCCGCTGCCAGAGAAGAAATGCCGATCACATGCACGTCGTTTTCCAGAGCCTGGCGCACGGCTTCTGCCGGCGTTTGAAACAACGGGCCTATATCGACATCAAAACCAAGGTCGGCATAAGCGGTGGCGATGACCTTGGCGCCGCGATCATGGCCATCCTGGCCCATTTTGACGACCAGCATGCGGGGCCGCCGCCCTGTTTCAACGGCAAAGCGGTCGATCTTGCTCTTGATCCTTGCGAACTCTTCATCGCCTTCATACACGGATCCATACACTCCTGAAATGGCCGAATTGATCGCCTTGTGTCGTCCAAATACCTGTTCCAGCACGGCGGTCATTTCGCCAATACTGGCCCGGGCCCGCGCTGCTTCAATCGATAATTCCAGCAGGTTATCGTCGTTTTCCGCCCCTGTTTTAAGGGCCTTGAGGGCCTCTTGGCAAGCCTTGTTATCGCGCGTCGCTTTGATCTGTTTGAGGCGCTTGATCTGGCTCTCGCGCACCTTGCTATTATCGACGCTGCGGACATCAATATCATCGCCCTCGTCGCGCAGATATTTATTGACCCCGACGATGACTTGTTCGCCCCGGTCGATGCGGGCCTGACGCAAGGCGGCCGCTTCTTCAATGCGCCGTTTTGGCATGCCGTCCTGCACGGCTTTGGTCATGCCGCCAAGTTCTTCGACCTCGCCAATCAGCGCACGGGCCTTGAGAGCGATTTCATTGGTCAGGGCTTCCACATAATAAGAGCCGCCCAGCGGATCCACCACTTTGGTGATGCCGGTTTCTTCTTGCAGGAGAATTTGCGTGTTGCGGGCGATATGGGCGGAAAACTCTGACGGCAGGGCCAGCGCTTCATCAAAGGCGTTGGTGTGAAGCGACTGGGTACCGCCAAGCACGCTGGCCATCGCCTCTATGGTGGTGCGCATGATATTATTATAGGGGTCGGATGCGGTGAGGCTGACCCCTGAGGTCTGGCAGTGAGTGCGCAGCATTTTGGAGCGCGGGTCTTGGGGCGCAAATTTTTCCTCCATAAGCTGCGACCACAACAAGCGAGCGGCGCGCAGCTTGGCAATCTCCATGAAGAAATCCATGCCAATACCGAAAAAGAACGACAGGCGCGGGGCAAAATCATCGACTTTCAAACCGCTATCAATGGCGGTGCGCACATATTCCAGGCCATCGGCAATGGTGAAGGCCAGCTCTTGCACAGCCGTCGCCCCGGCTTCTTGCATATGATAGCCAGAAATCGAAATAGGATTGAATTTGGGCATGTTTTTGGCCGTGAAACCGATAATATCGGAGACGATGCGGATCGAGGGGGCAGGGGGGAAGATATAGGTATTGCGCACCATGAATTCTTTTAAAATATCGTTTTGCAAGGTGCCGTTGAGCTGTTCGATCGAGACGCCGCTTTCTTGTGCAGCGACGATAAACCCCGCCATCACCGGCAGCACCGCGCCGTTCATGGTCATGGACACGGAGACCTGATCAAGCGGGATATCCTTGAACAAGATTTTCATGTCCTCGACGGTATCAATGGCGACACCGGCAGCACCGACATCGCCGGTGACGCGCGGATGATCGCTGTCATAGCCGCGATGGGTGGCCAGATCAAAGGCCACCGACAGGCCTTGTTGCCCCGCTGCCAGGTTCTTTTTGTAAAAGGCGTTGCTATCTTTGGCTGTCGAGAAACCGGCATATTGGCGGATGGTCCAGGGACGCCCGGCATACATGGTGGCGCGCGGGCCGCGCAAGAAAGGCTCGAACCCCGGCAGGCTGTGCTGCTGCTCCATGTCTTTGAGGTCGGCGCTGGTATAAAGGGGTTTGGTGGTGATGCCTTCATAGGTGGCGCGATCAAGGCTGCTCAAGGGCTTGCCACGCAATTCCTTTTGCGCCAGCTGTTGCCAGTCGGTCAATGACGGTTTTTTGTTATTATTGTTGGTCATTCCGCAGTCCTTCAAGGGCTGATATGCTATGGCTTATAAATATATACCAGGATTGCAGGGTGCCAATAGCGCTAGCGTATTGCACCGATTTGAGTCCGCAATGGTGCAATACGCTAGCGCTATTGGCACCCTACGACCCCTTTTTTCTGCCTTAAGCTTCCTTTGCATATCCTATTGTTTGCAGCGCCGCTTTGATCTCATCCAGAATGGCGGGATCATCAATGGTTGCGGGGACTTTTACGTCCGTTCGATCCGCGATGCTCTTCATGGTACCGCGCAGGATTTTTCCAGAGCGGGTTTTTGGCAGGCGATCAACCACCACCACCATTTTAAACGAGGCCACCGGGCCGATTTTATCGCGCACCATCTGCACCAGTTGTGCCGCCAGCTCATTGGCGTCACGGTTTGCGCCAGCTTTCAGCACAACCAGCCCCAAAGGCAGCTCTCCCTTCAATTGGTCGGCAACCCCAATGACAGCGCATTCTGCGACATCACCATGATTGGCCAGCACCTCTTCCATGCCACCCGTGGACAGGCGATGACCGGCCACATTGATAATATCGTCGATGCGGCTCATGATCCACAGATAGTCATCCACATCCTTAAAACCAGCATCCCCCGTGAGATAATAGCCCTCGATCGTCGAGAGATAGCTTTCGACATAGCGCTCATCATTTTGCCAAAGAGTGGGCAAGCAGCCCGGCGGCAGGGGTAATTTGATCATGATAAGACCGATTTCCCCCCTTTGCTCTTCCTCGCCATTTTGCTTTAAAATACGCACATCATAGCCTGGCACGGCAACGGTCGGAGAGCCGGCCTTGATGGGCAATTGTTCGATGCCAAGCGGATTGGCGGCAATGGCCCAGCCGGTTTCTGTCTGCCACCAGTGATCAATCACCGGCACGCCCAGCTTATCTTGGGCCCAGGACAAGGTATCAGGGTCGCAGCGCTCGCCAGCCAGAAACAAAGCCTCAAAACCGCTCATATCATATTTTTTGAGATAATCTCCGTTTGGATCTTCGCGCTTGATGGCCCGAAAAGCGGTGGGAGCGGTGAACATGACCTTTACATTATGCTGCGAAATGACCCGCCAGAAGGCCCCGGGGTCAGGAGTGCCAACGGGCTTGCCTTCATAAAAGACGGTGGTGCAGCCCGCCAGCAGCGGTCCATAGACAATGTAAGAGGGCCCGACAACCCAGCCGACATCAGAGGCGGACCAGAACACATCTCCAGGCTCGACATTATAGATATTTTTCATGCTCCAGTGCAGGGCCACCGCATGGCCGCCATTGTCGCGCACGACGCCCTTGGGGATGCCGGTGGTGCCAGAGGTATAAAGAATATAAAGAGGATCGGTGGCAGCGACCGCAACGCAAGCGGCGGGGGTTGCCGTTTTGGCGGCCTCAACCCAGTCGATATCGCGTCCCTCAATCATCTGGGCGATGGCTTGCGGGCGTTGATAAATGATGGTGTGTGCGGGTTTGTGGGCGGCAAACTCAATGGCCTGATCGAGCAAGGGCTTATATTCGATGATTTTTGCAACCTCGATCCCGCAAGAGGCGGAAACAATGACTGTGGGCTTGGCATCATCAATGCGGGTGGCCAGTTCTTTGGCCGCAAATCCCCCAAACACCACCGAATGAATGGCCCCGATGCGCGCGCAGGCCAGCATGGCAATGGCAGCCTCGGGGATCATTGGCATATAGATCAACACCCGGTCGCCTTTGCCAACGCCTTGTTGCGCGAGAATACCAGCGAATAAAGCCGTTGCGGCTTGCAGATCTTTATAAGTGAGGGTGCCTTTGGTATTGGTCACCGGGCTGTCATAGATGATCGCCGCCTGATCGCCGCGGCCATTGGCGACATGGCGATCAACCGCATTATGGCAAGTGTTGAGTTGCCCCCCTTGGAACCAGCGATAAAAGGGGGGATTTGTGTCATCAAGAACCTTGTCAAACGGGGTCATCCAGTCAATGCCCTTGGCGGCCTGCGCCCAAAAGGCGTTGGGGTCGGTCATTGAGCGGGAATAGGCATCTTTATAATTCATTTTCTGGTTCCCTTGTGTGCGGGCCTGTTGACGCTGGGGGCCTGGTACTGATTTAATAAAGGGTTAAGAAGTCTTGCGGGTTTTATGTGGAATTCTGGATTGTTTTCAGTACCGCATATGATGTTTAACCTGTCAATATAGAGCCAATATTTATCCTTTTAAATCAATGGTTACGAATATTTGCGAGAGGCGGCGGGAGAAGAGGAAACAGGTCATGAGAGTTGGTGATGCGGCAAGGCAATCGCGGCTACCTGCCAAGACGTTGCGTTATTATGAGGAAATCGGTCTGGTTGATCCCCAGCGCCTTGAAAACGGCTATCGCGACTATAATAATGATGATCTGGCGCGCCTGAAATTTTTGGGCCGGGCTCGCTCGCTGGGGTTCTCAATCGAGGACTGCCGGAATCTCATGTCCTTGTGCGATGATGAGAAAAGATCCAGCCGCGATGTCAAGGCCATTGCCTCGGCCCATCTGGACAATATCGAACGCAAAATCACGGAGCTTGCCACCATGAGAGACGTGCTTAAAAAACTGGTGCGCTCCTGCCATGGCGATGAACATGCCGCTTGTCCGATCATTGATGAATTGACCAAATAATTCTGGTTGATTGATGATAGGCCCGGCTCCATTGATGATATATGTGCTGCCCCCTGACTGGTGGCTTGATGGCTTGATGGCTTGACCTTGCCCCTGCAAGAAGGTTTATCGTGGCGGCTGATGATAGTCATTTTCAAAACAGGAATGCATGATGAAAGACAAGATAGTCCCCTTGTTGGTGGTTGGCGCGCTGATAATGGGCGTTTTTCTATTATTTTCTGGTGATGGCAAAAAGCAAAGCACTACTGTCGAGGTTAAAATGCCGACATTGAGCACGGTTGCGGCAAGTGGTCAGGCCCTGTTTCAAATCAACTGTTTTCAATGCCATGGGGCAACGGCCGGGGGGACCACGCAAGGGCCGCCGCTCATTCATAAATATTATGAGCCCAACCATCATGCCGACGTGGCGTTTCATCGTGCCGTTACCATGGGGGTGCGGGCTCACCATTGGGGGTTCGGCAATATGCCCCCGATCCGTACCGTCACCACGCAGGATATGCGCAAAATCATCGCCTTTATTCGCGAAGTGCAAAAGGCCAATGGTATTTTCTAGCCCTTTGCTAAAGGGCTGCGATGGCGGTGCGAAAGGTATCAAGGGCGGAGCGACCTTGGGGGGTAATATCATAAATACCGCGATCAACGCGGGTGAACCAGCCATAATGGTCTTTTTGCAAGATGCCGCCCGCTCGTTCGACGCTGGTTTTTTCGCGGATTTCTTTCAGTTTAACAGCGCCTTGCGCATCTATGTAGGATAAGCAGCGCAGGGCGTCCTGGCGATAAGAGGTGATGATTTTGCACTTGTTGCTGCCGCCCTGGTTTGGATCGCCGACCCGTTGCGCAAATTCTTTCAGCAGGCGGCCCGTCCGGCGTTTGTTTTTGCGCGGCGCATAAGGGAGCGGGTCGCAATGAACCTCAACAGCTCTGCCAAGACTTTTTTTCAAATCGATGGTTATCAGCCCAAGCCCCAGACGGCGGCATAATTTGAGCAGCCCGCGCTTGTGGCGTTTCCATAAGGCCCCCCCCGCTTGTTTGGTGGGTTTGGGAATGGCCACATAGACTTCATCGGTCAGGCTCTGACGGTCGATTGCCTGCATGAGAAGTGGCAGCGAGAAGCTTAGTTTAAGCTCCACAACAATCGGCGGCTCCGTTCCGCGCACGGCCACCACATCACAATCAGTGACTTCTGCCTTGACCTCATAGCCCTGTTTTTCAAGATACTGTTTTATGGCCGGATATAGATCTGTTTCGCGCATAAGTTCCGCTCCGCTTTGACAATCGAGCCAGATCATAGACCGATTCTGTTCTATGATTGGTTAAAACAAACGGGGAACCTGTGCCTTTGGGGAATTCCAATATGCAGATAAAAATGCAATTGCCTGCGCGGCGGGCGGAACAGGGCGAGCCCCTTTCATCCCCATTTAATTTGGCGTTTGGGGACCCGTCCCCAGCGCGGTCCGCGAGGACATTTTATTTGACCCCGCCTTATAGATAGCCCTTCACCCAATCGACAATATCATCATGATGCTGGGCACCGGCCTTACGGGCCACTTCCTGGCCGTCCTTGAACAAGATCAGCGCGGGGATGCCGCGAATACCATACATCTGCACCACTTCGGGGGCGGTCTGGGTATCGAGTTTGGCAAAGCGCACCTGAGTAGATATCATCTTGGCGGCCTTGGCAAATTCGGGTGCCATTTGCTTGCACGGGCCACACCAGTCCGCCCAGAAATCGACGAGGACGGGGAATTGTGATTTGGCGATGGTGCGCTTGAACGTCGCCGCTGACAGATCGACGGGTTCATCGGGGAACAAGGGCACATGGCATTTGCCGCAATTGGCCTTTGATTTGTCCTTGTCGGTGGGCACGCGGTTGATGGCGGCGCAAGACGGGCAGACAAGTTGGATTGCTTCGCTCATAATAGCCTCTTTGGTAAATCTCTTTGGTAAATCTCTTTAGCTTATGACCTAGCGATATCGGGCCGACAGGGCAAGTGTTCAAGAGACGCACCTGCGACCTTTGCGGCGCGCAAGGCAAAGCGGTCCCGGGCGTGACCATATCGGGTGATGACGAACGATCGCCAGACCGGTGAGCGCAATGGCAGCGATATTGGGAGTTGATATTGGGAGTTGATATTGGCTCGCAACGGTTTTAAGGGCCTGGGATTTCTGGAGTTATCTGGGCTTTTTTTACAGATCGAACCAGCTTTTTTGGACACCAGCTTTTGCGCCGCCCCCGCTGATAAGGGCGCGCCAGATTGGCTTTCAGCAGATAAGTAGATAAGGAAGAGCCCGTTTTGTCTGTAACCTTGGCGATCACACGGCCTGCATATTTTCCCTGGCGGATGTGGGATAAAGAGACTTTGCGCTGGCCAACCAGACGTTTAACGAACTGACGCGCGGAAATAGCCATCTGGCGCTCCTCGTCACATCGAGCGCGCAATTCGGGAGCATCAATGCCGCTGATCCGCACCATCACCTTCAACTCCTGGCCCAGCCAGATACGAGCCCGTACCACCAGCGTATCGCCATCGATCACCCGTTCAACAAAAGCGGGAATGGGACCCGCCAGCGCTTGGGGGCGAGCTGCCGTCTGAAGCGAGGGCAAGCTCGCCAATATTGCAATGAGGATCAAGACCATCCCCCCTTTTTTGAAACCAGCCAAACCTGTCTCCTGAAATAGTCACCATCGCCAAAATGAGGGGAACATATATAGAATATAAGGGAAAATATGGGCCACAATAGGACGAAAGTCAATAATATAGGAATAAATTCCTCATTTAATCAACTGGGTCCGGAAAACACGAGGCGGTACAAGCAAGATTTTTCCCTTTTGTTAAGGCCAGCATATTGAATAGTGAAGCACAGCATCAAAAGGACCGTTGACGAGCGTTTTAGCAGGGCCTTTTCAGGTTTAGGCGTGGCGAGAGCCGGGCCTGTCTACTTTGCATAAGGCAGCCCTTTGAACACAGTTTTATCGGCACGAAAGGCAGAGGCGAAGAACTTGAAAAAGCACTTTACCGCCGGCCTGTTCTTATTGGCCGCAGCCGTTATCAACCAGATATCTACGGGCAATCCGTCCTCAACCGCCATGACAGCTTTCAGGGATGAAATTCTATCCCCGACAAAGCAGGGCAATAGCCCCATGCCGACGCCTTGCATGACCGCACGGGTCAGGGTGCTTGTGCCATCAAAACGCGCGATAATGGCCTGCTGGTTTACGTGATTTTCAAGCCATTGTGCGGCGGTGAACTCTTTTAACGCGGTGCCATATCCGCAAATGCTGTGATCGTCCAATTGTGCTGGTGTGGTCAAGCGGCCGATTTTCCGGGCCTGGGCGTTTGAGGCATAAAATGCGTGCCTCATGCGGCATACGCGGCGGCCAACCAGCACGTCACCGGGGTCCATATGCGGCCTGATCGCCACGTCGGCATCTCCTTGCACGAGGTCTGCAAAACGGTTGCTGATGATCAGGTCGGGCAAAATATGGTCGTTCAGTCTGATAAAATCGCGCAGCAGCGGCACAATGTAATGATTGGCCAGATCTTCAGATATGGCGATCCGTAAATGTTGAGAACGGGTTTTTGCCACATCATGAATTTCGCTGGATGCCTGGCGCAACAGCCGTTCAATCTCCTTGCCCGCGCGAAGTAAGGGCAGGGCGTCCTTGCTGATGGTCCAGCCTTTGTGATGACGTGCGAAGACTTGTATGTCCAGGGATTTCTCAAGGGCCTCGATATGGCGGTAGACCGTTGTCACGCTGATGCCAAGGTCTTTTGCGGCGTGTCCAGGGGAGCCGGCCTTGGCCACAGCCAGAGCGGTTTGCACATTTTGATAGTCTGGCTGCCGTGGTGACTTTTCCATATTTGTTAATCTTTGATGCATTTTTGTTTATTCTAAACCTAGCAGAGTTGTGGTGATAATCAATGGGTAGCAAATATTGCCAGTGTCTCAGATTGAAGTTGATTGCTCCCCGGGCAAGCGCTGGCGCAAGCCCGGGAAGCGGTAATGTCAAGCTGGGGTGCCAGCCAAATATATTGGAGGTGTCAGATGAAGAACTGGAAGGTTTCGAGTAAGTTTGTGATCGGGGCGTTGGCGATTTGTTTTCTGGCCCAGCCCTCCGCATCGGCGGCGCAATTGCCAAGCGCGGCTTATTTGCCGCTTGATCTGGCACAAAAGGCTGCCAATGCGGCTATGGCGAAGTGCATTGCAGATGGCTATCGCGTCAGCGTGGCCGTTGTGGCCCGCTCTGGCTCCACGAAAGTGTTGATCCAGGGCGATGGTGCGGGGCCCCACACGGTTGGCAGCAGCACCGGCAAGGCTTTTACGTCCGCCAGTATGGGGCAGCCCACTACCAAGTTGGCTGGATTGATAAAGGACAAGCCGTTTCTTGCTGGCCTTAGAGATATGGACCAACGCCTGGTCATTCTTGGCGGCGCTTTGCCGATCAAGATTTCGGGCAAGCTGTTGGGCGGTATTGGTGTCGGCGGTGCCCCCGGCGGTCATCTCGATGAAGCCTGTGCCAGAGCCGGTATCAAGGCAATCGGCGGGGCGTTAGAGTAATCTGCTCGCCCTGTCTGGGGGCGCGTGACGGAACATGAATGAACTCCTCTTGTGGCAGGTTGGTTTTTGGGACCATAGAACACTCAAAAAGGGACAGTGTAATGCGTAATTTCTATCCCGCTTGTTTGCTGGCCAGCTTGGCGCTGACCAGTTGGTTGCTCATGGGGGCGGCCATTTCGCAAACGGCTCCACCCCCCTTCGAGATCACCAATTATCGCGGTCTCCATGCCGCTGCATGGAAAGGAGATGTTGCGCAAATTCATCGACTGGGCAAGGCGGGAGCCGATGCCAATGCGCTTGATACCAAGGGGCGCACACCGCTGCATGTCGCCGCTTTTGCCTCTCGCGAACAGGCCGTTGCCGCGCTCGTGCAGATAGGAGCGGATCCCAATCAGCTGGATGGCGAAAAATACGACATCATAACGATTGCCGCCGTGGCCAACGACAAGAAGATCTTGAAGCTTGCCGTCCGCTTGGGAGGTAATCCCAGAAATATGACAAGTATGTATGATGGTACGGCTCTGATTGCCACCGCTCACCTTGGTCATGTCGAGGTTGTTCGTTACCTGCTTACAACAAAGGTTAAGGTCGACCATATCAATAATCTTGGCTGGACAGCATTATTGGAGGCGATCATTCTTGGGGATGGCGGCGAACGCCATATTAACATCGTGCAGGCTCTGCTGGATGCGGGCGCCAGCAAAGTAATTGCCGATCGCCACGGCGTGTCACCCTTGCAGCATGCCCAATCTCGTGGTTACAAAAAAATGATCGAACTTTTGCAGTGAGCATATTGTTTGTGATGCCGGAATTGGATCGGCGATACTGTTTGTCGTTTCGAGGACCGCCAGGCCGCAGAACAGCCAGCGTCCGTGACCTCATCATCCCCTGAAGATTTTCTGGATATGTCATCTATAGGGGAAATCCCCTATACTGATCCTGTAAAGACCTAATTTCGCTTTTCCATCGAGTCCGGTAGTGTTGGCGTGTCGGGGGGTGATCACGAGTTCTTGATCATTTTCCCGAATATACCGAGCGTCCCTTGATCGAAAGAGCACCCGTGGTTTTTTCCAAGCTTGTTGCCGCTAACGCAAAAAAGACGACTTAAATTCTGTAGGCAGATAATTATAAAGGCAGAACGCTTTCCGGACCGGGGAAATGAAATTTCACACCATCACTAAATGCCAACAAGAAACAGAGGAACAGATGAGCGATAAAATCCAAATTGAGGTCGTTGACAGACGCACCTTCATCCTTGGCGCATCAGCCGTGGCAGCTCTTGCCGCCCTTGCCCCATTGGGATCGACACCAGCCAGCGCGAAAGCCTGGGAAGACTA
>JAJRRW010000053.1 GCA_024279115.1 Alphaproteobacteria bacterium
CATTGCGCGACGACAGGGCAAGGCCATCGCTTTCGCGCACAATCGGGCCGCCAATCACGTCTACTGGCAGGTCAAGGTCGCGCACAAGCCGTTTGATCACCAGCAATTGCTGATAATCTTTTTCGCCAAAAATGGCTGTATCAGGTGTGCAGTGCAGCAGCAGCTTGGTCACCACTGTCGCCACGCCATCGAAAAAATGCGGACGTGAGGCGCCGCAAAGTCCGCGCGATATACCTTTGACCGAAATTTGGGTTGCATAGCCTTTGGGATAGATCTGATCGACGCCTGGCGCATAGACAAGATCAGCAGGTGTTTGTGATAGTTTTTCGAGATCAGCGCTCAAATCGCGAGGATACAACTCAAGATCCTCACTCTGGCCAAATTGCTTTGGATTGACGAACACGGAGACAATCACCTTGCTCGCAACAGTGCTGGCCAACTCGACCAGAGACAAGTGACCTGCATGCAAGGCCCCCATGGTGGCAACCAAAGCGATTCGTTCGTCGTGCTGACGCCAGCTAGCTAACTGCGCTTGCAGGTCTGGAAGATTGTCAATTGTGTTCAAATCGATGCTCTTGATTGGGTGTTTTTCTTACTCTCTATATATAGAAGCATTTCACAATAGATATAGAGGCAGACGTTTCGACGAAAAAAATGCTGTTTGATTTTAGAAAACGCCCCCCACTCTTTGCCTTCCCTTGTTTCGCGGGCTTGCCCCGGGACCCAGGGGGCGCGCTAATTAACGCTTGATGGATTGCCGCGTGTCATCCTAGATCCTGGACAAGGCCCGCAAAGTCGCGATTTTTCGACTTCATTCAACCCTCCCCCTGCCTTCGTGGCACAAATGACACAACCCCGCCACATTTCCCTAACGAAACGTTAATGCGTATTTACAGCTATGAGCCAATAGTCTAATCCTGAAATGGAACAAACAGGAAGGGCCAAGTTTAGGTCATCAAGGTTTGCCCCGCTAGAAACAAAGGGGGCGGGTTCTTGGATCAAAAGGTTCGGAGTTCGTTTGTGGGGTGAAACCCATCTAAGTTCAGGCCCAAACGGGATTGGTTAGGATCCCGGCCTGGTTGTGTAACTAAAAGTGCTAATGTTGTTGTTTTGTCAGTTCAGGTATTGCAGTCAACGTAGCGTAAAATTAAAGTTAAGTGGAGAAGTAGTATGATTGGGGGACTTTTAAAGTCAACAAGCAGCCTGGCCATTATTGCCGCTGCAGGTATGTTCATCGGCGGTTTGACCCTTACACCAGCACAAGCTGCTGATTTAGGCGGAGATTGCTGCGCAGACCTCGAAGAGCGCGTAGCTGACCTTGAAGCGACAACGGCTCGCAAAGGCAACCGCAAAGTTTCATTGAAAATTTCAGGCTGGGTCGCTCGCGACATCGGTTGGTTGGAAGACGGCTTGGGACAGACTGAATTCTATTCAGCTGGTCACGGACCTTCAAGATCACGCGTCTGGTTCACAGGTAGCGCCAAAATGTCCGCCACTTGGACAGCTGGCTATAAGCTTCGCCTTCGCGCAGCTGGTGGTCTTTCTGGATCCATTGGAGAAGCTGGTGCCATCAATACGGCCAGAACTACGAATATTGATGAGAACTATGTCTATCTGAAAAATGCTCAGCTGGGTACATTGGTTGTTGGTTTCGCCTATGCGCCAACTGACGGCGTTGCCAATATCTCTCTCGCTGGTCGCGGTGGCATCGGTGATGCAGCTGGCCTCAATGGTTGGAACGGCGTTGCTGGTATTAACTCTTATGACCTTCAACAAGGTGCTGCCAATAACCTGATCTCCTATATCTCACCAACAATCGCTGGCTTTACAGTCGCTGTTGCCTGGTTGGACAGGGATGATGATGCGACAGACGATTCCGGTGTTGACTATTGGGATATGGCCCTTCGTTATGCCAACGAATTTGGTCCTATCCGCCTTGCCGCTGGTATCGGTTACACCACGACAGATGACGACACTCGTGAAAACAATGCGATTGTTGATGGTGCCAATGTCATGGGTTCAATTGCCCTGATGCATACACCGACCGGTTTGAACGTTGCGTTCGCTGCTGGTACTGAAATCGATGGCGGAGTTGATACTCTGGCAGCCGATGTCAATGACAGACAGTTCTGGCACGTAGAAGGTGGCATCAGCCAGAACTTCTTCGGCATGGGCAAAACCAGCCTCTATGGTGAGTATGGCGAGTATGACGATGATAACGCAGCAACTACTGGCGACACCGTCATGTGGGGCCTGGGTATCGTTCAGAACTTCGACTCAGCGGCAACCGAGCTATGGCTTGCTTATCGTAACTGGGAAGATGATGATATCGGAGATGGTGACGTTCAGCAGATCCTTGCCGGTATGCGCATCAAGTTCTAGTCGAACCTGATAGTACAGAAAAATCAAAAATGCCCTGTTCGAAAGAACAGGGCATTTTTTTTGTTTGTATTTGCCGCTTCCCGGGCTTTGTCGCTCTTTTGTGCAATGTTTGCATCTCTTTCACCGCTCCCCGGACAAGCGAAGCGCCGATCCGGGGCCCGGGGGCGGCGAGTGCAAAGCTTTTGATGGTTCCGCATCCCTTGCTCTGGATCCCGGGTCAAGCCCGGGAAGCGGTTAGTGGGGTGCGCGGTATTAAATCCAGCTTCCACGAAATCGCCATGTCAGGATTATTGTGTTTCAGTACCGCTTCCCGAGCTTTGCCACTCTCCGCAGCTTCTCGCTCCCCGGACAAGCGAAGCGCCGATCCGGGGCCCAGGGGCTGCGCGTGCGATGCTTTTGATGGTTCCGCATCCGTTGCTCTGGATCCCGGGGCAGGCCCGGGAAGCGGGGTGTCGGCGTCGTGGTATGTTATTGCCAAAGCCTCAAAGCCTCAAAGCCCCAAAGCC
>JAJRRW010000054.1 GCA_024279115.1 Alphaproteobacteria bacterium
AACGTGCCATTATCCGACTTTTCCCCCTGACATAAAGATGCTAAATTCTTCGCAAAGATAGACAGATCAATCGAGAGAGGATGATCCTATGCAGATGGAACTGGTCCTGACCATAATGGCCAAGGACCGCCCCGGCATCGTCGAGCTATTGGCCGATGTGGTGGCAAGCTATGATGGCAATTGGGTGGATAGCGCCATGTCACGCCTTGGCGGCGAGTTTGCCGGCATCTTGCGCATCACGCTTGATGAGGACAAGGCGCCGGGGCTGGGAAAGGCGCTGGAAGCCTTGCGTGAAGATGGCATTTCCATCGTCATGCGCGAAACCAGTGCGACGTCGTTCTCAGAGCCAGAAAACCCTGGACGCAAGGCCTATTTCGAAGTCACCGGCCAGGACCATAAGGGCATTGTGCGCGATGTATCGCGCGTGCTGGCTGACAACAAGGTCAATGTTGACGAGTTACGCACTCATATTTTCACAGGCTCCATGACCGGCGAACACATGTTCAGCGCCGAAGCTGATATTGTTCTGCCTGACGAGCTGTCGATGGACCAGCTTTGCGAGCAGCTTGAAGACCTCGCCTCTGATTTGATGGTCGAGGTGAAGATGTGCTCGATCAAGGGAAAATAGCCTTTGCTGGAAACCCACTCGACAGCTGACTGGAAAAACACCGCGCGCCTCTATGCTTTGCTTGCCCCTGCGGCCCGGTCGGCCGTGGTGTTGCGCCGGGGGCCGAGCAATCATGTGCGCATGATCAGCTGGGATCTTGAGAGAGATCAGTTTACACCCGGCCAATGGCTTAAAAAACGGGTCTATGAACGGCGCTGTGATCTCTCACGGGATGGGCGCTATTTCATCTATTTCGCCGCTGATTACAAATCGCGTTTTGGGTCCTGGACCGCCATATCCAAACCGCCGTTTTTTTCGGCTTTGTGCCTGTGGCCCAAAGGAGATGGCTGGGGCGGAGGGGGATTGTTTTGTGATGATGGCCGAACGATTTATCTCAATCATGGACTGCCAGCAGACTATGAAAAAAATATGGCAACCCAGCTTGCGCAAATTCCCATGCGCGTTCAGCCATTGCATGACTATTCGGGTGGGGGAGAAGATGATCCCATTCGAACCTATCGGATGCTGCGCGATGGCTGGACCCTGGCAGCAAAAGGATCGCATAGCAAAATGACTGGACCGGGGGGCCCTTATGGTTTTGTGCAAAAGGAGCCAACCATTTTTGACAAGCGCCCGCAAAACAAGGGCGGCCTGCCACGCTGGAGCCTGCAATTAAGGTCCAGATACGGCCATGAGCGTCAAGGTCGCTGGAATGTCGAAGAGGCCGGGATATTTGCTGCGCGAGGCAAGCTTGTTTTGAACATAGGCCGTGTTGACTGGTCCGACCTTGATCACAATGGTGATATTTTATGGGCCTGGATGGGCAAGCTGTGGCGGCTGGAATATCGCCGCAATCCCTTGGGTTTCAAGCTCGCGCAACCCAGACTTCTGGCTGATTTCAACGATATGACATTCGAGAATATTGCCCCCCCGGCGGATGCTGGTAACTGGTAACTTGCCTGAGCGCGCGGGCGCTATTGTGTCAGCCCGCGCAGGCCGTTTTGGGTGATGATCCAGTCGAGGCGGCCCTCGGCGTTATCCTCCAGAATGGCGCCCAGTTCTTGCTCCGCAAAGCCGATGCCAACAATCGTTGTATTCGCGCGAGATCGCACCGATCGGATGGCCTGGCTATAAAAGTCGGTGCCAAAGCCCAGGCGGTTGCCCATTTGATCAAAGCCCAGCATGGGAACGAGCAGATAGTCGGGAGCCACCTCCTCTTCGCAGTCGAGCGGTTGAGGGATAGCGCCTTGCGGGGTATGCAGTTTGGCGCCGGGCCACCAGCTGTAAAAACGCAGCTTGCCTTGATCATCCCGTTGGGGCAGGGCCAGAGGGATCTGGCGATGGAACAGAGCCTGCATCAACAAAAGCGGCGTAATCTGATCGCCAACCGGAAAGAAACCGCCAATCACCTTGCGGCCCCCAGAGGCGAGAAAGTCCTGCCCCATATCGGCGATGGCGTTGGTCACAGATCGACGGTCGCGGCTGGAAAAACTGCCCTGAATGATTTTCATCTGCGTGCGCAGGTGATCGGTGTTGATGGCCATATGTCGATTTTACTCGCTTATTGCTGTAGATTTGTTTCGCTATTTGGTGAAGGCCCAATAGGTGCCGCGTTTGGTCTCAACCGGTTTGAGGGTTTTACGCCCGTGGGGGGGATCGCCTCGCAGCACTGCCAGAATATCCCAGATGATCGATTTGGCTTCGGCCAAATACGAATGGGCCAACAGACTGGCATCGACCCCGGTAGCGTCTATGGTATCGATCCCCTTGAAAATAATGATATTTTCACCTGCTTCTCCGGCGCGCGGATTGGAGTGAAAATTACGAGACGCCAGCAATGCCTTGTCGTCGGCTGACACATATAATGTGACATTGTTGGAGGCTTCGAGCATTTTGGGAGCAATGTGATCCTTGAAAATACGGGCGCTGATATCGGGGGCGGCAAGGATGATTTCCTTGAAACGTTTCTTGAATTTTGGCGCTTCGGAAATCAGCGAGGCCACCGCGCCGGTAAGAGCGCGACTCCCCATGCTATGAGCGACCAGATAGATATTTTTGGCATCCGTCAGCTCGACAAAATCTTTCAGGAACTGTTTGACGTTTTCTTGCGCCCACAAGATATTATCTTCGTCATTGGGATAGCCTGATAGCTCCCCGGTAGAGGGCCAGCTATAAAATACCGGCGCGCCATCGAAGCCCAGATCATAGGAAATCTGGGCGGTGCGGCGGGCGGCGTCGCTAAAGGTGACATTATAGCCATGAATGAAGATGAAGGCATTTTCGCCCTTCGAGCGTGCAATAACGTCCTTCAAGTTGCGGAAATAGGTCTTTTTCTGCTGTTGGTGGACGTTCAAAAGCACCACATGTTTGTTGGGGTCTTCCTTGAATTCAAAACGATAAATCGACGGTGCTTCGAGCTGGCCGGGCTTGTGACCTTTGGGAATTGACACCTCGCAAATGCCATAGCTGATCCTGATGGGGTCAGCGGGCTGGCCGCTATAAATGCTGGCCAGTTGCTTGCTATTGGTGCGTTGGCGATCTGTCGCGTAATAGACCTTTACAATGGTGTAGTTTGTTTTGTTGGGTGCAGGAGCGGGGCTTGCTTCAGGCTCTGCACCAGATTCAATTTGCGGGCCTGCACCACTTGTTGCTCCATTGACTGCTGAGCGAGGAATGACAAGGGGAACGGGAGGGGCTGCTTGTGGCGTTGGCGGGGCCACGGATTTTGCGATCTTGTTAGCGCGTTCCAGGCCAATTGTTCCGTTTGGGACGGTGGCGGGCGTATCTGGTTGGCCAGGTTTGGGGCGAAGGGTGCGCATGTTGCGCTGAGGCGCGGGTTTTGGCGGACTGCGTGTCGCGCGGCTGGTTTGCGGGTTTGGCTGGTATGAACTGCGTGGCTTGGCGGTCCCATATGTTCGCGCCGAGCGTGTGGGGGACTTTGCAGAAGGTTTGGAATTGGCGATCGGTTTGGATTTTGCCGGTCTGTTTTGCTTTTTGTATGCGGCTTGCGGCTTGGCGGGCTGAGATTTTTTTTGTTTCTTTAGGGACCGCAGCGCGCGCCGTTCTCGGGCCATTTTGGCTTGAAGGTCGCGTCTGTACTGTTTTGCCTTGGCCCTTGCTGCCTTGATGTCGGCAGTTCGTTTGGCCTTGAAGTTTTGGTGGTTTTTGAGAATTACGGCGGCGCGCAATTCCAGTTTGCGGGCATCTGCGGGGCGTTTCAGGCGGCGATAGACCTTGGCCTGCAAGTGCAGGGCGCGGGCATAATCTGGATGACGGGTGCCGTATTTTTTTGCCGTCAGGAAAACAAGACGTTTGGCTTTGGTAAGGGCCGGGACAAGATTGCCCCTTCTAATCAGCAGGTTGAGTTCGGCTCTTAAACTGGCAAGACGTTGATCGAAGTTTCGCGTCTGGGCGTTTGCAACATCTGCGCGAAGAAAAAGCCCGCTACTCGCAAAAAGCAACAGGACCGTAAGGAGAGCTGCAATCATATTGCGCGCCAGAGGGGGGAACCGGACGTCCGTTTTCATGGTCGTGCTCCAATAAGGTTCTAAACTAATGTACCCCCGTACCAGCTAAAGGATAGTCTTACTCATCGGGGGTTTCAATCATTATCGGAGGGTTGAAGATAATAGTTCCTGCGGGAATGTTGACCTCGGGTATGGTTGTTTTGTCAAAGGGGTAAACCTCACTGGCCGAGCGCTTGCCCTTTTGGGGGTTTTCATTTGGCTCGATTTCGATGAGATCGCCAGCGCCATAATTATGTACAGCTGTGACGATGCCATAGTCCTGACCATCTTTGAGCACGACCTTTAACCCGATGAGGTCCGTGAAATAAAACTCATCCTCATCGGGGAGCTTTGGCAGGCGTGCATGGTCAACATACAAAGCGGTGCCTTTGAGGGCCTGCGCACTGTTGCGATCATCAATGCCCTTGAGACGGGCCACCACACCTTTTTTGGCGATACGGACTTTGCCAAATTTGAACTGGCGCTCACCTGGCTCGTCAAAAAGCGGGCCGTAGGATTTAATATCCAGCGGATCGGCCGTATAGCTTTTGATCACCACCTCGCCATGGATACCATGGACGCCGGTGATGATCCCAAGACACAGTCTTTTTGGTTGGCTTGCAGACAACAGGTCTACTCGCTGGCAGCTTCTGCGTCAGCTGGTTTGTCAGCTTCGGCTTTTGCGGCCTCTTTGGCAGCTTCCGCAGCAGCTTTTTTCTCTTCTTCGCGTTCAACGCGTTTTTTGCCGGGCTTGGCCTTGTTGGGATTATTGCTTGCCACGCGTTTCATGAGACCAGCGGCGTCTAAAAAGCGCGCAACGCGATCGGTAGGGATGGCGCCAACGGACATCCAGTATTTGATGCGTTCGATTTCGAGGGTGACGCGGTTTTCATCATCTTTGGCCAGCATGGGGTTCCATGAGCCGACTTTTTCGACAAAGCGACCATCTCTGGGCATGCGGATGTCGGCAATCACGATGCGGTAAAAAGGGCGCTTCTTGGAGCCACCACGAGCCAGTCTGATTTTCAAAGCCATTTGTATTTTCCTTTGTGTATTTACGTTAGTTTGTTCGTTTGCTTCGTTTTGCACGGTGTGTTAGCCGCAGGCGTCACGCACCATTTTCTAGATCTGTGAGGGGGCAATAGGCTTGGCTATTGACACCCTGCATTGATGGTTATTTTTTCTTCTTGCCTCTGGTTCCAGGAAATCCTGGGCCGCCAAGTCCGGGCAGACCAGGCAATCCTGTCCCGGGGGGGAGACCGCCGCCCAACCCGGGTAGCTGGCCTGGCATGCCAGCGGGTGGCAGCGCTCCGCCAGCATCGGCTTGCGGGGGCATTTCTGGCATGCCACCGCCAAACAGACCGGCAAGGCCGCCTTTGCGCTTGCCGAGTTTTTTCATCATATCCGACATCTGGCGATGCATTTTAACCAGCTTGTTGATCTCTTGCACCGAGGTACCAGAGCCTGCTGCAATGCGCCGCTTGCGAGAGGCGTTGAGTAATTTGGGCCGCTTGCGCTCTTTGCGGGTCATGCTGGAGATGATGGCTTGTTGGCGTCCCAGCAAACTGTCATCCATATTGGCGCCAGCCATCTGCTTTTTCATTTTGCCAACACCTGGCAACATGCCCATGACCCCCGACATGCCGCCCATGCGTTGCATCTGTTTGAGCTGCTCGGAGAGATCATCGAGATCAAAGGAGCCTTTTTGCATTTTGGCAGCGATTTTTTCGGCTTTTTCAGCGTCGATGGTTTCGGCGGCTTTTTCCACCAGCGAGACCACATCACCCATGCCCAAAATACGATTGGCGATGCGCTCGGGGTGAAATTCTTCCAGCTCATCAATTTTTTCACCGGTGCCCAGCAGCTTGATCGGTTTGCCTGTTACAGCGCGCATGGAAAGCGCCGCGCCGCCACGCCCATCGCCATCAATTCTGGTCAGCATCAGACCGGTAATGCCAATGCGCTCATCAAAGGAGCGGGCCAGATTAACAGCGTCTTGCCCGGTCAGCGCATCGGCCACCAGCAATACTTCTTGCGGCTTGGTGATGTCGCGAACCTGCGCCACTTCCGCCATCAGCGTTTCATCAATATGCAAACGGCCCGCCGTATCCAGCATCAGCACATCAAAGCCAGAAAGTTTGGCAAATTGCACGGCGCGCTTGGCAATTTGTTGGGGGGTCTGCCCCTCAATGATCGGCAAGGTCTCGACGCCGATCTGCTCGCCAAGCACCTTGAGCTGTTGTTGGGCCGCTGGCCGCCTCGTATCGAGGGAGGCCATCAGTACCTTTTTATTGTCTTTTTCCTTGAGGCGTTTAGCAATTTTGGCCGTGCTGGTGGTTTTACCAGAGCCTTGCAGGCCGACCATCATGATGGGGACGGGAGCGGCAGCGTTGAGATCAAGGGGGACGGCGGTTTCGCCGAGCACTTTAACGAGCTCGTCATTGACGATCTTGACGACCATTTGTCCCGGCGTGATCGATTTGACGACTTCCTGGCCAATCGCCCGCTCTGAAACCTTTTCAATGAAACCTTTGACCACTTCCAGCGCCACATCGGCCTCAAGCAGCGCGCGCCTGACTTCGCGCATGGCCGCCTTGACGTCCTTGTCAGAAAGGGCGCCGCGACCGGTTAGCTTGTCAAACACGCCAGAAAGGCGGTCAGAAAGGGTTTCAAACATTCGTTTCTCTCAGTTGTTAGCTCTCACGGCTATTCTTCGCTACGCTCAGGCCTCCGAGGGGCGGGCCCAGGCCCGGCGGGCGGTCGCCCTTGCCTCCCTTTGGTCGGGTTTATTTCTCTCACGTCTGTTCCAGCTATCGCTGGGCCTTCGAGGGAGTGCGCAAAGCGCGACGGGCGGTCGCCCTTGCCTCCCTTTGGTCGGGTTTATTTCTCTCACGTCTGTTCCAGCTATCGCTGGGCCTTCGAGGGAGCGCGCAAAGCGCGACGGGCGGTCGCCCTTGCCTCCCTTTGGTCGGGTTTATTTCTCTCACGTCTGTTCCAGCTATCGCTGGGCCTTCGAGGGAGCGCGCAAAACGCGACGGGCGGTCGCCCTTGCCTCCCTTTGGTCGGGTTTATTTCTCTCACGTCTGTTCCAGCTATCGCTGGGCCTTCGAGGGAGTGCGCAAAACGCGACGGGCGGTCGCCCTTGCCTCCCTTTGGTCGGGTTTATTTCTCTCACGTCTGTTCCAGCTATCGCTGGGCCTTCGAGGGAGCGCGCAAAGCGCGACGGGCGGTCGCCCTTGCCTCCCGATGGTCGGGTTTTAATTTCTCTCACGTCTATTCGTCGTTACACTGGGTCCTCTAAGGCCCGCTCCTTAGCTGTCCTGCCGCCTGTCGGCTATTTGAGGGTGCTGCCCGGCGGGCATGAGCGCTCAAATAGTGAAGCGGTAGCGCAACTAAAAACTTCTTGCATCTCGTTGGCCATTTCCAATTCTCCAAACGCAAAACACACCCACGGGCGAAACTCGCTAGCGGATGTTGACCTCACTGGCTCTTGTCCAGGTCGGCGGCTCGGTTAAAGCCTTTGAAGATATGGCGCAGTTTCCTAAATTATGGGCTTAAAGTCAATATCTTTTTGGGGATGAGAAAGGTGCGTGTTTGCGCTGTTTTACGGTGTCCGGGGCTAGAAGCGCCGGGGGCTGCTCTTGCCCTTTTGGAGGGTTGAAACGGGCCATCACGCAAATGTGTGATTACAAAGTCTCCTTGGGGCAGGTACTATGACAGACTATGAATGACACCGCACAACATAAAATTTTGATATTCTGCCTGGGGGCATTGATAACTCTGGCTGGCGTTATGGTATTTTTTTCTTCCAAAATATCGAACGCTGCAACCTTTTCGTCCCCCATGGAAATGGTTGAAACGGTTTCATGCGGCGCTTGCCTGTCGCAAGGAAAACAGTTTTCGCGTGACAATGCAGCTTGTGACGATTGTTCCCCATCGAGTATGAATTCAAGCGCTTGTGGTGCCATGTGCGCGGCGATTGCCGGCCTCGCCGCATTGCCAATGCTGCCTTTTTCCGGGGAGCTGACAGCGGGTTACGCAGATCTCAAGATCTCGGTTCTGGGTCGCTTGCATCTGCTTGACCCGGCTCCCCCCAAACAAGCTTGATCCATGTTGTTGCCAAAGGCGTTAGTTTGACGAGTATTCGTTGATCTCGCGCTTTGCCGGCACATGGCTTTTCACGCATTTCAAACTTCTTGCCATCCATTTATTGGAACGGGGGCTTTTTGACAGCCTTGCGCGCAAGTCTGGATTGGCAAGAATTTACTTTGACGACTAAAAAAATGGAGACGGACCATGATGAGTTCTGGAGAGATGGCTGAGAGCTGCTTTTCTGGCTGGCTGATGCCATGGATTGGAATGGGCACTATTGTGCTTGTGCTGATGCTTTTGATCTATCTCATTATTAAGGTCGTAAAATAATTAAAGGTAGATACGAATGAAAATCACACGACGTCACCTCTTGGCGGGACTTGCTGCTAGTGGGGCCGGCTTGGCCATGCCTGCGGTTTTTACCGGACATTTCAGCGCTTATGGTCGAGCGACAAACAAACTGGCAATTCCAGATGTGATGACCGGCACCATGCGCCAGGGCCGGCGGGTTTTCGATCTGGAAGCGAAGCAGGGGCGCACGCAATTTTTTGCGGGAAAATCGACGCCCACATTTGGCTATAACGGCACTTATCTAGGCCCGGTTTTGCGGGTCAAAGATGGCGACAAGGTCACATTTAACGTCCAAAACAATCTTCCAGAAACGATCACCACCCATTGGCACGGGCTTCATCTTCCAGCTTTTGCCGATGGCGGGCCGCATCAAAAAATCAAGCCATCGCAAACCTGGTCGCCAGCCTTTGAGATCAAGCAAAAGGCAGCGACATTTTGGTATCATCCCCATCAAATGAGTAAAACCGGGGAGCATGTCTATAAGGGCTTGGCGGGCTTGATTATTGTCGATGATGACGAAGTGGGGAGCCTGTCTTTGCCATCTGACTATGGTGTAGACGATATTCCGCTGATTGTGCAGGACCGCAAGTTTACGCGGGACGGGCAATTGCAATATATCTCTGCCATGCCAGAACGTATGGCGGGGGTGAAGGGCAATATTATTCTGGTCAACGGCACGGTCAATCCGGTCTTGACCATCAAGCGCCAGCGCACCCGGTTTCGCTTTTTGAATGGCTCCAATTCAAGGGTCTATAATTTTGGCTTTGATGATGGCCGCAGTTTTCTTCAAATCGCCACGGATGGATCGCTTCTTGAGGCCCCTGTGAGGCGTCAAAGAGTGCGCCTGGCGCCTGGGGAGCGGGCAGAAATACTGGTTGATTTCGAGGCCAATAGCGGGGCTGTTTTGATGAGTTATCCCGATCGCAGTGCCGCAACAGGGCGAGGCTCTGGTGCCATGATGCGTATGATGGGTATGGATGGTAATAATCAAACTTTGCGGATTATGGAATTGCGGGCTGGCAAGCTTGAAGCCTCCAACAGGCAGTTGCCGCAACGTCTGTCCCAAGTGCCAAACTGGCGCCCGGCGCAAGCCAATCGCACCCGCCGGTTTGATCTGCAAGGTATGGGAATGATGGGAGGCGCCATGAGAGGGGGGATGATGAATATGTGGCGCATTAACGGGCGCTCCATGAAGCTGTCGCGCATCGATGAAATTGTCAAGCTTGGCGATATCGAAATCTGGGAAATCAGTAACAGCTCGAGTATGTTACATCCCTTTCATGTGCACGATATTCAGTTTCGTATCCTGACGCGCAATGGTCGTCCCGTGCAAGCCCATGAACGTGGTTTGAAGGATACGGTGGTCGTTGACCCGGGAGAAACGGTGCGGGTGATCGCCAAATTCGAGGATTATGCGGATCCAAATATTCCTTATATGTATCATTGCCATAATCTGGAACATGAAGATACGGGCATGATGGGCCAGTTCACAGTCGTTGCATAATCCGCTACTATCGAAAATAAGGAGAAAAATATGAATAATTCACATCGTTCGGGGTTTGTTGACAAACTCAAAAGTTTTCAGATTACCACCATTGTGGCCATCGCGCTGATCGGCGCTGGCGTCTGGTGGGCTAGCTCGTTTCAAACAGCGCGGGCTGACGAGATGATAATGTATAAAAATATCGGTTGCGGATGTTGCAGCAAGTGGGCCGATCAGCTGAAAGCCAAAGGCCATACGGTGATTGAAAAGGCGTTGAAGACCTCGATGCCATCAAGGCGAAATACAAGATCAAGGAAAAATATCAGGGCTGTCATACGGCACTGATCGGCGGCTATATCATCGAGGGTCATGTGCCGATCAAGCAGGTTGAACGGCTGTTGAGCGAGCGCCCCGACGCGATAGGAATTGCCGTCCCCGGCATGCCCATGGGGTCGCCTGGAATGGAGGTTCCTGGCCAAGCCGCGGACAAATATACGGTGTTCCTGCTGAAAAAAGACGGCACATCAGAGGTCTATGCCAAATATTGATCCCAGGAACATTGATGGTAGAAAATGAGCCGATCCAATATTTTTTGGATCGGCTAAACATGAAGGGCTTCGCGCAGCGCGGAATCGCCGTGAGATAAGGAAAATGGTGCCGGCTGAGAGAATCGAACTCCCGACCTACTGATTACAAATCAGCCGCTCTACCATCTGAGCTAAGCCGGCATTGGGGTGTTTGTGAGCGGCGAAAAGACACGGCTCGATCATCACAATTCCCATTGTTCCTTGAACAAGACGAACCTATAACTGTTTCAAACCGGTGTGACAAGTCCTGTTGATGATCAGCTTCAAACAGCTTGTGCAAGCTGTACACAGAGGGCCTGATTGCCGATGCCGCAAGAGAATATTGCTTGAGATCAAAGACAACAAAGCGCTATGATCTATCGAACTATCAATCACGAGGAGATTGTCATATGTCGAAATTGTTAAAATTACTGGTGCACAACCTTGTCATGGGCATTGCTGCTGGATGGGTGACACTTGGCGGGCTGCTATTTATCAATATTGGCGGACTGCGCGATATCCTGTTTGCCTCGTCTGATCCCATCTTGACGCTTGTTTTGCTGGCCTTTGGCTTCACCATCACCTTTGGGTCGCTGGCTATGGGCGTTGCCATAATGACGCTGCCTTATGATCGTGATCCTGGTAAGGGCGGTGGGCACAAGGTGCGTGGTTTGATGGCGCGGTTACAAACAGGTCTGCCAGGCATTGATACCCATCAGGATCTGGTGCCTGTGCCCGTAAAGCATAAATCCTGAGGGACGAAAAAATGCTCTCCTCAAGGGGAGCGGGCAGGAGTTTGAATGTCATCATTGGATGCTCATCAACGCCAACTGATCTATTTCGCTGATCCCATGTGTTCCTGGTGCTGGGGTTTTTCTCCGGTCATTGAGCGCATCAACAAGGATTTTGGCAAGGAATTGCCGATCAGGCTTGTCATGGGGGGCTTGCGGGCTGGCAATAGCGTGCCCATGGATCAGGGGATGAAGAATGATATTGAGAGCCATTGGCGCCATGTCAATGAACGCTCGGGGCAGCCTTTTGATCATGCGTTTTTTGATCGCCAGGGCTTTGTCTATGATACCGGCCCCGCGTGCCGGGCCGTTGTGGCGGCGCGCCGGGCGGAGCCAGGGAGCGAGCTGGCATTTTTAAAAACCCTTCATGAAGCCTTTTACAAATCTGGCATCGACCTGACTGATGGGGCCGAGCTGTTGCAGCTTGCCGTGGATTTTGGTTTTACGGAACAACAGTTTTCACGCGCTTTTTCGGGGGAGGCCTGTTCGGCGGAGCTTGCCAATGATTTCGCTGTGGTTCTCAATAATGGTATCCGCGCTTTTCCGGCCTTGCTGGGGGGCAGCGATGCGGACCGCTTCATAGCGATCACCCATGGATATAAAGACTTTGAGGAGCTGGAGCCTGCGCTGGAGCGACTTGCTTGTATGCAAACATTACCAAACGGCCTGATGCCCGGCGCGCCTGGTGATCATTGTGCGATCTGAGTGGGTGCGATCTGATTGGGCGCGGTCTGGTCGGGGCTCATAAAAATCGGATAAAGCGATAAGATGAGCAAGATTGCGCAGGCGATATTAAAGGCTCGCATCCGTTTTTGATTGCTCAATAGAGGTCGCAATCGTTGCCCGACCAGCACCCACAAGCTGTTGACAGGTATCACCATCATCCCGAAAATAGCGGCAATAAGCATATAATCAAAGAACACAGGATCGCTTGGCGTATAGACGCTGATGGCGGTGAGCTGCATGCTCCAGGCCTTGGGGTTAATCCATTGAAACAGGGCTGCTTGCAGCAAGGTGAGGGGTTTACTCGTCTGGTACGGCTGATCAGCGCTGGTGCCAATGGGGGCCGCTGTGGCGATTTTGGATGCTAAATAGAGCAGATAAAGCGCGCAGGCGGCTTTTAATATGACAAGGACAGTGGGGAACAGCTCGACTATTTGCATGATGCCAATGCCGGTGAGCACCAGCATGATGGCAAAGCCGATGCCGATGCCGGCAAGGTGCGGGAAGGTGGCGCGATAGCCGTAATTCATGCCCGAGGCGAGGAGCATGAAATTATTGGGCCCAGGCGTGATCAAGGTGACAAATGCAAAGGCGAGAAAAGCTGAAAGAAGCGGTAAGGTCATGATTTGCAATGATATGCGCAATAAGACACAATGTGCGTTCGTATCTATCGAAACTTGCGAAAGAATCACAATAAATGTTCCAAATCGATCAGATTAATCAAGATATATTGCGCGAACTCGTGCGTGATGGCCGCATGAGCAATACTGATTTGGCTCAGCTCGTTGGCTTGTCCGCGTCCGCCTGCTTGCGGCGGGTACAAGAGCTTGAGCGCAAGGGAATCATCAAAGGGTATCGCGCTGTTCTTGATCCGGCTTCGCTGGGTAGTGGGTTGATTGTTTATGTGACAGTTGGACTGTCCCGCCATCTCAAGAAAGATCAAGAAGCCTTTGAAACGGCCATGTCGATCTCGCCGCAGGTCAAGGAGTGTCACAATGTTTCAGGCATCATTGAATATTTGCTGCGCATTGAAGTAGCCGATCTTGAGGCCTATAAATTTTTTCATACCGAGGTGCTTGGTACGGTTCCTCAGGTCAGCAGCGTCGTGTCTTATTTCGTTATGGGAACCTCCAAGGATGAGCGTGGGTAGCCGTGTCAAGTGCCGGGCAGACGGAGCAAGGATTTGGCCCGTCGTCTTGAGCGCCGCCAACTGGGCCGTGAACGACGCCACGAGGGATTTGGGGGCCTCCATATACTATCAAAATGAACGGTTTTCGATAGTTATAGAAGGAGCTTGATAGCACACTGAATATTCACGCGAATGCGGAACTTCTTTATATTTGATGGTGGGAGGCCTCGAATGAGGCTGTGACAGGTATCAAATAAAGGACGAAAATCATGAGAACTTTCATCATTACATTGGCAATGGTCTTTTTTGGTTTTACGACAGCACAGGCGGGGTGTGGCAATCGTTCCACGCAGGCGGCCATGAATTAATGTGCGCACACCGCCTACAAGACCACAGATAGCCGGATGAACCGCGTTTATCGCATGGCCATGAAAGTTCAGCGCTCCGATCACAAGCAGGCTTTGCGCAAGGCACAGCGTTCATGGATGGCGTTTCGCGACAATGCCTGCAAGTCCTATTCTCATTTGGGTGATGCCGGCACCACGCGCCCCTTATTGTACAGCGATTGTCTCTCACGGCTGACGAAAGAGCGCACCAAAATGTTGCAATTGCAGACGTTGCGGTTTTAGGTCATAGGCCCTGGCTCTTCATTGGGCTGGGCCTGGGGCTGGGTCTGGGCGCAAGCTGGCCCGGCGGGTCGAAATTTCTGCTGCGGCACCAAGGCTGATGCCAGCGATATAGGCAACGAGGTCTGACCATAAAAAGCCAAAGCCAAGCACCAGCCCGCCCAAACGATTGGCCCTGATGGCATCAATCCAGGGAGCCTGATAGAGTTGGCTGAACTCGATCGCGTAGGAAAAACACAGGGCATAAACAGCCAATTGCAAGGTGGTTTTCCGGGCAAACAAAAAACCAAAGATCAAAAAAACCATCAAAGCCCAGAGCGCATCTCCGATATAGAGATGTACAAAGCCCGGTAGAAAAGAAAAATGACGTGAGGCAAGGCCAAGAGCCACAACGCTGACGATAAGGGTGAGATATAAAAGTCGGTTTCGATCAGCCATCTGGTGGGTCATCCTCGCATTGTGGTTTCGCTATATCGTTAAATATAGACGCGCGATTTGCACGAGTGATCGAGATGGCAAGGCGTTATCGTACAGGATTTGTGGCGATTGAGTGCAGTTCAAGGAATGCGTTGCGTAAAGTGAGTAGTGGCGTTGTTTCAAAAATGTGGGGTAAAATGCCAGCCCGTCAATTTCTGGTGAGACGGGCTGGATGTTTTTTGTAGAGTGGTTTGCGTTGCCTCGGGATCAGTATCGGCTAAGCTGTTCTGGTTGGGTTTCAAGGAAGGGAATGCAGGACATATCTGGATATCTTCACATTTCCTTACGCCAAAACGGAGCAAAAAAGCCAGTTGAAACGAGTCTGAGGCCACGCAACCCGATCTAACTCAAATTTCCACAGAACCGTTTGATGCGGGCGCAGGCTTCGCTCAAAGCCTCGGTTGAGGTGGCATAAGAAACGCGAAAATGTGGGGAGGTGCCAAAGGCTTCGCCTGGAACAGTCGCGACGCCTTCTTCTTCCAGCAAAGCGGTGACGAAATCGCCGTCTGTTTCGAGTTTGGTTCCAGCCTTGGTGGTTTTACCCATGCAGCCTTTGACCGAGGGATAGACGTAAAAGGCCCCCTCTGGCGTCAGGCAGTCAATGCCGTCGCACTCATTCAGTAAGCCAACCACCATATTGCGGCGCGCCTTGAAGGCATCTGAGCGCTCCTGCAGAAAGTCCTGCGGGCCGTTAAGGGCTTCAAGCGCTGCCCACTGGCTAATGGAGCTGGGGTTGCTGGTGCTCTGGCTCTGGATTTTGCGCATGGCATTGATGAGGTCAACGGGACCCGCCGCATAGCCGATGCGCCAGCCGGTCATCGCATAGGCCTTGGAGACGCCATTGCAGGTCAGCACCCGGTCTTTTAGTTTTGGTTCGACCTGCGCCGGGGTGACAAATTTGAAATCATCATAGACCAGATGTTCGTACATATCATCGGTCATCACCCAGACATGGGGAAAATCAAGTAAAACATCTGTTAGCGCTTTCAATTCATCATGGGTATAGCCACCGCCCGTTGGATTGGACGGTGAGTTAAAGATCAGCCATTTGGTCTTGTCGGTAATCGCCGCGCGCAGGGCCTCTGGCTTCAGCTTGAAATTGTCCTCTTGCGTGGTGTCGATGGCGACGGGTTCGCCGCCAGCCAGCAGCACCATGTCGGGATAGCTCACCCAATAGGGGGCGGGGATCAGCACTTCATCGCCAGGATTGAGTGTGGCAACAAGGGCGTTGTAAAGGATCTGCTTGCCGCCCGTGCCAACCGATACGTTCTTTGGCTCATACTCAAGTTCATTTTCCCGCTTGAACTTGTCGCAAATAGCCTGCTTCAATTCGGGCATGCCATCAGCGGCGGTATATTTGGTTTCGCCGCGCCTGATCGCCTCGATGGCAGCGTCCTTGATATTGTCTGGTGTATCAAAATCGGGTTCGCCAGCGCCAAGGCCAATGACATCACGACCAGCGGCTTTTAGCTCGCGCGCCTTGGTGGAAACGGCGATCGTTGCGGATGGTTTCACACGCGAAAGACTGTCGGCGATAAAGCCCATGATGGTTCTCCTTGGAAATGTGAATTAGCTGCTGGAAACTGGTTTATGGCTTCGCGCAAACAGGGGCAAGGGAAAAGCGCACAGGCAAGTGAAAAACCGACGATCAATGAGCCTTGACCCTTGATGCTTATTGCTTTTTGGGATCACTTGATTTTTTTTGCTGTCCATGTTTGCCGCCGAACCGCTTTTTGAGCTTGAGGCAGGGATCTTCTCGCTTGGTGCCTGGGGTCACCCAGATATAGTCGGCGGTGGCTTTTTCGTCGGGATCAAGGGCGATGAGGTCAAGGGCTGTTTTGGCGTCGCTTGAGGTCTCGACAATCATCACGGTGGTGCTTTTGATATGCTCGCCGCGCAGATACCAGGGCACGGCGCGATCAGAACGCACATGACCATTGCCAGCGATCAAAATAGAGCCATCGACCTTGTTGGCTTCGCGCATGGCGCGGGCCAGATGAGCGTCGCGATAGCGCTGCACGAGAGCCATGGGTCCCATCATTTCGGCAGGCATCATATCGCAATGGGACCTGACGAGATCAATGGCCAGGGCATTGTCGAGGGCCTCGCCAAGAGGCAATTCGAGGCCGAGTGCGGCGGCTTCGCCCTTCGGCAATGCTTTAAACCCCTGCTTGCCAACCTTGCGGTTCATCTCTCTGGTGGTATCACCAGCATATATGGGGAGCTTGTTCTTGATGGCAGCTTGCGCGATGGGTTGATAGATTTCCCATTTTGGCCAGCCGCTTTTTTCCCAGCCGATGGCAGGCCCCATGCGCTCTGCGGTTTTGTATTTGCCGCTCATGAACAGTTTCAGGACGCCGGACTGATCGGCCCTGATCTGTTCCATGACGATGGCCGGGGTGCGATTTAAGGCGGCGAGTTGTGCAATGATCCAGGCTTGCAAGCGGTGATGATCTTTATTGTCGTGGATCTCGCCCAGCAAGATATGGCGTTCAGCCGCCAGCCGGTCGATGAGGGTGCCCGGGCTAATGTAACCCCCGTCTTTCACCGAATAGATTTTGCCAACCAGCGGGTGTTGGGCATTTTGTGTGGATTGCCACTCATTGAACGGAGCGGGGAGCGGGGCGGGGCTTGTTTCTTGCGCAGTGGTGCTTGCGACATTGATCAGGGTCAAGGAGAGGCACAGGCTAAAAACAGCCATCAGGCCACGCCGCGCAGATCGCTTTCTTGTAGTTCCCTGGATATTTTCTAGCCTGCTCATGATTACGCGCCTTTGTTGGTCTTTATGGTATCGCTAAAGCGTGCAAAAAGATAGTGGCTGTCCTGTGGCCCGGGAGATGCTTCGGGATGATATTGCACAGAAAATATGGGCTTGTTCTCGACGGCAATGCCGCAATTGCTGCCATCAAACAAGGAAATGTGAGTTTGTTTGACATGCGCGGGCAGGCTGTCACCATCCACCGCAAAACCGTGGTTCATGCTGGTGATCTCGACTTTGCCGGTGGTGAAATCCTTGACCGGGTGATTGGCTCCATGATGGCCTTGATGCATTTTCAAGGTTTTGGCGCCAAGGGCCAGGGCCAGCATTTGATGACCAAGGCAAATGCCAAAGATCGGGATGCCGCTGTCGATGAGGATTTTCAATTCCGGCACCACATAGGCACCAGTTGCGGCGGGGTCTCCCGGGCCGTTTGACAAGAAGATGCCGTCTGGTTGCAACTCTAATATGGATTGGGCGCTGCTATTGGCCGGCACCACGGTGATCTTGCACTTCTGGCTGGCAAGGCAGCGCAATATATTGCGCTTGATGCCAAAATCGATCACCACGACATGATGGTCACTGGCGTCTTGCTTGCCATAGCCATCGGACCATTGCCACAGGCTCTCATCCCAGGAGTAAGGGCTGGTGCAAGAGACGTCTTTGGCAAGGTCCATGCCTTCAAGGCCGGGCCAGTCGGCCGCCTTTTGCTTGAGATCATCAAGGTCGAATTCCCCTTGCGCATGATGGGCGATCACGGCGTTGGGCATGCCGTTTTCGCGGATCATGGTGGTGAGGGCTCGTGTGTCGATGCCGCAAATGGCGATGATGCCTTGTGCTTTGAGCCAGTCATTGAAGTGCTGGGTGGAGCGATAGTTGGACGGGTTGGAGATGTCAGCGCGCAATATGCAGCCCTTGATACCGGCCCCGGCTTCAAGATTGGAGGTCTCGGTATCCTCCTCATTGACACCGACATTGCCGATATGAGGGAAGGTGAACGTGATGATTTGGGCGCAATAAGAGGGATCGGTGAGCACTTCTTGATATCCGGTCATGGCGGTGTTGAAGCACACTTCGCCCGTTGCGTTCCCGGTCGCCCCAAGTCCATAGCCTTCAATCACCGTACCATCTTGTAAAATGAGGCGGGCCGTTTTTATCGGCTCTACCCATTCAGGCGGGGCGGGTTTTGGTCCCATTTCGTCTGGCGTTGACTGTTCGGCGTCGCTGGGAGAGGGGGGCAATGTTGTCTGTGTCATTTTTTGATTGTCTTTTTGAGGCCCCTTGGCTGGAGAGATCGGGGCGATTTCAAATTGACGCGAGATTAGTGAATACGCGGCCCGTGGTCAATGGCTGGGATTGACAATTTTTTGTACAAACACTACCCCTCTCAAACGGAGTTCTTTTGGCGTCCTAATTGCCTGTTAACGGTTAAACGTCACTTTGTGTGACATGTCGTCATTGGCCAAATGCGATAAGAGCGGGTATCGTTTAGCCCCTTACGAACAGGTGGAGACTTTTAAATCTATGCGCGAACAAATCAATCAAGCATTGAAACAGGCCATGAAAGATAAAGACAAGCTGCGCTTAGGCACCTTGCGTCTTGTCAATGCGGCCATCACGGATCGTGATATTGCCGCGCGCGGCAAAGGCGAGGCGGGGGTCAGTGATGATGGAATTCTCGAAATTCTGTCTCGGATGATCAAGCAAAGACGCGATTCAATCACCGCGTTCAATGAGGGCGGGCGTCCCGAACTTGCTATCCAGGAACAAGAAGAAATTGAGATCGTTACCGAATTTTTACCCCAGCAGCTCGACGAAGATGAAATCCGCGAGATCTGCGCGAGCGTGATCGAGGAAATTGGCGCGCAGGGATTAAAAGATATGGGCCGCACCATGGGCGAGCTGAAAAAACGCTATACAGGCCAGATGGACTTTGGCAAAGCCTCTCGTTGCGTCAAAGCAGCTCTGGGTTAGACGCTGTCCAAGGGATAGTTATCAAGAGCCTGTCCACGGGTGGAAAGCCTGGCATTTTCAAAGGCGCGAATCACCCTATACTCCTTTTCACACAGACTGATTCGGTTTGGCAGATAAACCCGCTTTGGGGGCTGCCAGCTTTGCAGAGGTTCGCAGATGCGCTTTTCACCAACACTCCTTGACGAAATCCGCGCCCGTCTGCCGGTATCGCAAGTGGTGTCGCGCCATGTGCGTTTGAAGCGGGCGGGGCGCGAATTTACGGGTCTGTCCCCCTTCAAGCAGGAAAAAACCCCCTCTTTTACGGTCAATGACGAAAAGGGATTTTACCATTGTTTTGCAACCGGTGAGCATGGTGACATCTTTACGTTTTTGATCAAGGTGGAGGGCATCAGCTTTCCTGAAAGCGTTGAAAAACTTGCTGCTGAAGCCGGTGTCGAGCTACCCAAAGATACGCCAGAGATGCAGCGCGGTGCTGACAAGCGCCTTCGTTTGCGTGAAGTCATGGAAGCCAGTTGCCGCTTTTTTGAGCAAGCCTTGAAGCATGCAGACGGTCGCGGGGCCGCACGCTATTTGCAAGAGCGCGGGCTGGACGAGGCTGCGCTGACGGGTTTTCGCATTGGCTATGCGCCAAACGGGCGCGATGTGCTCAAGAACCATTTGGCCGGTCTTGGCTTTACTCTGGAGGAGATCGTCACATCGGGGATGTGTATCGGTGGGCGCGATATTGCTGTTCCCTATGACCGGTTCCGCGATCGTTTGATGTTCCCCATTGCCGACTTGAAGGGCAAGATCATTGCGTTTGGCGGGCGGGCGTTAAGCGCGCAGCAAAAGGCCAAATATCTCAACTCTCCCGAAACGCCCTTATTCCACAAAGGCCGGTTGCTTTACAATATCGCCAAGGCCAGACAGAGCGCCTATGACCGGCAAACGGTGATCGCGGTGGAAGGCTATATGGATACCATTGCGTGCGTGCAGGCCGGGTTTGAAAATGTCGTGGCGCCACTGGGCACCGCATTGACGCCGGAGCAATTGCAACTGATGTGGCGACTGGCGAAAGAGCCGATCCTTTGTTTCGATGGTGATGAGGCCGGTAAAAAAGCGGCCTGGCGGGCGATTGACACGGTGTTGCCGGAGCTGCATCCCGGTTTTTCCTTGCGATTTGCTTTTTTGCCGGACGGGCAGGACCCCGATGATCTGATCAAGAGTGAGGGCAAGCAGGCCTTTGGCGAGATTATCAGCGCCGCCAGTCCGCTGGTTGATGTTTTGTGGCAGCGCGAATTAAAGCTGGCGCCGATCGATACGCCAGAGCGCCGCGCCGATTTTGAAGCCCGCCTGCAGGAGCAAATCGCCCGCATCAATAATCCAGCGGTCAAAACCCACTACGAAAAAGAAGTGCGTCAGCGCTTGTGGGAGCTATGGAGAGCGCGCGGCACCAGCAAGTACGCTGCCGGGAACGCGCAGCGGTCGACGCCCAACGGTTCGTATAAAGCCTGGCGCAAGGATCGCACCAGACCCTCGCAGCTGGTAGAGCGGTTTGCGCACCAAATGGCCTCCTCCATGGACACCTGGCGCAAGGGGGCGATGGCGGCAGGGGCCAAGGAACAGATTTTACCACGCGAAGGTTTGGTGCTGGAAGCGCTGATCAACCACCCCTGGTTGCTCGAGGACTATAGTGAGGAAATTTCCGAGCTGACATTTGTTCAAGGCGAATTATCTGCCCTGCGGGATGCTATTTTACAGGTACAGATCAGTTTAAGTGGTCAAAATGGACTTGACAGGGAGGCTTTGCGTGTCCATCTGAAAGAGATTGGATTTGGCGACGCCCTTGAAAGAGTGGGTGCCGCCCATATCGGCATTGATAGATGGGTGAGGGCAGTAGACCAGTCTCGCACAGTGATCGAGGAGAGCTGGCACCAGATGCTGGAGCTATATCGGCGGCAAATGGCCCTGTCCATACGGTTGGACGGTGCAAAACAGGCGTTTGATGAAGATGGCAGCGAGGAGAACCTCGGTAAAGTACGAGATCTCAATGCCCGCTATCTCGACAATGAAAATATGTTTGCAAGGTCGGGTGAGGTGAGTGGTGCTGAAAATTTTGATGCATTTCTTGCTGCGCAGTTAGAAGCTCGCGGCCTGAAATGAAGAGGTCAAAGGGCATACGGGCATTTTTTATCTCGGTGCAACAAAATAGACACAAGTGATCCTTGTCTTCCAGACTGGCCGTCAAATCGGTCAGATGTGGGGGGCTTTGCAGGGGACGAGAGGGGCGCGTTCACGAGGCGCGACTTGGAGCAAGGAACCATATGGCAACGAAAACAGTTAAGGCGAAAGCCCGGAAGAAGAAAAAGCCTGAAATCGTTCAGGACGAACCGCTTCTGGACATGAGTGACAAGGCCGTCAAGGGCATGATCACAAAGGCCAAGAAGGCCGGTTACGTTACTTATGAAGAGCTTAACACGGTTCTTCCCTCCGATGAGGTTTCTTCCGAGAAAATCGAAGACACAATGGCCATGCTGTCCGAGATGGGCATCAATGTGGTTGAGGAAGAGGACGCAGAAGAAATGGCTGATGCCAAGGGAGCGAAAACCGGCAAGAGCCTTACTCCCACCGTCAAAAAGAAAACCGCTGTCGCCAAAACCGGCACGAGAGCGGGAGCGGGCGAGCGCACCGATGATCCTGTTCGCATGTATTTGCGTGAAATGGGCACGGTTGAGCTGCTATCGCGCGAGGGCGAAATCGCCATCGCAAAACGCATCGAGGCTGGACGCGAAGCGATGATCGCTGGCCTGTGTGAAAGTCCGCTGACCTTTCAGGCCATTATTATCTGGCGCGATGATCTGGTGGAAGGGACGCGTTTGCTGCGCGATATTATTGATCTTGAAGCCACCTATGCGGGACCTGACGCCAAGCAGGAAGATAAAACCCTGCAAACCAATGACGATGAAAAAGCCAAGGAAGAAGGGGACGAGAAAAAGGATGGCGCAGATGCCAAAACGGCAGATGAGTCTAAAGACGGTGAAGATACCAAGTCGGAAGATGGCGAGAGCACCGATGATGATGACGAAGATGATGAGTTCGAAAACAGCATCTCGCTGACGGCCATGGAAGCCGAGCTCAAGCCCGTTGTTCTTGAAACCTTCGACCGCATTGCCAATGAATATAAAAAATTGCGCGATTTGCAAGATAAGCTGGTCGCCAAGAAAATGAAGGGTGCCACCCTTTCGGCACCGCTGAAAAAGAAATACAAGGCGTTTCAGACCAATATCATCAAAGAGGTCAAGAGCCTTGAGCTGAATAATGGCAGTATTGAAACACTGGTTGAACAACTCTATTCCATCCACAAGCATCTCATCGGTTTTGAAGGACGTTTGATGCGCCTTGCTGACAGCTATGGTATTCCGCGCAAGGATTTTCTTGCCGAATATTATGGTCATGAGATTGATACAGGCTGGTGTGACCGGGTTGCCAAGCTGGAGGTCAAGGGTTGGGCGGAATTTATCAAAGAGGATAAAAACCGGGTCGAGCTTATCCGCGCTGACATTCATGAACTGGCAAGTGATACAGGGCTGGTCATCAAGGAGTTCCGGCGCATTGTCAAGCATGTGCGCAAGGGCGAAAAAGAAGCCGCCATTGCCAAGAAGGAAATGGTCGAGGCCAATCTGCGCCTGGTGATTTCGATCGCCAAGAAATATACCAATCGTGGCTTGCAGTTCCTGGATCTTATTCAAGAAGGCAATATTGGCCTGATGAAGGCCGTTGACAAGTTTGAATATCGCCGTGGCTACAAGTTCTCGACTTACGCGACCTGGTGGATCCGTCAGGCCATTACCCGCTCAATCGCTGATCAGGCGCGCACCATCCGTATTCCCGTGCACATGATCGAGACCATCAACAAGATTGTCCGCACCAGCCGCCAGATGCTACATGAAATTGGCCGCGAACCAACGCCCGAAGAGCTATCGCAAAAGCTCAATATGCCGTTGGAAAAAGTGCGCAAGGTGATGAAAATCGCCAAGGAACCGATCTCGCTGGAAACGCCGATTGGCGATGAAGAAGACAGCCAGCTTGGCGATTTTATCGAGGATAAAAACGCTGTTCTACCCATTGATGCTGCCATTCAGAGCAATCTGCGTGAGACCACTACTCGCGTGCTGGCCTCACTGACGGCTCGTGAAGAGCGGGTGCTGCGCATGCGCTTTGGTATCGGCATGAACACCGATCATACGCTGGAAGAGGTTGGGCAGCAGTTTTCAGTGACCCGGGAACGCATCAGGCAGATCGAAGCCAAGGCCCTGCGCAAACTCAAACATCCCTCACGCTCGCGCAAACTGCGCAGTTTTTTGGATAATTAGAGGTGGGCGAATTCGCCTCTGGTGTGGGAACTTTTGATGATTGAGCGAGTTGATTTGTCGGTCCGAAATATGAGTCAGCAAGTTCGCCAAGGGACTTTTTTCATCCTGGCCTCAATGGCGGTTCTGGCTGTTTTTCTGCTCAATGAAGTGATCCTTCGTTATGCGTTTGGCTTGAGCGCTCTCAATATAGAAACACGGCACCTGATTCCCTATCTGGTGCTGCCCATGGGCTTTTTGCTGATCGTCTCAAAGCGCATTATGATCGGGGTGTTGGCGCTGCTGGCGGTGCTTCAGCTCATCTGGTTTGGTACTTTTACCTATTTTGGCAATGTACTTGGACCCAATATCATTCTTCTGGGATTAAGCCAGATGTATGAGATTGGCCTGACGGCGACGGGGGAGTGGCAAATATTTGTGCTGCCGGTGGTTTTGGTTATTGTCTTGAACAGCTTGTTTTTTGTGTTCATCCAATCGTTCAAGGCGGACAGGTTCCCCATAAATATGCGTCTTGGCATATTTCTACTGGTGCTTCCCTTCCTTGTTATCAGTATTCGAGCCTTCGTTTATTCCAAGCCCTTTGTGATCACCCCGTCGCCCTATATGTTGTCCCATACAGGGGTCGTGCAGGCGGTGTCGCTGGCGGCGCGCAGTGGATTGACCGATGCCCAATTTAGTGACCGGGGGGCGCCGGGCTTTATCGTAGATGATCAGGCGGTGCCGCTGGATAAAAACGCCGAACCCGTCACTGTCGCAGTGATCATGGGAGAGAGTATTGCGCCACTGGAGCTTGGCATTTACGGGGCCCAAAAAGAAACCACGCCCTTGATGTCAAAGCGCTTCCAGGGTGCTGGCAAGTTGAGCTTTATTCCAAAGGTTGGATTCGCGGCGGGAACCTCGACGCTTGGCAGTGTGCCACTCTTTATTCGGATGTCATTCAATCCGGTCGCCGCGTTTCGCCGCTCCACGACCATTTTTGAACTTGCCAAAAAACAGAAATTTTCAGTGGGATTTTATTCTGCTCAAAATATCAAACCCCTGCAGATCGCTGGCGGCCTGAACCATATTGGCAAGGTCGAAACCAAGGATGAATGGCAAGCAGCTTTTACTCAAAAAAGGGATGCGGTGATTTTTGACCAGATGAAAAAATCTCCGCTGAACGGCAAGCATCGCTTTTACTTTATCCATCAGCGCACCAGCCACAGTCCCTATATTTGCGATATACCCGATGCCATCGAGGACCGCCTTGATGTCAGAAACAAGCCGCCAGCTGGTCTATATAATGCGAGCAAGACAATGGCTCAAAAGACCCGGTTGAAAACCTACAAGCGTGGCTTGCTTTGCTATGATAAGAGCCTGAATGATATTTTGACCCGACTGGAACAACGACCCGGGGCTCTGTATGTGTTCATTACTGCCGATCACAATGAAATGATGGGGGAATTTGGGCTGTGGGGCCATGCCTCCCTGGATTTGCAAGGGGCGCTTGTGCCCATGATCCTGGCCACCAACCGGCCCAATGGCGAGATTGCCAAAAAATTTGCGCAACTTGGCACGCCATCGTCTTTCGAGTTCATGCAAGTGGTTGCCAAGGCGCTTGGTCAAGACATAAAACTCGAGCGCCCGAGCAAAGCGTTTTATGTCAATGGTATTGTCGCCTTTGGGCGTCGAGGATATCTTGAAGTGAAAAAAACCCAACAGATTGACCAGTTTAGCACCATCACCATCATGCCCGACAATCAACGCTCAGAACCAAAAATAGAGACCATGGGCGGGTTGCGAGAAGTGCTTTCATATCTGGAAAAATATAGTTTGAGCAGCTCGGCGGCGACCCTCAATTAAGCCTGGTGGCGCGTGGCGAGCCGTACTGAGAGCGCATGGCAGACTTGTTATCTGGTATGCCGTTCTCGATCGGTTGCCACCGGTTGTCTGCAAAAATTTCATAGCTGGAAAAACAGCATGGCAGGCCGTTGGCGGTCCAAATATCGGGGCCGTCCATCAGATGGAAATGCAGATGCGACTGGGTGGAATTTCCGGTGTGACCGACATTGGCAATATGCTGGCCTGCCTTGACCTCATCCCCCTCGTTTACCAGAAGGGAGCCTGTCCTTGCATGGGCAAGAAAGGCAAAACAGTCTTTTGCCTCGATAATGAGATAATTTCCCGCCACTGGCCGGTAATCCTGGCGCAGCGTTGTCGCGCTTATTCGAAAGCCCAGTGTCAGCGCACGAAAAATATCAAACGGGGTCGCCTTGTTGCGCTCTGGCCATCCATCTGCGGCGGCAATCACCTTGCCACTGATCGGGGCCAGAATAGGGGCATCGAGGCTGGTTGTTTCCCCAAGTGGTATGCCGCCCCCGAACCAGTAGCGCAGGCCTGTCTTGAAGGTGCTGGCGAGATATCTGTCATCGGGGGTCAAAAAATCATAAGCGAAGCGTTGGCCAAGTTGGTCGGTGCCATGGGACGGGATCTTGTGGCCAGGAGTATTGACGGCCAGCCACTCCCCGGCAAGCGGGAATGTGACGGGAATGGGCGGAAGGTCATCATGTGTGGTATTGCCAATGGCCGGCTTCTTCATTTGCCAACACCCAGCAGGGCCTTGATGGTCGTTGCAATGGCCGGGCGCATTTTTGTCAGTTCGAAATCCGAATTGATGATTTTGTGCATGACAAAACCATCGACAAGCGAGACGATATAGTTGGCAATGGTTTGATTGTCGTGCAGCGGCGCAATAGCACCGTTTTGCTTGACAACCTCCAAGGAGCCACAGATTTCTTTGAGCAGTTGCTGGCTGAATTTTGCGTAGATGCCATTGATGCGGGGGTTCCTTCCGGCTTCGGCATATAATTCTGCGGTCATTTCAGCCCGGCCCTCTTCCATGAGTGTGGAGGCGGTCCAAAAAACCGTATCAATTATTGCCTCAACCATGTCCTTGGAAGACGGCAAATCCTGAATGGCCGTGGTCATCCAGTTTAACTCCTGCTCGGCAAAAGCCTCGATAATGGCTTCCTTGCTGTCGAAATAGCGATAAATATTGCCAGCGCTCATGTTGGCTTGCTGGCAGATGTCTTGCATGGTGGTGTTGTGAAACCCCTTGCGCGCAAAGCAGGCTTGCGACGCCTCAAGAATGTCGGCCTTTTTGTCTGTAATTTTCTGTTCGCTCAATTTCATGTCGTCGCGTCCGTTCAAAAGGGGCCGGTGATGGCGAGT
>JAJRRW010000055.1 GCA_024279115.1 Alphaproteobacteria bacterium
TCGCCAAGACAGGGCCAGGCTTCGCCAAGACAGGGCCAGGCCTCGCCAAGACAGGGAATGGCGCCGGTTATGGGGCATAGCGGTGTCGAAAGTGCCGCATTGCAACAGGTTGCCGCGCCGGCCGCCGCGATTGCTGCCAGTGTCAGAGAGAAACTGGCCGATGGCACCATTGCAAAGGAGCAGATTAAACAGGCGACCGCCGACAATCATCGTGAGCACTCGATTGATGAAGCGCTGGATCGCATCAAAAAGTTTGGCGAGCAAAAATCCAATAGTTGATCAAGGCACCAAAGGCCTCGTTGCAAGACCGACAGGGCAAGTCAATGGCGCTGCCCATGCCGTGGCATCCTTGCTGGCGAAATACCGCCTGGCTGCGACAAAATCCGTTTATGTGTCTATGACTTGGTGGCTTGTCTCTCTTAAATTGAATGGTATTTTCTACTTGCTCCCCGGACAAAGCCTGAGGAGGAGTAGCGACGAATGCGCAGAGCCGGGGTCCAGAGCCAGGACACGAACGTAGGGCCAAACAGCACTGGGCCCCGGCTCTGCGTTTGCTCGCGTAGGCTCCCAAACTTGTCCGGGGAGCGGGTATGTACCAATATGGCTGCGCCGCACGCAGCCCGACACTTTAGGTGAGGCAGGCCACTAGAGCAGTTTGCGTGCACCCGCAATCATTCCAGCCGATATTTTTGCTCCGTTTTCGGCGTCAAGAAATTTGAAAATATCCAGATATATCCTGCATTTTTTAACTTGAAACCGAAGCAAAACTGCTCAGTTGTTTCTGACCGCAAGTGAATGCAAACCGCTTTTGACGTCTTTTTATTTGTCATTGTTCAAAATAGTTTGAACCAGTTTCCAGCTCATCGCGACCAACCTGATAACCCGCCCAGAAAATATCTGGTGGGAAGTTTAATCGGGAGTAGAAGGAAACCACGATGACCTTTAAAAGATTTTCACAAACCATGGCGCTGTTGATCGGTAGTATGGTAATGGCCCAGCCTGCAATGGCAGCAAAGCAGTGCAAGCCGCAGCTTAAAAAAGCAGGCATGTTTTATTTTGATAAAAGCAAGGCAAAATCTTCGGCGTCAGGCCGCTGGGAAAAACAGGCCGCCATCAAATATGGCATTGGATACAGTTTCTGGAAAAATGCCAAGGGCAAGAAATATACCTGCACCAGTACGATGAAAAACGGCAAGAAGCTGTATAACTGCGTCGCCAAAGCCAAGCCGTGCAAGACGGTTGCCAAGGTCTGCAAGTCGAAAATGTCGAAAAAGGGCATGTTCTACTTCAAGCTGGCCAAAGCCAAATCGTCAGCGATTGGCCGCTGGGAAAAACAATCGGCCATCAAGAACGGGATCGGTTACAGTTTCTGGTCGAACGCTAAAGCCAAGAACTTCGCCTGCGGGTTTACGATGAAAAATGGCAAGAAACTTTGGAATTGCGCGGCCAAAGCCAAGCCCTGCAAAGGTTAGGCAATTTCAAACTGAGCGGCAAAGGCGGAGCCATGGGGTTCCGCCTTTTCCTTGTATGAGTGATAAATCTCACCCCGTTGTGCCGCACACCAAAATGTGAATGATTTTGTGCGGGGCGATGATTGCATTTGTGCAAACTTGTCCCTTATAAATCAATACAAACCAGATGGTCTGTCTGGTAGTAAATATTTTGGGAGAACAAATATGAGCGATCATTTTCCATTGCATACGAGAGATCGCGCGCCAGAGGATGCCAAAGGGGTGCTGGCGGCCATGCGCAACAAGTTTGGCTTTGATCTCAACCTGTTCGCCAAAATGGCGACCTCTTCAAAGGCGTTGAAAGCCTATACCGGGGTCAATGAAATTTTTGCCCGCAGCAGTTTTTCACCCCTGGAGCAGCAAGTTGTGTTGTTGACGGTGTCTCAATATCATCGCTGTCATTATTGTGTGGCGGCCCACGCAACCGGTTCCTTGAAGAACGGCTTGCCTGAAGATGTGATCAAGGCGGTTGCCGGTGGTACGGCGATTGCGGATGATAAGCTGGAAGCCTTGCGCCAGTTCACCCATAAAATGGTCGATCAGCGCGGTTGCTTGCACGAGGGCGAGCTGGAGGTGTTTCTGGCAGCAGGTTATACGCCGGAACAGGCACTTGAAGTGGTGACGGGGATTGCCTTGAAAACCTTGTCGAACTACGCCAATCATCTGATGGAGACGCCGCTTGATGAACCGTTCAAGGCCAATGCGCCTACCTCATAGCGTCAGCGCAAGCTTATAGCCTTGCGAAATAGCGCGCAGGGCGTCAAGTTCGCCAGCTTGTTGCGCGCCGCCAATCAGATGGGTGGTAACGCCCGCCATGGTCAGCTCCTCATGTAACGAGGTCCGGCTTTCCTGACCGGCACATATGATGATGGTGTTCGCAGTAATAAGGGTTTTTTCGCCATCGATCTCGATATGCAGGCCCTCATCAGAAATGCGTTCATAGCTGACGCCGGTGAGAATGTTGACGCCGCGCCGTTTCAGGGCCTTCTTGACTGCCCAGCCGGTGGTGACACCAAGCGTGCGCCCCGGCTTGCCGCTGGTCCGTTGCAGCAAGGTGATCTGGCGCGGGCTTTTTTCCAGTGAGGGTCCTTGCGGGCTTAAGCCCCCCTTGGCATCCAGCCCCTGATCGACCCCCCAATCGTCCAAAAAGGCTTTGGCGGAGCGATCATCACTGTCGAGGACGGACAAGAAATCTGCCACATCAAAGCCGATACCGCCCGCGCCAATGATCGCCACATGGTCGCCGCAGGTTTTTGCGCCCGACAGGATTTGCGGGTAGGAGACCACATGGGGATGATCAATGCCCGGCAGCTCGATCTGGCGCGGCGCAACGCCGGTGGCGATGATGGTTTCGTCAAAATTGCCATCAGCGATCATTTGCACACTGGCCGCTATGCCGGTGTTGATTTCGACATTGTGGGCATCCAGCCGGTTTTTGAAATAGCGCAATAATTCGTCGAACTCCTCTTTGCCGGGCACCTTGCGGGCCAGCAGCAATTGTCCGCCCAGCTGTTCATTTGCCTCAAACAGGGTGACGGTGTGACCGCGCGCGCCGGCAATGCTGGCGGCCGCCATGCCAGCCGCGCCGCCGCCAATAACGGCGATGCGTTTGGGGTGCTTGGCGAGCGTAATCTGCAATTCATTTTCGTGGCCGGCGCGTGGATTGACGAGACAGGTGGCGGCCTTGGCCTTGAAGATATAGTCGAGACAGGCCTGATTGCAGGCAATGCAGACATTGATCTGATCGTGCTGGCCATTGGCGGCCTTGTTGACAAAGTCGGGATCGGCCAATAGCGGGCGGGCCAGATAGGCGAGATCGCAATGTTCGTCGCGGAGAATTTTTTCGACGGTTTGAGGGGTGTTGAGGCGGTTTGAGGCGACAACGGGAATATTCACCGCCTGCTTGATGCGTTTGGCGGCGAAGGTCCAGGTGCCGCGCGGCACCATATAGGCGATGGTGGGGATGCGCGTCTCATGCCAGCCGATACCAGTCGACAATATATCAGCGCCGGCCTGTTCAATCTGTTTGGCAAGCGCAATGATCTGGCTCCCGGTCGCGCCGTCTTCCACCAGCTCAAGCGATGAGATGCGGTACATGAGCATGAATTCTTTGGGCGTATTGGCGCGTATGGAGCGCACCACTGCAAGCGGGAAGCGGTGGCGATTTTCAACGCTGCCGCCCCATTCGTCGTCGCGCTGATTGGTGCGCGCGGCGGTGAACTGATTGATCAAATAGCCCTCTGAGCCCATGATCTCAACCCCGTCATAACCAGCCTCGCTTGCCAGTTGCGCGCAGGTCGCAAAATCGGCAATCGTTTGGTCGATTTCGGCGGCTTCAAGCGCTTTGGGGGTGAGGGGGCTGATGGGGGCGCGGATGGCTGAGGGGGCGACGGTTTTCAAGGTGCCGCCATAGCGTCCGGCATGCAGAATTTGCAGGAATATTTTGCCACCTGCTGCATGCACCGCCCTGGTAACGATCTGGTGATCACCGATCTGGGCTCGATCGTTCAAGATAGGCCCGTTCATTTCCAGATGACCGGCCGTATTGGGGGCATAGCCTCCCGTAATGATCAGCCCGACACCGCCACTGGCCCGCGCCGCATAAAAATCGGCCAGTTTTTGCGTCCCGTTGGGCAGAGCCTCCAGGCGGGTGTGCATGGCTCCCATGATGACCCGGTTTTTGAGCTCATTATGTTGAAGTTTGAGGGGCGCGAGCATGAGGGGAAAGTGCGGGTTGTTTGTCATTATTTGATCCCTGTGGGAGTCGGTCGATGGATGCTGTCTTCTAGTTATACAGATTTTCTGGCAACTTGCCTGGCAAATTTGGTAGTGTCTCAGTTTGAAATGTTCTTTTTTGTTCTCCCTATCGCTTCCCGCCAGCAATTCCTATATAATGCTTATCGGTAAGCATAAGGAGAAATCATGCCCAAAGGACCGAAAGGCGAAAAACGACCCGGCGATGTAA
>JAJRRW010000056.1 GCA_024279115.1 Alphaproteobacteria bacterium
GAGCAGGTGCGGACCATGGAAAGAGGCCAGCGCAAACAACAGGCGGGCTTTTTCGCCCCCCGACAGGTTTTTCGCCTTGGTATTGGCTTTTTCGATGCCAAAGCCCAGCGCGCCAAGTTTGGCACGGCGCTGCGCCTCGGTGTTATTGTCCATCAGCTCGATGATGTGGTCGTAAGGGGTTTCCTCGTCTTTTAGCTCATCCATTTGATGCTGGGCGAAAAAACCGACCTGCATTTTTTTGTGATGGCGAAAATAGCCATCGAGCGGTTTGAGCTTGCCGCACAGGAATTTTGCAAAAGTACTTTTGCCGTTGCCGTTGGCCCCAAGCAGGCCAATACGGTCATCAATATCTATAAGCAGATTGAGATTGCGTAATACTGGTTGTCCCGGCGTATAGCCAATATCAATGCCTTCGATGCGCATCAAGGGATTGCCGAGGGTTTTTTCAGGCGTTGGAAACACGAACGGGGCGACATCGCCATCGACTTCAGCGGCGATGGGTTTTAGCTTTTGCAAGGCTTTCAAGCGGCTCTGGGCCTGTTTGGCCTTGGAGGCCTTGGCCTTGAACCGGTCAACAAAGCTTTCCATGTGGCGGCGCTTGTCGTCTTGTTTCTTTTTCAGCTTGAGTTGCAGTCTTTGCTGTTCGCGGCGGGTTTTTTCGAACGTGTCATAGTTGCCGCCATATAATGTCAGCTTGCCATCGGCTAACAGCAAAATGGCGTTGACCGCATTATTCAACAGATCGCGATCATGACTGACGATCAGCAAGGTGTGAGGATAGGTGCGCAAAAAGTTTTCCAGCCAAATGGTGCCTTCAAGATCAAGATAGTTGGAAGGTTCATCAAGCAACAGCAGATCAGGGGCCGAAAACAGCATGGCGGCAAGGGCCACGCGCATTCGCCAACCGCCCGAATAGGACGAACAGGGGCGCATCTGTGCTTCTGCGGTAAAGCCAAGGCCGGCCAGAATGGCGGCCGCACGGGCGGGGGCGGAATGGGCGTCAATATCGGTCAGACGCAGATGAATTTCCGATATACGGTTCGGGTCGGTGGCAATATCGGCTTCGGCCAACAAGCGCGCGCGCTCTTCATCGGCCACCAGCACGGTTTCCAGCAGGCTTTCCTCCCCATCAGGGGCCTCTTGCGCCAGAAGTCCCATGCGGGCATTGCGCGGCATGCGGACAGAGCCATCTTCTGGGTGCAGCTCGCCCGTCAGCAAGTGCAGCAGCGTGGATTTTCCAGCGCCATTTCGTCCCACCAGGCCCACCTTGTGGCCCGCCGGGATTGCAGTGGTTGCCTTGTCAATTATCAGGCGACCCTCGATGCGATATGTGAGATCATTTATATGAAGCATGGGAGCATTTACCACACCTCTGGTAGTAGTAAAACAGTGAACTGTCCTTGCGGCACGCAAAGTGCACAGCTATAAGCGGGCACAGATCAAAAGTTTTCAATCAAACGACACATTAAGGAACATATTATGGGTATTGAACGCACATTTTCAATGATCAAGCCAGATGCGACAAAACGCAATCTCACAGGAAAAATCATTGCCAAGCTGGAAGAGGGTGGCCTGCGGGTGGTTGCCTCCAAGCGCGTGCATTGGGACCGTGCCATGGCTGAGAAATTTTATGGCATTCATGCTGACAAGCCGTTTTTTGGTGAACTGGTTGAATTCATGTCATCGGGCCCCATTGTTATGCAGGTTCTGGAAGGTGAAAATGCCGTTTTGAAAAATCGCGAGATTATGGGGGCGACCAATCCAGCCGATGCGGATGCTGGCACAATCCGTAAGGAATTTGCACAAAGCCTTGGCGAAAACTCCGTTCACGGATCTGACAGCCTTGATAATGCAGCGCTCGAAATCGCCATGTGTTTTTCCCCAGACGAACTGGTCGGCTAGATCACGTTTACGTGAGCCATTTAAATATTTCTCTTAAGAATCTCGATAGAATAACAGCTTAGGTCCGGGGTTGATGAAGATCAGTTCCGGACCTTTTTATGAGTATTTGTTAATCTGTGTTGAAAACCGTTATTTGCCATTGAAGAATTTAATTTCGGGGCTTACAAACGCGGACCACAAAATAATTCGGGCAGACCCAAACTGTTTCAAGCAGGTCAAGTCTCGTCCGTTGCATGGCTCTAACCTTGGGTGGGGGTGGTTTGGGGTCATGCCTCGAAGCCTTTTGTCGCGACACCAGAAAATGCGGATTTTTGGGGGGCAACGTTGATAAAGCGGGTTTCGAATACGGAAAGCCGGACTGGAGTTTTGCTCCGGTCCGGTTTTTTGATGCGAATTTTTCTGTTTTGGGTCTGCCTTGCCGCTTCTCCATTGTTCAGATTGCGCCGGATGGTTTTTCGCTCTCAAGCCTTTTTTCAGTGCCAAAGGCGCGGCGAGGGGGACGGCGGCGGTCGCTGACCCGTTGTGCAAAGCGGTCAAGAAAACGGTGAACCTTGATTTTTACTTTTTGGTTTTCTTGCTGCCGCGCGTCAATTCCTTGATGAAGGCCGTTATGGTCGTGGGTTTGGCCTCTGTATATGGCAAAGGACGGATAAGTTTGGTGGCGGTGATGCCAAGGCGGGCGGTGAGGGATCCGTTGATCATGCCCTCGCCAACGCGCCCGGCCAGTTTGGTCGCCACCTGTCCGCCAATGACATGGCCGATCAGGTCAGCCCCAACGGCGACGCCGCCAGAGACCGCGAGGTTGGCGATCATCATCTTGATCATGCGAAACTGACTAAGCAGGCCGGGGCGCCCTCCATACAGGCTCATCAAGCGGCGCAGCATCTTGAAATTTTCCCCCGCCACCAGCAACATATCGAGAAATACGAACGGGCTGATGGCGGTCATCACGCTGACCCGTTTGGCGCTGTTGGCGACAATTTTGCGCGCGTCGCCATCAAGCGGCACCATCAAGCTGCGCTCTACCAGTGTTAAACGATCGCGAGCGGTCAGCACTTGTTTTTCGTGTTCCTTGAGATTGGCCAATCCCCATGCAAGCGAGCGCCGACCATGAAACAGGCCGGTGATCTGCGACTGGATTTTCTGGGCCGCTTTGCGCTCATCATGCTTGAGGGCGCGCTCCGCCAACTCACGCAGGTTTCCCAGTTTTTTAAGACGCCGCAGGGCAAAGAACTCGCTGATGGCGATCATCAACAGGGCCAGACAGACCAGCAATACAAGTCCGAGCGCCAGCCAGCCGATCCAGTCCTGGCGGGCCATCGGATCCTCGACATGGGAATGTAGCCAGGCTGTGAAGGCCATGGCGGCAAGGGCTCCCGCAGCGGCGACTAAAACGCCGGTCCAGCGAAAGCCGCGCTTGATGTCGGCAAGCGTCGGGGTGGTGGTTCGTGCCTGCGCTTCTCCCATTGCCTCGTCAGGGGCAAAATCATCCTCGCGCGATGGTGGGTCGAGGTTTTCGCGCTTGTCTTTTGGCTGATGCAGCGCTGCAAGGCGCGGCGGGCTCGATTGTTCGGGGTCTGGGCGGGCAGGGGCAATCTGCGGCTCTGGCTCCGCCAAATCGGCTTTTGCTTGTGCTTGATCTTCAGGCTCGCCGACGTCCTCGGGGCGGAAAAACTGCGGTCTGCGGCTGGCCGGTTTGGGATCTGTTGGCTTGTCACTCATTCAAGATAATCTACCAGCAAGAAATTCAGCACATGATCAAGATGAATATGGGGCAGGGCCATTGGCGTGCCGTCAAATCCGGTTTCCAGTCGAGGGGGGCGAAAGCGGATAAAGCGAATATCTTCCTCCCCATTTTCGGGGCTGGCTCGTCCCTCAAGCAGTGTCTTGTCGGGATTTTCTGGCAGATCTCCTGGAAAAATGGCGATTTCTTCCACGCCATCAAACACTCTGTCGCCAAGCGTCTCGCCTTTCAGGGGAATACCCTTGATCAGCGGCAGGGTTTCCCCCCCTTGTGTGATATGGGTTTCGCTGGTGGAGCGGATCGAGGCAATGGCCATGACCTCCACCCTGGCCCCGGCCAGATCAGCGCGTTCACTGGCCCGCTCGGTCAATGTTTTGAGCACATGCCTTAGTCGCTCATGGCTGCTTTGATGCAGGTGATCGGCTTTGGTGGCTGCAAACAAGATACGATCAATGCGTTTGCCCAGCAGGCCGGACAGCCAGGAGTTTTGCCCCGGGCGGTAGCATTGCAATATGGCGGTGAGGGTGTTTTCGAGATCGTTGAGGGCACCAGGTCCGGCATTGAGCGCCGACAGCGTGTCGACAAGGACGATCTGGCGATCAAGCTTGGTAAAATGCTCCTTGAAAAACGGTTTTACGACATGGGTTTTATAACTTTCAAACCGCCGCGCCATCATTTGCCAAAGACTGTTCTTGGGGGCGCGTCCATTGCCGGGCAATTGCAAGGGGCTAAAGGTCAGGGCGGGAGAGCCGGCCAGCTCGCCGGGCATCAAAAAGCGCCCCGGTGGCAGCATCGACAAGGCATGGGCATCATCACGGCACGACAGTAGATAAGAGCGAAACAGTTGCGCCAGTTTTTCAGCATTTTTCTCGGACTGGGGAGCAAGGGGATCAAGAGCCATCACCATGGCCCGCCAGTCAGCGGCAAGGGACAGGCGCTCTGGCATGGCACTCATGGAAAATGCTTGGGCAGACCATTCTTCAAAGCTCATATTCAACAGCGGCAGATCGAGCAGCCATTCGCCGGGATAATCAATAATGTCGAGATGCAGGCGGTCTTGTCCAAGGGCCTTGCGCAAGACAGTATTGCTCTCAAATTCGATGGTGACGCGCAATTGCCGGATGCGCTCGGTATTGGAAGGCCAGACCGGCGGCGTACCGGACAGCTCGTCAAGATGCCTGTCATAATCAAAGCGCGGGATCTCGTCATTGGGCTGGGGCTCCAGATAGACGCGATTGATGCGCCCCTCGGCCATGGCATCGAAAAACGGCAGGCGTCCGCCATGCAGCAGGTTGTGAATGAGCGAGGTGATGAATACGGTTTTTCCCGAGCGTGCGAGGCCCGTGACGCCAAGGCGGATAGTTGGATGACGCAAATCAGCAACATAATCACCAGCATCGCGAACGCTGTGCCAAAGATTGGCCAATAGGGGGGTGTCGCTCAAGAATATATCCTTACTTCGATGCGTGATTGAAAGGCCAGAATAGGGCGCTGCTGGCAGATTGTCCAATTGAAGCGCATCTGTTTTTGAAGACCTTGGAAGAGGGGTAAATATGCGCGCTGTCCCGGCAAATCTTGCCTCTTGAGCAGGTAAAAAGTGCCATTTTCACAGATGATGAGTTGATGATTGGATCGTAACTCATTGTAAAATAGATATAAAAAAACTGGCCCCCAAATTGCTAACCATAAATACAAATTCTTTGAGGATTGGTCTGTAGTAGATCAGAGCTGTTATGTTTAGGAGAAGTTGAATGGGTATCTTTAGTGCGATGAATACGGCGATTACCGGGTTGAATGCGCAATCGACCGCGTTGGAGCATATCTCTAACAATATCGCCAATTCGCAAACGGTTGGTTACAAGCGGACTGAGACAAGTTTTTCCGAGCTTGTTCAAGAAAGTAATCCGCGCAATCAGGCACTTGGTGTTGTGGCGGCGACCTCCAGGGCAACAAATGACATTCAGGGGCAGACCCAGAATAGTGCGACCGACACTCATTTTGCGATTAATGGTGATGGCTTTTTTATTGTCTCCGAACAGCAGTCCACTGTTGATGGGGAACCTATTTTCGGCAATGACAATCTTTACACGCGTCGTGGGGATTTTGAACTCGATACCAATGGCTATCTTGTCAACTCATCCGGCTTTTTCCTGAAAGGTCTGGCTCTTAATCCAGATACAGGCAATCAGTCAGGTAGTGTGCCAGAGCTTATTCAGGTTTCAGGTGACTTTTTACCAGCCAAGGCGACGACCGAAATTGATTATACCCTGAACCTTCCAAGCCAGCCCTCCACGTCTGCAGTTGATGCGCAGGTTGCCGATAGTGAACTTTTGAATATCGCTTCATTTGCTTCAAATCCAACGGTCGCAGGCACCGGTATTGTTACGGGTGCTGATGCCCAGGAGTTCATTAATCAGTCCATCTCCGGGGGGTCTGTTACCAGTTTCAATGCCACCGGTGTGCCAGCCAATATCGAGTTTCGCTGGGCCAAAACGGACAGTGTAGCCTCTGCAGTCGCGACCTCGACAAATACGGACAAGTGGGAGCTGTTCTATCTTTCGGATACGAGTGCGACAGGTACTGACCCAGCTTGGAAAAACTCCGGTAAAGTATACGCCTTTGGAGCCGATGGCAAGCTCTCACCAGCCGTCGACAATACGACTTTGAGTGGTGTTTCCGTGAACGGCATCGTGCTGGGCGATATCGTTCTTGATCACACGAGTGGAGAAGTAACTCAATTTGCAACGGTTGATGGAACCGCAAGGACCACAGTGTCGCAAAACGGCTATACTGCTGGCGAGTTCGTATCCGTTGCACTGTCGGATGATGGGCGTATTAATGCGAATTACAGCAATGGCCGTACCATCCCTATTTCCAGCGTTGCGCTCGCCAGTTTCTCTGCGAGCAATAGCCTGGCAAAAACCAATGGTGGAGCTTTTCGCGAAACCTCAAATTCGGGTTCACCTGTTTATACGACGGTTGGCAGTATTGTGTCGGGGGCTCTTGAATCCTCGAACACCGATATCGCCGATGAATTTTCGAAACTGATCATTACCCAGCAGGCCTATGCCGCCAATACGCGGATTGTTTCAACGGGTGATGAGATGATGCAAGAAACGCTTAATATGGTCAGGTAGAAGATAAGTCATATTTATCGACTGTTCGGCGCTTGTTGTGAGTGTCTGGCGCCGAACAGCTGACCGTCAGAAAGGACCTTAGGTAAACCCCATGGGTTTGATAACGTCACTCAATATTGCCAATGCTGGCCTGCGAACAGTTCAAAATGGACTGAATTCGGTTGCCAATAATGTGGCCCAGGCCGACGTTGAAGGCTATAAGCGTCAGGATCTTCGTGCGGAGACCCTGGGGCTTACAAGTGGTGTGCGCTCTTCGATTGTGCGCGCCTCTGACAGATATCTTGAAAATCAGGTCAGGACAGAAACCTCGCGATCAGGCGAGACGTCTGTTTACGACAGTTTTTTGTCGCGGGTCGACAAGATGTTCGGGGTGCCAGGAGAGGCGGGTTCACTTGATAATCTGCTAAACGGCTTCAGCAATTCGTTGCAGCAACTAACAACCTCACCCGATGACTATGTTACGCGCCAGCAAGCGGTGGGGGCTGCTGCAGACCTTGCCAATGGTCTCAATACGATTTCCCAAGAGGTGCAATCATTACGCCAGCTGGCAGAAGATGAAATCGCCACGGGTGTGTCCGATATTAATGACAGCTTGCAAAAGCTGCAAAACATCAATGTACGTGTTGCCGGAATTGATAGTGGTAATCCGGCCCACTCAGAATTGCTGAATGAGCGTGATCGGCAATTATCCCGTCTGTCGCAATATATGGAAATTCAGGTCAACCCTATTGATGATGGTACTATATCCATTCAAACCAAGAGTGGAAACTCCTTGTTACAGGGCACCGCTGCGCGGTTTGATTTTGATCAGCATGGCAATATAACGGCAAGCTCGCGTTATAATTCTGATGATGCTTTGCGTGATGTGGGAACCGTGACGCTGCGTTCTTCCAACGGTTATAATCTCGATCTTATCAATAATGGCATGATGGATACCGGACGCTTGGGCGCGCTGATTGATCTGCGTGACAATGTGCTTGTCGAGACGCAGGCGCAACTCGATGAGCTGGCAGCGGGTCTGGCAAGTTCGATGTCCGACAATGACATTGCCGGGACGCCCGTCACAAGTGGGGTCAGTACCGGCTTTCAGGTCGATTTGGCCAGCCTGCAAAAAGGCAATAGCATTTCATTGTCGTATAGCGAAGGCGGCCAACCTAAAAATGTGACCTTCGTGCGGGTGGACGATCCCTCGCTCCTGCCATTGTCCAATGAGCATACTGCAAATGTCGGTGACAAGGTTATTGGCATTGATTTTTCGACAGGATTTGCAGCGGCGGCGGCGGCCATTAACGCCGAGCTTTCCCCGGCCATTATAGCTATTGGCACGGCCAGCGGTCTGGCATTTGTTGATGATGGCGCCACCAACACAACCGATATTACGTCGCTTTCTTCCACGCAGACAAGTGCGGGGCTGCAAGATGGCGGTCTTGGTCTGGCCTTGTTCAAGGACGGTCATGGATCGCAGGTTCTCTATAGTGGTTCAATGGAAGGTCGTGATCAAAAAGTTGGCCTTTCAACCCGCTTGTCGGTGAATAAGTCGGTCGTTGCAAACAATGAATTACTTGTCAAATATAGCAGCGCTCCTGAAACGGCGCTTGGTGACCCAAAGCGCCCTCTGGATATTATTGATCGTTTGACCAATGCCAAAATGGACTTCGACCCCAGGGCAGGGATCGGCTCAAAGGCGTCTCCCTACCGGGCGTCAATTGCTGATTTTGCCCGGCAGGTGATATCGGACCAGACCGGCAAGGCGGCGTCCGCCGCACAAGCCAATCAGTCTCAAGATATTGTCGTGGCTTCGCTGGAGCAGCAACTTAACGATAAAACCGGCGTGGAGATAGATGAAGAGTTGACGAAGCTCATTGCCTTGCAAAATTCCTATGCCGCCAATGCTCGTATTTTGCAGGTGGTCGATGAGATGATGCAGACATTAATGCGTATCTAGTAAGACAAGACAAGGCTGGACAGTTGAAAAATTGACGGTGTAGGGTATGAGCATTTGACCATAATGAGTAGAGACAATCTGAACTAGGGCAAGAGCCATGACCCGTATTGGAAGCAGTCAGCAATCAGTGCTGTTACGCCAGATCGCTAATAATCGTACACAGTTTGATGATCTGCAACGGCAGATTTCCAGTGGCAAGGTCGCCGACACCTATGGCGGTCTTGGCAATGAGCGCAGCATGGCGTTGTCTTTGCGTGCTGAAAAATCCGGCATTGAGGGTTATCGCAACACCATCTCGATGGTTCAAACGCGCCTTAAGGTGATGGATGTGGCCGTTGGACAGATGCGCGATACGGCCTCTGCGATGAGTAGCCAGATGATTGTCAGTGGCTATGAGCCAACCGACACCGGTCAGACATTGGCGCAGCAACAAGCCGGGGCCCGCCTGGCTGAAACGGTTGACCTGCTCAATACAGAAGTCGGCGGTCGCGCGCTGTTTGCGGGGGCTAAAACCGATGAGCTTCCCGTCGTGCCGCCAAAGGAAATGCTCGATGGGGCAGGCAACAAGGCCGGGTTTCGGCAGATCATGGACGAGCGACGTCAGGCCGATGTGGGAAGTGATGGCCAGGGTCGATTGGCGCTGGCTGCCAGCGGGACGACCGGTGTTGCTTTGCTGGAGGATGTCTCTGGCAGTCCTTTTGGGTTCAAGCTTGATGGCTTGAGGTCGGGGCTGACGGGGGTAACAAGCACCGGGCCGACAGGGGATCCCTCTGGTATCCTCGTTGATTTTTCGCTGCCTTTGCCTGGGGATGGAGAAAAGCTGTTCTTGTCGCTTGATCTGCCAGATGGCACCGTGACCGAGCTTGAATTAACCGCGCGCTCTGGGGGACAACCGGCCGCAGGAGACTTTATGATTGGCGCAGATGCCGCTGCGACGGCTGCCAATTTTCAAGCAGCTCTTGGATCTTTGCTCCAGAGTGAAGCACAAACCAGTTTGAGCGCCGCCTCCATGCAGGCGGCAGCCGATGATTTTTTCACCAGCGGCGCGGACAAGGTGCGCCGGGTCGATGGACCGCCCTTTGATGCGGCGACAGGCTTAAGAGATGCAACGCCAGATGATACGGTGGAATGGTATCGGGGCGATCGCTCTGGCACCCCCGCCCGCGAGACGTCGCTGGCGCGCATTGATGATAATCGGCTTGTCGCTTATGGGGCGCGTGCCGATGAAGATGCCTTTAGCACCATCATCAAGCAATTCGCCATTCTGACGTCAGCAACATTTGATCCAGCAGGTGACAATGATCAAAAAAGATACACGGCGATGAGCGACCGCGTTCGCAGTACGTTGAGTAATTCGGAAAGTGCCAAAACCATTGACCGGGTGATCGGCGAATTGGCGATCGCTCAAAATGCGCTTGGCGAAGCCGATGATCGTCATATATCCACCGATAATATGGCCACCAATTTCCTTGGGCAGATAGAAACCGCCGACCTCAACGAGGCGGCCACCAAAATACTGGCATTGCAGACCCAGTTGCAGGCCAGCTACCAGGTGACCTCAATGCTGTCCAACCTCTCTTTGGCGAACTTCTTGTAGGTAAGGCTTGAGCGCTTGCTGCGCGGAAATATGTTGCCGGGGAGGGGCGCGGTACGCAACGGCTATGTGGCGCGGGGCCGGGTGCAATATTGATTGTCAAGATAACACACCCCGAGTGAGCGCGCGGCGCTCTTGGTCGCGGGCTTGAGCCAGGGTCAGGGTGGGGGCGAAAATACACGGTAAAACCAGGTAGTTACACCGGACGCCGCATCTGCGCTGGCGCCTTGTCTGGGGTCCTGTTGGTTTTAAACCACAACACCCGCCAACTCTACTCGTATTGTGCACATGGCGAGCAGGGTTGGCGGGTGTTGTGGTTGGCAGTCTTTGCGTTTGGCTATACCGCGATGTCTTGTAGTTGTTCGATGTGTTGATCCGGCGCTATTTCACAGCGGTTGCGGCCGCTATCCTTGGCGTGATAAAGCGCTTTGTCCGAGCGTTCAATAAGGGTCGCGGATATATCATTCATGCTGGCTTGTGCAATGCCGATTGAGACGGTCAGGCGGCCAAGATTTTCACCTGTCGATCTCTTGATCAGCTCTTTGGCAGCTATGGCTTCGCGAATTTGCTCGGCTACCGTACAGGCGTCATCCTTGTTGGTGTTTGGCAATATGACGGCAAACTATTCTCCGCCATAACGCGAGGGAAGGTCGGCACCCTTCAGACTGTTTTTGAGCGTTTGCGCGACCAGCCGCAAAATCTGGTCTCCGGGTTGGTGGCCATAAGTGTCATTGAATTTTTTGAAATGATCTATATCGACTATGAGCAATGTCAGGTCGGTACCATTCTCGCGCATATTGTCGATTGCCTTGCGCATTGTGCTGTCGAATTTTTTGCGATTTGCAAGGCTTGTCAGGCTATCGGTATTGCTTTCGTTTCGCGCTATATCCAAATCCTTGTGGAGCACCTCGATTTGCTGGGAGGATTGTTTCAGCTTGCTGTTGAGGTTTTGATTATTGTCAGCCATGGCGCGCGTGATATTACTGAGTATTTCCACCACACTGTGCAATTGTTCGTGCGTGTTTACGCTGGCGAATTTCGTCTCCAGCTTGCACAAGGCCGTATCGCACTCATCCGACTTTTCGCCAGCAGCGGTCATGACGTCGATAATATTGCGAATTTCCACATTGATTTTGGAGCCAATATCTTCCGATATGTCCATCAGCTTATTGTTCGAAAACAATTGCTCATGGACTTTGGCGATATCTAGTGAGTTGAGCTGAGAGTTCGCATTTTTCAGCTCATCAATCGCAGAGATTACATCGACATTATCACCAGATTCATAGGCATACAGGACTTCATACATTTCCGGCCAAACCGGAATGGTATCTTGTATCAGCAAAGAAAACGCATTTTCACCTGTTTCCAGTGAGCGTTCGAAATTGTCTGTGTATGTCGAAGGCATGTCCGTCCCCTTGATCGCATTAATCAATTTGATAACGAGATTATGCCGCGTCACGGTTAAAACCCCCTTAATCAAGACGAAAAAGAAGCGTGTTTACCGTTGGGAAATGAACCTGGATGTTGAATGGATTGCGCGAGCGCAAAACGTCACCGCACCAAGGGCGGCCTCTGGACTAGTGGGTGATATGACCGACAGCAAATTCGCCTTTTTCAATGCGCTTTGCCAATCGCTCGGTGAGGGCAGAGACAGCCTCTTCTCCATGATTGTCAACCAGCGCGGAAATAGCGGTAAACAGGGCCGCTGTTGCCAGCGTATCCGCTTGCACACCATTGGCGCTCGCTTCATCCCAGGCATCAAGGATATATTGAAGCGCATTTTTATGGCTCGTTTTGGAACGCTCTATGTGGATGAGTTTCATCTTCGACAATACCCCTGCTGGACAAAGTGAGCCGCTTGACAAGTAGCGCTCAATTCGTCGTGCCTGTTCAAATAATGTAAAAAGCGAAGGATAGCAGGCATACCCCCATTCCATCCTCCACAAGCTTTGTGTCTTGCTTTTATGTTCTGGTTTTATTGCGGGCAAAGCCGCTTGAACCTTCTTGCAAGACCGCTTCGTTCCTAGCATGTGCGCGGCGCCTGTTGCGGAAAACTTGCCCGAACTGGTTAATGTCCCCAGCTTATCACCAGACTTGTTGATGCTATGTCATCGGGGATTGCCAATGATTGAAAAAGAGCGGTGAGAAATTATTTATTCGACCGGATGATTGCCTTGGAGAGCGTGACGCCTTCTTTTAGAAACCGGACAATTGCCAGCGTCGCCGGGCGTGTACAGGTATGGTAGGTGCGTTGATAACCGCGATAGCCGCGATTGAATCTTCGCACGAGGCGCGAGCGACGTTTGGCAGAGGTGCCCTCGGCATCAATCAAGGCGTCCATTTGTTGACGCCATCTTTGCCCTTCTTGCGCTTGGCACAGCTCGCGCAAATAGTGTGTTGCTCCCAAAATTTCAGCCAGACGCATCAGCTTGTCGTCATAGGGTCTTTGTTCTTTGCCGTCGCCAAAATCAATGCGGCGCTGGGCATTCGCCGGCGCAGCGAGGGAGGCAAGGGCAATGGACAGGCAGGTAAAGCCGATCAGGGCGGCTTTGGATAAATGGTGCAAGTTCGTCATTTGTCTGACATCCTGGATTTGGTCTTGTTCAATAGATAGAGCTGCGATCAGGCCAATTCATGGCGGATGTCGCAAAGCTACCCAAAAACAGGGACAAAGCCAAGAGGCGGTTCATCGGAGAGGAGTGCTCAATCTAGAAATGCTCGTCGATGGCGCTTTGCGAATGGCCTTGCTGATTGACAATAGCAGAGGCTTCATCAATCAATTCGCGTAACAGGGGAGCGCTTTGTTCGCAGGTCTGCGACAGGCCCTGCGTGTTGCCAGCTTCTGCCTGGCGACGCACACTATCAAGTGCCTTGAGGCTTTCATCGTGCAAGCGCTCAATGACCATATCGAAGGTTGAGCGGATATGTTCGGGGGCATGGCGATAGGCGGTGATGGCCAGGTCGCTATCGCGAAAACCAGACGTCGCGAAATGTTCTTCATAGCTGATTGGCTCCCACGACAACAGGTAGATGATCAGCTCTTCGGGCGTTTGCGGCAGTTGTTCAAGCAACATCACCATACCGGAATAATGATTGAGATAGTCGGTGGTCAGCAGGCTGGCAGTATTGACATTGGTACCGTCGGTATGTTCACGAAGATGCTTGCGCATGGTGTCGCTGAAATTTTCGATCAATTGCTCGGTGTTTTGGTCGGTTGCTGGTTTCATAATATAACTCGCTTTAAATAGGGGTACCTTTTTCGTCGGGAACATGATTAAAGCTTAGGCCCATATGGTTGCCAAAGAATTACGCTGACCGAACTATTGCACGATTTAATGAAAGAAACGCCATGATCGATACTGACGCATTGAAGCATGCGATCAAACTTATTCAATGTAAAAGCGTCACGCCGTTAGAGGCTGGCGCTCTTGATTATCTTGAGACGGCGTTGAGTAAAATTGGCTTTGACTGTACGCGTCTGCCGTTTCGCGAAGCAGGAACGCCAGATGTCGATAATCTGTATGCCCGCATTGGTACAAGTGCTCCCAATATCTGTTTTGCCGGTCACACCGATGTCGTACCGGTCGGCGATGAGGCGGACTGGGCGGTGCCGCCTTTTGAAGCGCGGATCACTAATGACATCCTGTTTGGCCGTGGCACCGCCGACATGAAAGGCAGTATTGCCTGTTTTGTGGCGGCCGTGGAAAACTATTTGTCGAGCCTGACGCGCGAGTTGCCCGGGTCCATCAGTTTTTTGATCACCGGAGATGAAGAAGGGCCGGCCATCAATGGCACGATCAAAATGCTCGACTGGCTGGAGCAGCATGGCGAGAAGCTGGATCATTGCATTGTTGGCGAACCCTCCAATCCGGCGGAGATTGGCGAGATGATCAAGATTGGGCGTCGCGGCAGCATGAACGGTACCATCACGATCATTGGCAAGCAGGGACATGTTGCCTACCAGCATTTGGCCAACAATCCTGTTGAGGGCCTGGCAATGCTGATTGGCAAACTGTTGGGGGAGCCGCTTGATACTGGCACCAGCACCTTCATGCCATCCAATCTCGAATTCACCAATCTTGAGGTCAATAATGAAGCGGTCAATGTGATCCCGGCGCGGGCCAGCGCACGCTTCAATATCCGCTTTAATGATGCCCATTCGCCCGCCAGTCTGGAGCAATTGATGCGCGACCGGATTAAGGCGGCGCTTGTCGACACCGCGTTCAGTGCGAAAATGACGGTGCGGGTTTCAGGAGACAGCTTCGTGACGCAACCAGGAGCGCTGACCGATAAGCTGTCGGCTGCCATTCTTGAGGTAACCGGATTGACCCCCGAACTGTCCACCACCGGCGGCACATCGGATGCGCGTTTCATTAAAAATCACTGTCCGGTGATTGAGTTTGGTCTCGTCAATGCCACCATTCATCAAGTCGATGAACGGGTCCCCGTTGCGCATATGCAGACGCTGACCGCGATTTACGGCGCTTTTTTGCAAAACTATTTTTCACAGGACTGATAGAGCTTATTCAAGATCATACTCGACCTTGGTGAAATATAGTCCGTGAGCGGGGGCAACCGGACCGCAGGCGGCGCGGTCTTTACTATCCAGCACCTCGCGGATCTGTTCGACCGGCCAGTGGCCATCTCCGACCATTTGCAATGAGCCAACCATCGAGCGCACCTGATTATGCATGAAAGAGCGCGCCGATGCGGTGATCGTCAACTGTTCGCCGCTGCGCGTCACGATGAGACGAGACAGGGTTTTGAGAGGAGATTTGGCCTGGCAATTGCTGGAGCGAAAGGCTGTGAAATCATGTTTGCCGTGCAGCAATAAAGCCGCTTCGTTCATTTTCTCGACATTGAGCGGGCGGTGCACCAGCCAGGCGCGTTTTTCGTGAATGGTCAGGGGGGGCGTCGATTGATGATCTTGTATTGATAATGGCGCATGCGGGCGCAAAAGCGCGCGTCAAACCGATCGCTCACCGGCTCCACCTTGAGAATGGCAATCGGCAGTGGCCGCAAATGCTGGTTGACGGCATCGCGGATGGTGTCGGTTGCATAGCTCGCGGGCAGATCAATATGAGCGATCTGGCCGGTGGCGTGGACACCGGCATCTGTGCGCCCGGCTCCCTGAGGCAGGTTGTGCGTGCCGCAAAAGCCCTTGAACGCCGCGCCGATTGATGCTTGCACCGAGGCCCCATTGTCCTGGATCTGCCAGCCGACAAAGGGCGTACCATCATATTCGATGGTTATTTTATAGCGATGAATGGTCAAAAACTGGGTCCGCTGTGCTCGATGATTTTGCGAATGGGTTTGAAAGAGCGGCGATGGTGCGGTGTGATGCCATGCTCTGTCAAGGCCTGCTGGTGTGCCTTGGTGCCATATCCTTTATGGCGCTCAAATCCATATTGCGGATGTTCGAGGGCCATTTGGCACATCAAACGATCTCTCGTGACCTTGGCAATGATCGAGGCGGCAGCGATTGACAAGGACAGCTGGTCGCCTTTTATGAGCGCCCGTGCCTCGCAATCGAGCTTGGGACATTTATTGCCATCGATCAAGGCAATGGCGGGCGAGGGGGACAATGCCTTGATGGCTTGCGCCATGGCACCAAGCGTGGCTTGCAGGATATTGTCGCGATCAATGATCTCCACACTGGCAAGACCAATGCCGACCAGCGCGTTGTCAGTAATCAGCGCGAATAATTGCTCGCGCTGCGCCTCTTTCAGCTTTTTGGAATCGTTCAGACCAACAGGGATATTGTCCTTGTCAAGGATCACGGCAGCGGCAACCACCGGCCCGGCCCACGGCCCGCGCCCCGCTTCATCGACGCCAGCGACAAGGCCGTTGAGCTGTTTTTGCAAGATGGCTTCACGCGTAAAATCGGGACATGTCTGTGTGTTTGAGGGGGAATGTTTCATGGAGGCGAGCATACAAACCAGGCCGCCAAATTAACAGCAGAAATACTGAAGCCAAATGATCCCCAAAGAGAGAGGTCGGCGCCGGTTCATGCCGTCCTACGCGATACCCATGAACAACAAACTAAACCGGCGCTTCAGGCCAGTCCCAAACAACCCGGGACGTGGCAAACTGGGACTGACAAGCTCTCTCAACGATCTGCGTGTTCGAGACAATCAGTCTTTCCTCACTGTCAGTATTTTGCAGGATCTTGCCAAAATAAAGGCGGTGGGAAAAGTAAAGTCCTGGCGTCATGGTCAGCATGTTGTCGGTATACTGAATGTATACTGACGTTTATTCAGTAGCGCATCCCTCAACTGAAGGGGAAGCGCAGGGACCACAAGAATTTGGTCGGTTGGCTATCTTGATGTTTTGCAAGACCGATTTCCATATCCGTATGTCCCTTTGACGGTTGTTACGTATAAGTTCTAAATAGCCGATCCCACAGCGAAATGCTGAAGCCATAATTGGTGTTGAGTTCCTTGGGGATAATGGAGTGGTGGATGCGGTGCATATCGGGGGTGGCCAGAAAAAGGCGCACAAATTTATCCAGTCTGGGCGATAATTTCAAATTTGAGTGGTTGAACATGGCGCAGCCATTGAGAATGATCTCGAACAAGATGACGGCAAAAACGGAAGGACCAAGGATAAATACCAGGGTGATTTTCCACAGCATGGAGATAAAAATCTCGATGGGATGAAAGCGCAGGGCGGTTGTGACATCAAATTCCACGTCAGAATGATGCACCTTGTGAAACTGCCACAACATAGGTACATAATGAGCAGCCACATGCTGACCATAGATCGCCAGGTCGAGCAGCACCAGCGACACCACAAGTTCCAGCATTGATGGTAAGGCAAGCAGATTGAACAGGCCCCAGCCTTTGCTTTCCACATAGGCCGCAGCAGCAACGGCGGCGATCGGTACGATAAAGCTGGCGGCAAGTTTCATGACAAAGCCGTTGAACACGGTCAGCAGGACATTGGTGCTTAAACGCTCAAGGCTAGCGCGTACACGCTGGCGGCGTGGCCAGATGGTCTCCAGCACGAGTAACGTCAACAAGATGCCAAAGAACGCGATCAGTCGCATCGCTCCACTATCTCCAATGATTGCCATTTTGCTTGGTGCTCCCTAATATTGGCGTGTGAAAATAACATCCTTATAACCAGTTGCGGGACAATTGCTGTTCACATTTTCGTGGCAAGGGTGCGACTTATTGGTCAATGACATGTGCGGGGGCCGTTTCGAGGTTGAACGCAGCCGCCATCAAGGCTTTTGTGTAATCGGTTTGCGGATCATTGAAAATCTGCGTTGCGGGCCCTTCTTCAACGGCAATGCCATTGCGCATGACAATGACATGATTGGCCAGAGCCCGCACGACGCGCAGGTCATGAGAGATAAACAGATACGAAAGCTTGTGGTCCTCTTGCAGCTTTAACAACAGCTCGACAATTTGCGCCTGCACCGAGACATCAAGGGCGCTGGTCGGTTCGTCCAGCATGACAAATTTTGGCTCCAGAATCATGGCGCGCGCAATGGCGATGCGCTGGCGCTGGCCACCGGAAAATTCGTGCGGATAGCGATCTTGTGAGGAGGGGTCAAGCCCCACTTCTTGCAGTTCGTGGGAGACCCGCTCGCGCCGTTGTGCGGGGGTCATGTCGGGGCGCTGGATGATCAGCCCTTCTTCAATGATTTGATTGACCGACAGGCGCGGTGACAAGGAGCCGTAGGGGTCCTGAAAAACAATCTCCATCTCGCGGCGCAAGGGTCGCATCTCCTTGATTTGATACCCGTCGATGCGATTGCCGATATATGAAATCGGTCCTTTGGATGAGATCAGGCGCATTAACGCTAGACCAAGTGTTGTCTTGCCCGAGCCGCTTTCGCCAACAATGCCAAGGGTTTGTTTTTCTTTTAATTGCAAGGAGATGCCGTTCACCGCCTTGACGTGATCGACGGTTTTGCGAAACAGCCCGCGCTTGATGGGAAACCACACTTTGAGATCTTGTGTTTCGATCACTGTTTTGGCGTTGAGATCTTCTTTGGGGGGCTCGCCGCGCGGTTCTGCGTTTAACAGGTGTTTGGTATAGTCGTGCTGCGGATTGTCAAAAATCTCGGTGGTGATGCCTTTTTCAACGATCTCGCCATCTTTCATGACACAGGTACGTGTCGCCATTTTGCGGACAATGCCCAGATCATGGGTGATCAGCAGGAGCGCCATACCGAGTTCTTTTTGCAGATTTTTCAACAGCTCCAATATTTGCGCCTGAATGGTTACATCAAGGGCGGTGGTGGGCTCATCGGCAATCAGCAGGTCGGGCTCGTTGGCCAGCGCCATGGCGATCATCACCCGTTGGCGCTGTCCCCCCGATAATTGATGGGGGTAACTTTCGAGGCGTTGTTCAGGGTCCTTGATGCCAACCTTGTGCAACAGATCGAGCACGCGGGCGCGGGCTGCTTGCCCTGACAGGCCGCGATGCATCTCCAGCACTTCGCCGATCTGGCGTTCGATCATGTGCAGCGGATTGAGCGAGCTCATGGGCTCTTGAAAAATCATCGAAATGGCATTGCCGCGATATTGGCGCAGCTCCTTGCCTTCGACTTTCAGCAGATCAACGCCTTTGAAGTGAATTTCACCAGAGGGGTGAGAGGCGGCGGGGTAGGGCAGCAGGCGCATGATAGATAGCGCCGAGACGGTTTTGCCCGAGCCACTTTCGCCAACCAGCGCAACGGTTTCCCCCGCATGAATATCAAAAGAGATGTTTTTAACCGCGTGGGTGACGCGCTTTGATGATTTGAACGCAATCGACAGATTGTGCACGTCCACCAGCGCATCAGGGTTTAAAGGTCTTGCGGTGCGGTTCTTCGAGTGTTTTTCGATTTGTTGTTGCTCCGCTTGTTCGGCGGATTGTTGCGGCACAGCCTGTTCCGCATCTTTTTTTGCCTGATTTCGTGTTTTACGTTTGCTTTTGCGCTTTTTCATTAAAAATTCCGGTAGCTCTTTTGGTTTATGAGTTTAAGACCTAGGGGCTGTTGACGTTCAGCGTGAAATTGCCAAATCGGGCTTTTTAGGATGAACGTCAACAGGCCCTAGCAACCATGGCTACATTAGGTTAAACCACTCCCTCACCACAAGAACTCTGTGGCTCTCATGAGAAAGAAATTATGTCGCTTAAACTCTATAATACACTGACCCGCACAAAACAGGAATTTATTCCTCTGGAGCCAGATAATATCCGTATGTATGTGTGTGGTCCCACGGTCTATGATTATGCTCACATCGGCAATGCCCGTCCGCCTTTGGTGTTTGATGTACTGTTTCGTCTGCTGCGCCATCTTTATGGGGAGGATCATGTCACCTATGTGCGCAATATCACGGATGTTGATGACAAAATCAACGCGCGAGCCGCGCAACAAGGCATCTCGATCAAGCAATTGACGCAGACCACCACGCAGCAATTCCATGAGGATCTGGCAGCGCTGGATGTATTAACCCCAAGCCGCGAGCCGCGCGCCACCGATCATATTGAGGGTATGGTCGAGATGACCCAAAAGCTCATCGACAAGGGCCATGCCTACGAGGCGCACGGCCATGTTTTGTTTGATGTCACCAGCGACAAGAATTATGGCGGCCTGTCCAATCGTTCCCTTGATGAGATGATGGCCGGGGCGCGGGTAGAGGTTGCGCATTATAAGAAAAATCCCATGGATTTTGTGCTCTGGAAACCCTCTAGCGATGATTTGCCCGGTTGGGACAGCCCCTGGGGCAGAGGGCGCCCTGGTTGGCATCTGGAATGCTCGGTGATGAGTGAAAAATATCTGGGCGAGACCTTCGACATTCATGGAGGGGGGCTGGATCTGATTTTTCCTCATCATGAAAATGAAATCGCTCAAAGCACCTGCGCCCACGGAAACAAGGTGATGGCCAACTATTGGCTGCACAATGGCTATTTGCAGGTCGAGGGCGAAAAAATGAGCAAGTCGCTGGGTAACTTCATTACCATAAATGAATTGCTCCAGGACTGGCCGGGCGAGGTGTTGCGGCTTGCCATGTTAATGACCCATTATCGCAAACCCATCGACTGGTCCCTAAAGACACTGACCGAGGCGCAAAAGACCTTGGATCACTGGTACGAGCTTTCAGCCGATGTGGAGACGGGGTGCTTGTTGTGTGCCGATGTGCTTGGTGCCCTTGAAGATGATCTCAATACGCCAAAAGCCATTACCGCCCTGCACGAATTGCGCCGTGAAGCAGCCAAGGGAGAAAAGGGGGCGGCTGCTTGCCTGAAGGCCTGTGCCAGGTTTATGGGACTGCTAAATCACAGTTTTGAGGATTGGCAAGCCCTGTCCTCTTCTTTATCCAAGGTCGATGAGCAAGCCGTCCAGCAGTTGGTCGATGCCCGCATCAAGGCCCGTGGCGATAAAGATTGGGCGAGGGCTGACCAGATACGTGATGAGCTGGTGGCCATGAGGATTGTGCTCAAGGACGGCAAGGACCCCCAGACTGGCGATATGATTACAACATGGAAAGTTGGTCGCTAACCACTTATAAAGCTGTTTACATATTGTTTTGAAAAATCTGTATGAAGAACCTATATTGATATGAGGGACTTAAACGCAAGACGAGGGTAGGATTATGGGATATCGCTTCTGGATTATTGTTGCTGGCTTACTGGGCGCGCTTGGTGTTTTTCTGGGGGCGATGGGAGCGCATATGCTGGCCGATAACCTGACCGGGGACAAGGCGGTGTTTTTTGAAAAGGCCTGGCGTTATCACATGATCCATGTGTTTGCCATTTTGTTTTGTTCCTGGCTGATCTGGGTGTTTGATCACGGACTTGAGTCCCGTGGTTCCTGGAGTGCCCGGCTGTCGGCGGTGTTCTTCTTTTTCGGAATATTGCTGTTTTCAGGCTCGCTTTATCTAAAGGCCATCATGGGCGGCTCCCCCGCTATACCGCTGATCCCCATTGGCGGCATGAGCTTCATCCTTGGCTGGGTGATGGTGATGATCTCGGGGGTTCGTATCCCGCGCTTTTGAAGGCCGCTTAAAATTCGGTGGGGAAGGCGGTGTTTCCGGGTAAAATTTCCATGGTGGAGGCCACCTCAATGGCGGTGGGCAGTATGTCTTTGGCTTCATTCACCACCTTGAAACTGACCTCAAGGCCAGGGCGGATAAAGGTTTCCTCGCTCATATGGCGCAACAGCTCCAGCAAAGGATCCCAATACTGATCGATATTGGCGATGATGATGGGTTTGTTATGCTGGTTCAGTTGTGACCATGTTACCTGCTCGATCAGCTCATCAAGGGTACCAGCGCCGCCAGGTAAGGCAACGAATGCATCTGATTTTGCGAACATATATTGTTTGCGTTCATGCATGCTGTCGGTGACGATCAGTTCTTGAACTTCGCGCAGCATATGTTCCTTGGCGGACAAAAATTCGGGGATAATGCCGGTGACATGGCCGCCAGCATCAAGCGTTGCTCTGGCCACTTCTCCCATCAAGCCAAGGCTGCCGCCACCGTAAACAAGGCCAATGCCCCGGTTTGCCAGATCGGTTCCCAACAATCTTGCCGCTTGCGCAAATTTTGGATTAACCCCCGAACCAGAGCCACAATAAACACAGACTTTTCTGATCTGCCCGATGTTCAATTCGCTCTTGTTCATATAAGTCTCCTGATGGTTTCTTTGGCGTTTGGCGCGATCGCTCAAATCGTTTGCAAGTTTTAGTATTGTCGAACTATTTGGCAACTGTGTGATCGGGCAGACAGCCTTGCATATTCTGGTTGCTTCTTGCAAGATTGGCTCGTTTGGCTTTTACCTTATCGTTAAGAGGGATTGGCCAAACCGCATAAAGATTGTATTGTAAGTGGCGGTAAGATAAGGATGTTCCCACACTTTGCGGCGTGTGATAGGAATGCTGAAAAACGCCGTTAGTCGGCTTGTTGTGGAGCGCGGCTCTTGAGAATTGTGGGGCTTTTTGATTTAATCATTGTTTTCTAACCGTCTAGATTAAGGCGGTTTTTGGAATTATATTTATTGTGTGAGGCAACTGGTCAAGATGAATACATCAAGCGGAAATTCATTTACGGGAATGATCCTTGTGGTTCTGGCATTGTTCGGGGCTGGCGGCGCATTGGTCGATCATTTTCGCTCTGAAAATAGCGATCCCAAAATCGTTGAGCCACGACAGGTAAGTTCAACGCAGGACGATCGCTCCCCGCTGAAGGGCGGCGTGCTGGCCGGTTCGGCGCAAACACCGGGATTTGTCACCGCCAATCTGGCCAATGATGGCACGGGACGGCTGAGCGGCAGTGCGGCTCCCGCGACCATGGTAGCGCTTGATCTTGATGGCAAGACCATCAAAACGGTGAAAGCCGACAAAAACGGAGAGTTTAGTGTTGAGCTTCAACAGCCATTGGGCACTGGCAAGCATGTATTGCAATTGAAATCGCTTGTATCCGTGGATGGAGCGCCGGTCACGTCAGATCAGCAGTTGGCTCTGAATATCCAAAAGGACAAAGACATTATTGTGACGTTTGTTGAGCCAGGGCAGCCGCCACAAGTTCTGCAAGCACAAGAAGACAAGCGCCAGATAGATAACAGCCTTAAAACCAACGCTGAAATGACCTCCAAATCCAACGTGGCCGCAGCTTTGGAAGAGCCAGTATTCGTGACCAATGCGGCCGCACCGCGTAAATTGGATCAACCAAATATCCTGTTTAAGGAAACCCTCTATATTGGTGAGGGTGGTAAAGCAGGCCAGATTAAACTTTCAGGCACAGCGCAGGCCGGGGCGATGCTGCGCTTTTTGGTCGATGGTCAAGAGATCGGGCGTACCGTCGTCGATAAAAAAGGTATCTGGAAGCTGGAGACAACCCGGCTATTATCTCCAGGATCCCATATGCTGCTTGCCGAACAGTTGAACGATAAGGGAGTACGCATTGCCCATGCGCAAGTTCCCTTTGATCGTGACAGCGCGACGGCTAGCGGTTCGGAAAAATCAGTGTGGGATCGGTTCACAGGTATTTTCAAGGTTGAACCAGAGACAAAAAGCCAGCTATCATCATCGGCTTCAGGCAAGCCAGAAAAGGCGACACCGGCAAAGAGGGAGGCAGGGACCAACGCAAAAATCGTAAAGTTCGCCTTTGAATCAATAAGCTATGACGTAAAGAAGGCTGGCGGATTGCTGGCACTATCAGGGCGCGGGATTGCTGGCAGTCGTATTGGTCTTTTCAAAGGGGCGCAGAAAATTGGCGAGGTCGTCGTCAATAGCAAGGGTGCCTGGACTTTTTCAAAGCGCGGCAAAATCAAACCAGGTCCTCATATATTTAAAGCGCGTCTGATCTTGAAGAGTGGCCGGGTCGCTTCCGAATTTCGCATGCAATATGACCATGTGGATGGGGCAACCAAGACGCGAACGGCAATGCTGAAGACGAGCAAGCCGCACGTCCCAGC
>JAJRRW010000057.1 GCA_024279115.1 Alphaproteobacteria bacterium
AATCATTCTGACCGGCCTTTTTGCGCCATCTGAAAGAAAATAATCTCGTCCGTATGGCCAATATGCACTGCGATTTTTCCCATTCACCTGACACAAAACGACTCTGACATAATGACCGCGTATGAACGCACGATGCTCTAGCTCCCTAGCCGCTCGCGCCCGCTTCTTCTTTTTCACCCTTATAGCCAAATTCACGGCCATCATCCCTCATGATCACATAGACGGCTGGAATAACCAGCACGGTGAGCAGGGTTGAGGACACAAGGCCGAACAAAAGCGAGATCGCCAGCCCTTGAAAAATCGGGTCAAACAAGATGACGGCGGCGCCAATCATCGCGGCCACTGCGGTCAGCAAAATCGGCTTGAAGCGGATGGCCCCGGCCTGCACCAGAATATCGCGCATGGCGCAATCCGTGCAATCGCTGTGGCGGATACAATCGACGAGCAATATGGAATTGCGCACGATAATCCCGGCCAGAGCAATAAAGCCAATCATCGAGGTGGCGGTAAAGGGTGCACTGAACATCCAGTGACCCAGCATGATGCCAATCAGCGTCAACGGCACGGGCAACAAGATGACGATGGGCAGTTTGAACGACCCAAACTGGATAACCACCAGAAAGTAAATGCCAATCAGCGCCACGATAAATGCGGCCCCCATATCGCGGAAGGTCACATAAGTCACTTCCCATTCGCCATCCCACAACAAGGTGGATTTGCTCTCATCGGTTGGCTGTCCATGATAGCTGATCTCCGGCTTTGGCAGATCTTTCCAGTCATGAGCGTCAATGGCCTTGGCGACCGCCAGCATGCCATAAATAGGGGCCTCATATTCTCCGGCCAGTTCCGCCAGCACCATTTCGGCGTTGCGACTATTATGGCGGAAGATGGGAAAAGAACCCTTTTCCCTGCGCAGCTTGACGACATCACCAAGCTCCACGACCGAGCGGGCCCCCGGCAGCGCATTGGCTGGAACCGGTGTTGACAAGGTGCGAGACGATAGCGACAGATCACTATTGGGCACTTTGACGAGGATTTCGACGGGGTGGCGCCCTTCTCCCTTGTGAGAATAGCCTACTGTTACACCATGCAGATAAGACTGGATGGTATTATAGACATCGCTTTCATTAACATGATGAAATTCGAGATTGTTCTGATCGATTTCAAGCCGCACGCGCTCGGTCTGGATACCAAAACTGTCATCCGTATCGACAATGAACGGGATCTTATCAAAAATACCCCGTAGCTCGCGTGAGACGGCACGCCGGGTCTTGGCGTCTGGCCCATAAATTTCCGCCAATAGCGTCGCCATGACCGGAGGCCCGGGAGGCACTTCCACCACCTTGATCGAGGTGCCTTTGGGCACCGGCAGATCTTTTAGCAATTCACGTGCTTGCAGCGCTATTTGATGACTGGTGCGAGTGCGTTGATGTTTGGCGGTGAGATTGATCTGCAAGTCCCCCATGTGAGGAGCCTTGCGCAGATAATAATGACGTACCAGACCGTTGAAATTGAACGGCGCGGCGGTCCCGGCATAGGACTGGATAGAAGATAACTCGGGGATATTTTTGAGCTTTTGCGCTGCCAAAGACAGCACGCGGTCGGTCTCCTCCAGCGTTGATCCCTCCGGCAGATCGGCAATGATCTGAAACTCGGACTTGTTATCAAACGGCAGCAATTTCACGGTCACCGCATTAAAGTAAAACAGCGTTACCGAAAGCACCGTGGCAATGGCCACCAAGATCATGAAAATCATGCTGGTTTTGCGGGTCTTCAACAGCGGCATCGCGACCTTGGCATACATACGCCCCAGTGGGCCGCCATCCGCTTCTTCGGCATGCGGTTCACCCTTGCCGCCAAATTTGATCATCAGCCAGGGGGTGAGGATCATCGCCACGAAGAACGAGAAAATCATCGCCGAGGATGCATTGGCGGGAATGGGGCTCATATAGGGTCCCATCAGGCCAGAGACACACAACATGGGCATTAAAGCCGCGACAACCGTCAAGGTGGCGATAACGGTGGGATTACCAACTTCCGCCACCGCTTCAATGGCCGCTGTTTTCTTGGAACGCCCATCCTTCATGGCCCAGTGACGGGCAATATTCTCGATCACCACAATCGCGTCATCCACCAGAATACCAATGGAGAAAATCAGCGCAAACAAGGACACGCGATTGATCGTATAGCCCATGAGATAGGAGGCAAACATGGTCAGCAAAATAGTGGTTGGAATAACCACCATCACCACGCCGCCCTCGCGCCAGCCAATCACAAAGCCAACCAGCAGCACAATGGAAATGGTCGCAAGCCCCAGATGAAACAGAAGCTCGTCGGCTTTTTCATCAGCGGTTTCGCCATAGTTACGCGTGACCACCACTTCGACTTCAGGAGAAATCAACCACCCGCGCATCAGTTCAACACGCGCCATAATATCTTCGCCGATTTTAACAGCATTGGCTCCGGCACGCTTGGCAATGGCGATAGAAACAGCCGGCCTTTTCACCAGCACCTTGTCATCTGCCTTGCCGCCTTGTTTGCCATCACCGGCCTTGTGTGTGCCGGCGTCTTGTCCGCCAGCTCCCCCAAGACCATAATGCCAGACATATTTATTGGCAGGCTCACTGCCAATAATGACCTTGGCGATATCGCGCACATAGACGGGTCGCCCATTACGCGTTGACATCAATAGCAGGCCAATATCAGGAATTCCGGTCAGGGTCTGCCCGGCAACCACCGGCAGGCTCTTGTTATTGTCGATTATATTGCCAGCCAGAAACGAGCGGTTGGCGGATTTTATTTTACTGATCAGCTGATCTAACGTGATGCCATAAAGGGAGAGCCGCTCGGGGTCGGGCTCTACGCGGATCTGGTCGCGGCGCCCGCCAACAACATATGACAGCCCGACATCAGGGAGCTTGGCGATTTCCACCAGCAGATCCTCGGCGATATAGTTGAGCTGATTGTCGGACCAGCGCTCAACCGCAGAAATTTTGGGGGTCAAAGTCAATGTGACGATGGCCACATCGTCAATGCCGCGCCCGATGATCAATGGTTCGGGAATACCATAGGGAATACGGCTGATATTGGCGCGAATTTTATCATGCACCCGCAAAATCGCATCATCGGCATTGGTGCCAACGTAAAAACGAGCCGTCACGGTGACGCGATCATCAACCGTATTGCTGTAAACATGTTCAACACCGCCGATCGCCTTGACGATTGTTTCCAGCGGTTCGGTAACCAGCTTGACGCCATCAATGGCTTTGAGGCCATCCGTCATGACATGAATATCAACAAGCGGCACAGAGATCTGTGGCTCTTCTTCACGTGGCAGCGATTGCAGGGCAATGAAACCGATAATAAGAGAGGCAAACAGCAATAAGGGTGTGAGCGGACTATCGATAAAGATCCGCGTTAAATTCCCCGACAGCCCCCGCTTGACATCCTGTTTCCTTTTTTCCCGTCCCTTGTGTCACCGGCAATCCTTGTGTCACCGGCAATGAACCCGCTTGACGTGCAAAAACCCTATCTGCACTCAATAGCAATCCTAGAAACAATGCCACCCCCGCTCACACGGGAATGGCATGTTTCAGGCAGTTATACATATAGAAGTTATAGTTGCCGTACACAATTGATGTGGATAACGGACTGTACTTCTATTGATCAGGGCCTTACCAGACGGTCGCCCGCCTTTAGTCCCGCAAGTACTTCAACGCCGCCATTTCCTTTGCCAAGCACCACCTTGCCGCCGAGCTGAACGACAATCTCGATGGTCTTGTCATCGGCTTGTGCAAGCTTCACATAATCAAGGCCGTAGCGCTTGAAACTGTAACCGCCTGGAATAACAATGGCCTGTCTTTTATCGGCGGCAATGCGCACCAGCGCCCGCTCTCCGACAAAATAATTGCCCAGACTGTCGATCTCCACATCGGCGATGACACGGCCATTTTTCAATTCGGGATAGACCTGCGAGATCACCCCGCGACCAATGGCCTTGTCGAGAGGATCAAGACCACGCGCTCCCACCATCACAGTGTCATTCTTGTTGATAAAACGGGCATGACGTTCGGGTAATTCCAGACGCAGGATATAGCGATTGGCCGCGATCACCGCGAGACTTTCACCGGCCAGCACCACACTGCCCCTGGTGGTCGAGACTTTCAGTACCCGGCCATCGGCAGGCGCCAGCACCACCCCTTGCTTCATCTGCTCACGCAACACCGAACGCTCGGCAATCGCTGCTTTTTCATCATTGACGGCAATATCGAACGTGGCCCGCAACGCCTCGATCCTGGCGGCTGCAATAACGCCCTTGCGCTTGAGGTTTTGACCCCGTTTAAAATCTTTTTCAGCTTTGTCACGACGCGCCTTGGCAGCTGTCAGCAGCGCATCCATCGACGCCATTTTCAATTGGAGTTTTTTGTCGACAATATTACCAATCACCTGACCGCGTTTAACCTGCGATCCCTCGTCGACCTTGAGCGAGACAACGGTACCAGACAGGCGTGCCCGGGCAACCGCCGTATCAGAACTGCGAACCGTCGCGAAAACCGCCTTGTCATCAATAATAGTCTGCACCATGACAGGAATACTCGATGAGGCGCGCGGGGCAACCATCTCTTTTTGCTTGGCAACGAGCTGTTCCATTGACCCCAGCGCCAGGGAGGCTCCCATGAGTGTCAAGCCGGTTAGCATCGATATTTTTGCGAATTTATTCATATCTTACTTCTTTCCTTTGCCGCCCGGCTTGTTCTGATCATTCACCCGATGAACAAAGGGCGGCATCGCTATCGTTTTCATGCGGTGGTATCTCGACATAACAAGCTCAGATCAAAACGACTGTCCGGCCCATTACATTTACACATAGAATATATTCGTACATACGAATGTTTGAATTTAACGTAATAGTTAACATTTCAAATGTCAAGAAGTCTCCAGCAGAAGCGATGAGTGCACGCGGATGAACCTATAGACTAACAATATTAGGTAATAGTTCTTTAAAAATCGGTAAGATAATCGGCTTTTCGAAGATGATTGTCAGATGAATAACCCGAATAATGGATACGTAGAAATATTAGTCATTGTTTTACAGCAATAAACTTCTGTCACCCCCGCAAAGGTGGGGAACCCTAACCCCTGATCTGTCATTTTCACACACAACCCCATCAACAAACTGCCGTTCCAAATTGCAAAATCGGGGAGTATGGATCCCCGCCTTTGCGGGGATGACACTGATGTATAGCGCTAAGTCAACGCGGTTTCTTTAAAACCGAAATATTCCTTATCCATTATTCGGGTTGCATATGACAATCAACGCAAAGTGACCAGAGGGCCGCATACTGATTGCCGCGAACCGCTCTCTATTCAATTGAAGTATAAATCAACAGCGCATCAAAGGCCAGCGCCTGGGACACCAAACCATAGAAAAACCGGGTGGTAGGAACACCCGGTTTTTCATATAGTGTGTATATGCGTGCTGGTCGTGTGTATCATGCGTAGGAGGCGACATGGTTTCTGGAATAGACATGGTTTCTGGAATAGACATGGTTTCTGGAATATTTGATTGCAATCTGCGTGCCAAGACTGGCAATCCGCGCGCCCAAACAGCTAATGATCGCCGTTTTCGCCCCCCCCGCCCCGCTGCGCCTCTTCGTTAAAGCGCTCTTTTATGTGAGCACCGCTCCAGCGGCCATAGCGCCAGGGCGCATAGAACGGATGCTGCTCCCCTCGCAGATCAGGCGCTGGATCAAGCCCGTGCGACCCCCATGGATGGCAGCGCAATATGCGCGACAGAGCCAGCCAGCCGCCTTTCCACGCCCCATTGAGATCAATGGCATCGGATGCATATTCCGAGCAGGTTGGCAGGTGACGGCAAGCCCCGGGCAAAAACGGCGAGAGGCCATAGCGATAGACAAGGATCGGCGCGCGCAACAAGGCTTTGGCGATTTTGGCTGCAAGGATCATTCGTAGGGATCGCCGTTTTTGTGTGAAAAGCGATATGTACCATGCTCGGCCACGGCTTTGAGGTCCTCGTCGGCATAAATCACTGTGTCAGTTTGAGCCCTTGTACCGACCTCGACTATTTTGGCGATGGTCCCGCTTTTATTGACGAGGTGATGGCCGTTTTGCTGGCCCGCCGGAAACCCGGCAATGTCCCCAGCCGACAACAGGCTTTCCCCTTCATCGGTGACCAGGGTGACCTGTCCCTCCAGAATATAGACAAATTCATCCTCGTTTTGGTGCCAATGGCGCTGAGCAGACCAGTCACCCGGGTTCAAAACCAGCAGATTGACCCCGAATTGCGACAGTCCCAGCGCGTCGCCGAGCACCGTCTTTTGGCGTTTGCTGCATGGTTGATCCAGCGGCGAGGGGTAGCCCGTGCCGATCCGCGCTGGCAGATCAGCAATGCTTGCTTTGTAGGGGTAGGGTTTTTCAGACATTGCTCATCTCTTTGTTTTCAAGGGCCATATCCATTGCTTTGAGCACCGCGTCAAAAGCGATAAGGACCGTGCTGATGCGGGATTTATAGTTGCGAACCGGGATCAAAAGCCCATAGGCCTGCCATTTGCCAGTCGGCGCGCCCCCCTCTTCTTCGAGCATGAGCCGCACCGTTTCGCGCGTTTGCGCGATCTCTGGCCGGGAGCTGCCAAGGAGTTTATGGCCCAGCATCGACGCGGAGGCCTGGCCGACCAGACAGGCTTTCACCTCTTGTGAAAACTGTGTCACCACCCCCTCCTCGATATTGAGCCAGACATTTATGCGCGAACCACACAGTTTTGAATGGGCACTTGCCGTACCCTGCGCGCCCTTAATTGTGCCAATATGAGGGATATGGGCGGCAAATGACATGATCTCATTGGTATAAAGTTCTTTCATTTCCAGCCCTGTTATTGCTATATCTTCAAGCCTGAACACCAAGCCACCCCTGTGGCAGCGGCAAATTTGCACCTTGGCACCGGTGGCAAACCATATTAGATAAGCTTCATACTTGCAGCATAATCCTGACCAATATATATGGTTATACGAAACCAATGATATATGATTGCAGGGAACCAATGGCAATTGAGGAGCGTTGGTTATACAAAGAGCCTTGATTTTGGGGTAATTATAACCCTTCTGGAGGATCTTGCAAAGCCAGACATGACAGCTCCTATTTGCCAAATTCGGTTTGTAAAACTGCTGTCAGAATATATAGTCAAATGATCCAGGGTCACACAATCTGGATACAATGAACGTGAAGGTGAGAAAAGTTAACGATGGATGCTATTGCTAAAAAATTGCTGAAAGAGACTTCAGACATTAAGACATCTGATGGCAAAGTCATTCGTCCATCAAGGGACGAAGCCGAGGAAGCTGTGCGCACACTCATCCGCTGGGCCGGTGACGACCCCATGAGAAACGGACTGCTTGATACACCAAAGCGTGTGGTCAATTCCTATAACGACTTCTTCAAAGGCTATGAGCAAGACCCGGTGAAAGCCCTGTCGCGGACCTTTGATGAAGAAAGTGGCTATGATGATATTGTCATGTTGCGCGATATCGACATCAATTCCCATTGCGAACATCACATGATCCCGTTCCTTGGCAAGGCCCATGTCGCCTATTTTCCAACAGGAACCGTGGTGGGAATTTCCAAGCTGGCCCGCGTTGTGGAGATCTATTCGCGTCGTTTGCAGACCCAGGAAACCATGACCGCACAGATCACGGGAGCAATCGACGAAGCTCTCAAGCCCAAAGGCGTCGCCGTGATCATTGAGGCCGTGCATCAGTGCATGTCCCTGCGCGGGGTACAAAAACCAAATGTCGCCACCATCACCACTAAATTTACCGGTGTCTTCAAGACCGATCAGCATTTGCAAAACCGCTTCTTGAACATGGTCAGGAATGTTGACTAAAACGGGTGAAATATGACCCCCTCAAAATTTGCGGACCGACCTGATAAAAACCGGCTTGAAACCGGCACGACCTTTTCCCCAAAGTTTGACAAGGACGGCCTGTTGCCAGCCATCGCCACGGATGCCAGCTCCGGCGATGTGTTGATGCTTGCCTATATGAACGAGCAGGCTCTGGCCCTCAGCATCGAAACCGGCATTGCCCATTATTGGAGCCGCTCGCGCAACCAGCTTTGGAAAAAAGGCGAAACCAGCGGCAATATGCAGCGCATTGTCGAGCTGCGCACCGATTGTGATCAAGATGCCGTCTGGATCAGTGTCGAGCAACAAGGCGCCCACTCAAAGGGCGGGGGGGCCGCTTGCCATGTCGGCTACAAAAGCTGCTTCTTTCGCGCTGTCCCCACCGGCAATGCCCCCACCCATGAGCTTCAACTTGAGTTCAAGGAACAGGCACCATTGTTTGACCCCCGCGATGTTTACGGCAAAAAAAGCTAGCGGCATTTGAGTTCTTTCTCCCGTGCAATGCCCCAATACCGTCTATAAAGCGAACATCGCGCGCGCGCTTTTGAAGCTGCGACTAAAAATGACTGTACATTTCACCAATATTGCGTTTTAAGACGAAATAAGTGAAAGATTGCGATGGATTTTCCTCTGGCTTTTCCTTTGGGTTTTCCTGGCATGATCCTCACGAAACAATGACTTATTTCGCAAGCGAAACCGGGCACTCAAATTTGATAGAAATCAACTGATTGCGCTTGGTTTTGTGGTACATCAGGAAGGGGCCGGGCCGGCTTGTCGACAAGGCCCATATCCCGATCTCTGGAACCTGCGATCGCTGCCTCAATTCTGTGCAAAGGAAATCCGCATGGACCTCAAAAATATCGATACGATCGAAAGCGCCACAAAAATCGGTCGTCAAGAGCTGTTCCGCATAGGAACAGCCCTTTTGTTTATCGTCGGGATCATGTTGTTTACCTATAACCGTATGGATAGCAATTCAGGGTCCATGCTGCTGGTCATCGCTGCCATGATCGGCGGCTATATGGCGCTCAATATCGGCGCCAATGATGTTGCCAATAATGTCGGCCCAGCCGTTGGCTCCAAGGCCATTACCCTGACAGGCGCCATCATGATTGCCGCCATTTTTGAAGCCAGCGGCGCGCTGATCGCTGGCGGCGATGTTGTGGGGACCATCAAAAAGGGCATTATCGACCCCTCGCTCATCAATGATACAGATACCTTTATCTGGCTGATGATGGCCGCCCTGCTGGCCGCCGCCATCTGGCTTAATATCGCCACCTTTATGGGCGCTCCCGTTTCCACGACCCATGCCATTGTCGGGGGTGTGCTGGGCGCTGGTATCGCTGCTGGTGGCTGGGCCATCGCTGACTGGAATAAAGTCGGACTGATCGCAGCCAGCTGGGTTATTTCTCCGGTGCTGGGCGGGATCATCGCTGCAGGCTTGCTCTATTTTATCAAACGGGGGATCATTTACCGGCGAAACATGGTACCCGCAGCTAAAAACATAGTCCCCTACCTCATTGCTCTGATGGCCTGGGCCTTTTCCACCTATCTGGTGTTGAAAGGTCTCAAAAAAATATGGAAATTTGATTTTCTTTCGGCCTCCCTTATTGGCCTTGCGTTCGCAGTTCTCATCTATTTTCTCGTGAAACCGCGAATCGCTCGCAGTGCCGCAAAAATGGGTAATACGCGCGAGGACATCAACAATCTTTTCACCATCCCGCTTATTTTTGCCGCCGCCATGTTGAGTTTTGCTCATGGTGCCAACGACGTGGCCAATGCCGTTGGCCCGCTCGCCGCCATCAATGACGCGATCACCCATGGGGGCATTACCAGCAAGGCCCACATTCCCCTTTGGATCATGCTGGTGGGAGCCATAGGGATTTCCATTGGTCTGGCACTGTATGGCCCAAAACTCATTAGAACCATTGGCTCCGAGATCACCGAGTTGGATAAAATTCGCGCTTTTTGCGTGGCCATGGCCGCCGCGATCACGGTGATCGTCGCTTCACAACTCGGCTTGCCCGTCAGCTCGACGCATATCGCCGTTGGTGGTATTTTCGGTGTTGGTTTCCTGCGCGAATATCTCGAGGCCAACCATGCCCGCATGATTGATGATATTGTCGAACATCACCAAGATGACGAGCCAGAAGTGGTGGAGGCCTTTTTGAACGAGTTCGAGGCTGCCAACATCACCGAAAAAGGCATCATGCTGAAACAGCTCAAGCAGAAAAAAGGCCCGCACCTGGCCAAGAAAGAACGCAAACAGCTGAAAAAAGTCTATCACAAAGAACTGGTCAAACGCTCCATCTTGCTGAAAATTGCTGCCGCCTGGATCATCACTGTGCCTGTGGCTGCCATAATGGCCGCCCTGCTCTATTTCACCATCAGAGGCATGCTGCTGGTTTAGGCCATAGACTCAATATCTGGCTCAGCCGGTCGAGATATAGTCACGCATGGCAGCGGCTTCCATTTCAGCCTCTGCTATGCGTTGCTTTACAACATCGCCAATAGATACCAGTCCGACCAGCTTGCCATCGGCGATCACCGGCAGATGGCGGAAGTGATGTTTGGTCATCTCGGACATCAGTTTTTCAAGCGTGTCTTCCCGCGTGCAGGTAAAAACATTTGCGGTCATACATGAACTTACGGGCTCGTCGAGCACGGCGCCCCCCTTTTTGGCGATGGCCGAGACAATATCGCGCTCGGAAACAATACCGCAAACTTTGTCACCGCCATCGACGATCACCACCGAACCAATCTTGTGCTCATTCAAAAGCTGAGCGATATCGCTTAGGGTCGCCTCGGGGTGACGGGTAATGACATCAAATCCCTTATTTTTTAAAATCGTCGAAACATTCATGTTTTGTTCCCTTTCTTACTCGCCAATATACGTGGCTTTCTCATCTAAGGTCTGCTTCAATGAAAGTCAGTTTGAAACACCTGCCCCACAATTGGCACAACATTTTGCAATATTGCCGTAAACTAATTTAGCGCCCAAACACAATTTTGCACAAGGTTTTCTTGTGCCTATCGTAAAGTGCTCGAATGATGGAATTAATATTTGCGTTTTTTTTGGCCATTGCTTCCATTGCTGGTCTCATAATGGCTTTTGGCTGGCGCAACCTGCATTTTCGATTGCTTTCGCACGATATCAAAAAGTGGCAGAGCGAGGGCTGGGTCAGTCCTGAAAATGCAGCCTTCATTCTGGCTGACAAGCGCCCCAAGGGGCTGGCGGGACGTCTGGTCTTCCTGGTCGGGCTGCTGGGTGCCTTGTTGCTGTTATTTTCCGCCATCAGCTTTGTCGCCGCCAACTGGGATGATATGAGCCGCCTGTCGCGCCTCATCTGGCTGACCATCATCCTTTGGACCGCCTTCCTGGCTGGCTGGCGCTTGACCGCCAATGAAAGCCCTCGCCTTGCCGAGGTCGCCTACGCGCTGGGCGTTGGCCTGTTTGGCGTAAATATCGCCTTGATAGCGCAAATGTTCCATATTGACAATCATCCGCCAAATGGTGTGTTGATGTGGACCATTGGCGCTCTTGTCAGTGCCGCGTTATTGCAATCACGAGCAGCTCTTACCCTGACATTTTTTGGCGCTATCATCTGGTCGATGATGGAGGTGATTACCTATCAAGAACTTATCCATTGGCCCTTCTTGCTGGTCTGGGCCGCCGCTTTTTTCCTGAGCTTGTGGATGCGGTGGTCGGTGGCCAATCATCTGGCATTCCTGTCCCTCCTCCTCTGGTCCATCACCGCGCTCCTTCGCTATGCCAGCGAAGGTCATTGGTACCCTCATGGGGTCTTGTCCCTGTTTATCACGGCATTTTCTGTACTGCTGGCTATCGCTTTCGTGTGGCAGATCAAGCGCCCGAACACGCCCCCCCTCGGCTTTGCGAACTGGCTCGAAAAATATGCCCTTATTGGCCTGTTGCCCTCGTTGTTTGCCCTGCAAACCCTTCCCTTGAAATTTTCGCAAGAGCTATATCGAAGTGGTTCAAGCAGTTCGAACATCGCCGCCCCATTATTGCAGGGAAGTTTTGGCTGGTTGCCCCTGACCGGGGTTTTACTGATCGCGACATTAGGACTGCTTGTGATGGCATGGCGCGGAAAATTGCTGCGGTCTCTTGATTTAGGGATGTTTGCAGCGATTGTCTGCGGTACTCTGGTCTACGCGCTTATTAGCAGTCCTGATATATTTGGTGCTGATGGCTGGCTGATCACCAAGCAGACCCACAAATTCCTCGCCACATGGATCTATGGCGGCATATTCCTTACCATGTTGATCTGGCTCCTGTCCTTTGGCCATCGACGCGGGTCAGATTTGTATGTATGGGCTGCCCTGGCAGTTTTCGCGATTGAAGTTCTATATATCTATTTCAGCATTTTCGGTTCCTTGCTCGAAACCTCGCTATTCTTCCTTGTGGGGGGGATTTTGACGATTGGGCTGGCCTTTTTCCTTTATCGCCTGCACCAGCGACTGGAAGGCCCGGACATGCCGGTAAGCGAGGTCGCATCATGATTAATTTAAAACAAGCGCTCAAAGATCGCCCCCTCTTTGGCCGCCCTTTAGGACTGATGCCGTTGATCGCTGTTCTTGCCACCCTTGTCCTCTTGACGATCATGTTGGGGGCAATGATCTGGAGCCGCGTCACATTGCTGCAAAATGGCACGCAGGTCGTCTTGAAGACAGCCCCGGTTGATCCACGCGATCTGCTACGAGGTGATTTTGTCCGCCTTCGCTACGACATCAGCCGCATATCCCCAGATGAGCTTGAACATCCTCTGTCATCCAAAGAAATAAGCATTGGTTTCAACAAGCACGCCACTATTTTCGTGAAATTGCAACCAGATGAAGACGGTTTCTGGTCACCCATATCCCTGCACCGCACCATCCCCACCGCAGAAACCAGCGCTCAGTCAGTATTCATACGCGGGCGGGTTCAATATGGAACCTGTGGTCGCAAGTCCCAGATCAAACGTAAACGCAAATGCACCTACACGATCCGCTACGGTATCGAGAAATTCTTCGCCGA
>JAJRRW010000058.1 GCA_024279115.1 Alphaproteobacteria bacterium
ATGCGGTTCTGGGTATCTGGATGGGTGGAGAACAAATTATCCATATTCTGCCCGCTCAACGGATTGATGATGAACAGATGAGCCGAGGCCGGATTGGCCTCGGCTGCTTCATTGGGGATATGAGCGGCCATGCCGGAAATTTTCCCCAGCGCGTTGGCCAGCCACAGGGGATGACCACAGATCTGCGCCCCCAGCCTGTCAGCTTGATATTCTCGCGAGCGGGAAATGGCCATTTGCACGAGGCCAGCGGCCATCGGGGCAAGGATCATCAAGGCAATCATGACAATCGGGTTGGTGCGTTGACCATCCCCTCCCCGACCGCCAAAGAACATACCGAACTGGGCCAGCATGCCAATCGCCCCGGCAATGGTCGCCGTCAGGGTCATGATCAAAATATCGCGATTTTTGATATGCGCCAGCTCATGAGCCATGACCCCGGCGATTTCTTCGCGGGTGAGCATGTTCAAAAGGCCGGTGGTGGCCGCAACCGCCGCATTTTCTGGATTACGCCCCGTGGCAAACGCATTGGGCTGATCATTCTCCATAATATAGACCTTGGGCATCGGCAGCTCGGCATTGTCGGCAAGCTCAACGATCAGATCGTAATATTCGGACGATGAGTGCTCATCAACTTCCGTGGCACCATGCATGCGCAAAACCATTTTATCAGCATTCCAATAGCTGAAAAAATTCATGCCAACCGCAATCACAAAGGCGATCAACATGCCGGTCTGGCCACCAATGAGAAATCCAACCCCGGTAAACAGAGCCGTCATCGTCGCCAATAACACAGCCGTCTTGAAATAATTCATATGCTTCCAATCCCATTTCTTCTGGCCCCGGGCTAGCACGGACCAAATCATCAGTTATTGATGCTTAGTATGGGGATCAAATTGGTCAAGTTCAAGGATGCGAGCGGAGCATAAAGCCCCGTTTTCTCCACGATCAGACGGCCTGGCCCCGATACTAGCTCTGATAGCTTTGTACAAGGAGCGGTCTTTGGGCACCATGCCATTCCAAAGTAAATTTCAACGATATAAAAAGCTCATGGAGTGTATCTGTCTTGATACACTCCATGAGGGGGCTGAGAGAGAGAACTGCCCGTAACCAAATGCTGGAAACCCAGGAAATCAGGGGCGGATATAGGCGTATCCCTGGCCCTGCAATTTTGCCAGTTCAGCAACACCGCTTGGGACGATATCGCCTTTAGTGACATCATAGAGGTCATTCTCATAATCGATTTTTTTGCCCTTGAGCGTATTTGCGCACACCTGAAACTTGACACCTTGCTGCTTCAAGCCATCTATTCTGGCCGTCATAATATCAGTGGCATTGCCATATTTCAATTTGGTGTTTTTCAGGGAGTCTGGTTCCAGCAGAAGTGACAAACCCTTGCCATGCATAACGACCTTAAGCTCAAGATTTTCCTTGCCGACCGCATTAATGTGGTTCTGGATATTGCGCATCGCTCCCGTTTGTTTTTTCGAATTGTCATAATTGATATGATAGACAACTTTTTGTTTTCCATATCCTTGGGCAATTGAGGCTGTGGCCCCGAGTGCGAAAACTGAAAGAGCCAGAGCCAAAGCCGTGAAATACCGCATAATATTCTCCGTGTGTGAAGATTGCTGAACAGATTACCAAAACCTCTTGCCGCCCCACCTTACGACGGAGTCCAATCCGGTTTAATTAGGAGATACCCTGAAAATTATAGGGTTTCCCCCTATGCGCCTTTGCTTGCGCTTTACAGCTTGTGTGCAAGGCCCATGGCAGCCGTCGAACAAACTCGACCGCAGGCATCGTGGCCGGATTAGCAGCCCTTGTCCCCATTCAAACAGGCCGCTCGCCTGGAACAAACGGCGGCACGCAGGGATTGCCATACCGCGCAGGCAAGCCGAAAAAGGGGCACCCGAATGAACGGGTGCCCGACAAAGCAAGCAAAGCTGACCAAAATGATCTAATCGACATTAAGCCTTTGATTTAGATCACAAAGATCCCTGTGAGAGAAGAGCCTTGTTTTGCCTGTTATGCGATTTCGCTCACCCCGTCTTGCGTTAACAAGCAAAGATGATGTGATTGACATGAAGAGGCATTGCTGCCCCTTTTCCATTGCCCAATGAATAGGTAAGATTGATTTTGAATGATATTCGGTTTTTCCCGAGGCGCTCTAGGGGTTTTCACCTATCTGGAGCAATGTCGAATACCAGCTTCATCAGTTCCTGCACAGATCTGACCATTGTTTTTTCCATAATGCGCGCCCGGTGGACCTCAACGGTCTTGTCAGAAATTCCCAGATGATAGCCGATTTCCTTGTTGGTATTGCCAGCAACGATAAGGTCAAGCACTTCTTTTTCGCGCGAGGTCAACAGGTTCAGACGATCATGCAGCGCTGCTTTATGTTGCCGTTGTCTTGAAGCTCTTTCGTTGGTTTTGAGCGCCTTGTTGAGCATATCGATCAGCTTTTGATCGTTAAAGGGCTTTTGCACAAAATCCAGCACCCCGTCTTTCATGGCTCGAACAGCCATATCAATATCCCCATGGGCCGTCATGATAATGACCGGCAGATCAGGATTTTTTTCCTTTAAAATATGCTGTAATTGCAAGCCGCTCATTTCTGGCATGCGCACATCGACCAGCAGGCAGCCCTTTGTCTCTGGACCAATATCGGCCAGAAATTCTTCTGCACCATGATACAGTTTCACGGGCAGATTGACCGATGTCAGCAAAAAGCGGACACTTTCAGAAAATTCAATATCATCATCGACAACATAAACGATCTGCTCCAGAGCGTCATCCCTCATGTCGATCTCCCGATGGCAGGTTGAAGCAAAAGCTTGAGCCCTTGGTGCTGGTTGAACCGATCCACATAAGACCACCGTGGTCTTTTATAATCGAACAACTGATCGACAGGCCCAGCCCCATCCCCTCTTGCTTGGTTGAAACAAAGGGATCGAACAGCTTCTTCCTCACCGTTTCCGCAACGCCCTCGCCGGTATCTGTAATACAGATCAACAGCTTTTCTTCGCCATCGGCGGAAGTCGTTATGGTGATCAAGCGCTCCGCCGGGTCGGCCGCCTCAATCGCGTCAATGGCGTTTCTCACCAGATTTAGCAACACCTGTTCGATCTGCACGGGATCAATATTGGCAAAGGAAAGAGAGTTCGACAAATGAAGTTCCAGCCGCGTTTGACTATTCATGAGATCAAATTCCAGCAAATCACTCATCTCATGGATAATTTGATTAATATCGGATTTGATCCGCGTATGTTTATCGTCGCGCATTGAGTCGCGCAGCCCGCTGATAATCTGCGAAGCGCGATCGGCCTGATCCGAGACCCGTTGCAACACATCAAGAAGCTCATCCTTGTTTTCTTTTCCCGAGCGCATCTTCCTGATACAGCCCCTGGCATAATTGGCGATGGTCGCAAGGGGGTGATTGAGCTCATGGGCAATGCCCGATGCCAGCTCCCCCATGGAGTTCATTTCAGCCACGCGACTAAGTTCCGATTGGCGCTGGCGCGCCAGTTCCTGCACCCGGCGACGTTCGGCCATCTCTTCGCCAAGCGCCGCATTGGCCCGGGCAAGCTCGCCGGTTCTGCGCGCCACCACGCGCTCTGTTCGAGCCACCCACAACCACGAAATCAGCAACAAAGCCGCCGCCAAAATCATCCACTCCTTATATTCACTAAAAAAGGAGGCAAGGGTCAGCTCGCTCAGCCCCGCATAAGGACCTTCCTTCAACGAACGAAACAGGCTGTGTACCGGACTATAATCGAGGGGAACGGTCCAACCCGCATATTGCCCCATCTTGGCGGCCTTACTATCAGGCGCCATCGAAAGCAGCGCGATCGCCACCCTTTGAGACAAGGCTTTGTCGGTTTCTTTCAGCTTGATGAACGGCCATTCGGGATAGACTTTGGTCGACGAAACATAGGGAAAGCCTTCCAGTTTTTTTTGCGCGAGGATCCGAAAATCCGACAGCTTGATCTTGCCCTCTGCGGCCATTGCTTCAAGCACGCCGGTGCGGATATTCCCGGCATCGATTATACCTCTCATGACCGCGGTGGCGATATAATCTTGCGGAAAGCCGACAAATAGCAGTTTCTTGAAATCCTGATGAGGATTAAGACCTTGCTCGCGCATCCGATATTTGGCCGTTTGGAAACAAAAAGCCTGTGGAGCCACCGACATGAAGGTCTTGCCGCGCAAATCATCCAGCTTCGAGATGTCAGTTCGATCGGCGCGGGTAAAAATCACCGAGCCGGTGAGATTTTCCTGCGAGGTCGGGCCTTTTGCGTTCATGGTAACAAGGCGAGACCCCCCGTAGCGATCCGCCAGCGTAATATAGTGACCTGAATTTGTAAGCGCAAAATCAAGCTTCTCATCGCGCACCGCTTCTTCCATTTCTCCAAGCGTCAAGGGGATAATGTCGAAGCGATAACCAGAAATCGACTTTGTCAGATAGTCGGCTGTGGCGGTCCAGTGGACAAGTGTTTGCTCCCGGCCGCGAAACGCCAAAACGCCGATTTTTACCGGTTTCAGGGAACCTGTCTTTGGATCGCTAGGCACGCCCTGCGCGTCTGTTGCCTCGGGGCCATCGCCGTTCACAGTGACCGCGCGCGCCGGCTGGACAGCCCAAAGCACCAGGATTGAGAAGACAATGAGCAATCTAAAGAGCATGATTTCTTCCCGCACGGTCGTTGATGGTAAAAATGCCCCTATGCAGCCAATAGCCTGGGGCCTATATCCGGCGTAGGGACAGGACTATCATACGCCGATTTTCAGGCAAGCTGCAAATCCCAATCGGGTTGCATGGGCGCATTCGCGGCGTTGTGCGGATTGTACGCCCGCGCGATGAGGGTATTGGAGCCTGGTATGCCTCTATAAACAAGCCCCTCCCAGCCCGCTCCCTCATAGGACAAAGGGAGGGAGCAGCGGGAGCGTCCGCACTAGCCATCGCTATCGCCCACAGCGCCGGGATAGTCGGCGACGCCGGGATTATTGGCGACCCCCAGCAGCTTGGGATGGTTGGTTTTCTTGAGGTGCAAAACGCCTTTGTCATCCTTGGTCTTCAAGATATAATCGCGG
>JAJRRW010000059.1 GCA_024279115.1 Alphaproteobacteria bacterium
CAACCAGCAGCAGCCAATCCCGGTCGCAGCATGAAAAAGGCCAGAACCCACTTATAAAACACGTTCAGACTGTACAAACAAACCGAGCCACTTCTTTGCTATAGCCCCCAACGATACTGAAATTAAATTTGATTTTGTAGACATCATTGATATACCCGCCAACGAGGAGCAATTTGCTGTCTGGATTTTGCTTTGTGTCACTTATGTCATCGACAAAGAAACTCGCCAAACCATTCATAGCTTTTATATTCATCCTGAAAGGGAATTGGGTTTTACTGTCGGGCGTTTTCTGAATATCGCGAGAAATGGAGGAACTTATAATAGTGATGTTGTTCAGGCTGACCATAGCAGCATCTCTCGCATGACATGACCCAACCAACAGCAACGAAAAAACGGCAACCCATAGCAATTTAAGCATCACCGCACCTCTTTGGTGCGATGTTTGACCTTGGTGCGTTTGCTACATAAGTCCGGACCAGTCCCTTAATCGCCGCCCGCGCAGGGCATTGTTAAAACCAAACACGGCCACAATCTGCTTAAATCTGCTCACCCGCCGATGATCTCGTCGCGAGTTACCTCGACCAGCCCCAGCGTTTTGGCGAAGCTTGAAATATTTTCCCCGATCGCCTTCGCTCCGGTATAGAGCAATTGATTTGCCCTGACCGGCGCACCTGCATCTGTGTGCTTGCTCATTTGTGACAGCACCAATGCGGTCTGGCGGGCGATGGCGTTGGCGGGGTCGATATAGGCCACCGGCCAGGGCGCAACCTCTTGCATCAGCTCGACCAACAAGGGGTAATGGGTACAGCCAAGAACGATACAATCTGTGCGCCGCCCCGCTTGCTGGATAAAGGCCGGGGCAATTTCACGGCGCAAGACATCCTCATCTATCTGTTCGCCGCGCATAAACTGCTCCGCGAGCGCCGCCAGATTGCGCGCTCCCACCAGCGTCACGTCGCAGGCATCGGCATAGCGCTGCACAAGATCGCCAATATAGTCCTGCATCACCGTTGCGGGGGTCGCCAGCACCGAAAACAGCTTCGAGCGCGATTGCTCCGCCGCCATCTTGATGGCGGGAACCGTGCCAATGAACGGCACCTCGAAATGAGCGCGCAAGGGAGCCAGAGCAATAGTGCTGGCCGTATTGCAGGCGATCACACACACATCAGGGTTTTCACGCTCGATCAAGCGATCGAACAAAGCCAGCAACCGCGTCACCAGCTCGTCACTATGAAGATCGCCATAGGGAAAGGCATCTGTGTCGGCGACATAGAGATAGATCGCATCTGGAAGCTTGGCGTACAGCTCGCGGTAAACCGTCAAGCCGCCAAGTCCTGAATCAAAAACGATTATCTTTGGCGCCGCCACAACCCATTCATCCTCGATGTCGCTTATTGCTCTTTTTTGGCCGTTTTGTCAGCGGCTTTTTCAGGCAGAGGATTGGCCGCCAGATATTGTTCGATCTGCGCTGTAACCTTCACTTTTTCTTCTGGACTACAGGTCTGAACTTTCTTTTTCTTCTTCTCGTCTTTTTTGCCGGAATCTTCTGAAATCGTCACATTGCCGGTTAGCCACATGACCGTAAACAGATGCAGCTGATTGAGGTAGACGATTTGCTTGCGCGACCACTTCTTGGAATTGAGTTCCAGCTTCATCATGGTGCGATAATTGGCTTTTTGCAGCTTGGGAATTTTACAAATCTGCGCATGCGCTGAACGCCTGGCCACCATGATAACCCGGCGGGCATCATCGAGCGGCACTTGTGCTTCCTCGCGCTTGTTTTTATCGACGGCAATTTCCTTGCCACCCTTGCCCTTGATTTTATCTGGCATGATCGCCCAGGTGAGGCTCATCAGATATTTAACAGCCTTGTCCGAAAGCTGCTGTTTCTTCTCGGCTGCAATGGTCTTTTGCGGCAGAGCCACGCCAACAACAAGCACCATTGCAAAAGCCGCAATAACACGCCCAAAGCGTCGCCAAACGGGCGCGACGTCACATTCAAGATCAGCTTCTTTATTCTTATGCATTATCATGCTCATATTTTATTGGCCCCTTGCGAATTCGGTAGCGCTACATTCGATAGCCTATCAATCAGCTCTGCAATGGATGATATACAGGCAGAGTTGATCAGCACCATGCCCCCAGCTTGTTTGTGTGCTATTCGTCATCGCACAAAGACGGCGGGAATAAGGCAGGCTCTAATCCTTGTGTTTTTTACTAACAGGACCTCGTGACAAAGAGGCCACAATACCACGCAGGCTTCGCACATCTTGTTCCGTTGCCTGCAGTCTGTGGAACATATGACGCAGGTTACGCACCATATTGGGGCGCTTTTCTGGCGGCCACAAAAAACCTGCATGATCGAGCTCTTTTTCCAGATGTTCGAAAAAACCGATCAATTCTTTTTTGGTGGCGGGGCGGGTGTCTTTGGCCGCCATGCCCATGCCCTCTCCCTCCATGCCATCAAACTCGGTTTTGCGCCCCAGCGAGCCCTTATTGCCCTGTTTGAACCATTCATAGCCCATCAACAAGACCGCCTGGGCAATATTGATACTGGCAAAATCCGGGTTTACCGGTGCCATGCAAATGGCGTCACTAAGAGCGATTTCATCATTGTTAAGCCCCCAGCGTTCGCGCCCGAACATCAGGCCAGAACGCCCCTCCCCCGCGCTTGTGCGCTCAAGGATCTGCCGCGCCGCCGATTGTGGTGACACCACGGGCTTGAGCATGTCCCGGGGCCGCGCCGTGGTCGCATAGACATAGGTTAAATCGCCCACCGCCTCTTCCATGCTGTCATAGACAACCGCCCCTTGCGTCACGAACAAAGCGCCCGCAGCTGCTTTGTCGGCGCTTTCACTTGGCCAACCGTCACGCGGCCGCACCAGCCTCATCTCGTCAAGGCCAAAATTCGCCATCGCCCGCGCCGCCGTGCCGATATTCTCGCCAAGCTGAGGCTCAGCCAAAATGACCACAGGGGCCTGCGGGTTGGTTTGCGGTTGTTTGTTGTTTGAAGGATGTTTTACCATCAAGGGGTCATAGCAGACTGCCGGCGCATTTATCAATCCCTGCAACCTTGGTACCGCACACAAAAAAGGGTGCAAGCAAAGTGCACCCTTTTAAATCCATGCGATGAAAAATCCGGGATCTAATAGCCCTCATAAAAACGCTCGCCTGCCGGTTTGAAATTATAGGCGCGCTCTGCACCAATGCCATAAGACCAGGGCAGTCCAGCATTCTTCCAGCCATTGACGGTGCGTTTGCCGTTGGCATCGAAATCGCCCTCAAAGCCATCGACAATACTGTAAACTTTGGTATATCCGGCATTTGCCAGACGGTTGGTGGCGATAGCGCTGCCCTTGCCATTGCGGCACATAACGAAAATCACGGGATCACCCTCAAGCTTTTTTTGAGCGATCAGATCGGCGACAGCCGGGATAAAATCTTCATTGTCAACGCGCTGATAGGCCTTGCCGCTCTTGGCCAGCACCGTTGTCAGCGGCTTAATGGGAATATTGGCGTCCGCCACATCCGGCATGCCCAGAAAATTCACTTCGGCGCGTGTGCGGACATCAAGGAACAAAATCTTGGGATTTTGTTTTTTGAAGCGATAGCCTTCCTGGGAGGTCAAATAGAGGCCTAGCTCTGTGGTTTTTGGCATGGACAGCTCAAACACATCCGTTTGTGTTTCATATTCCTGCGCAACAATCGGGGTCGCCAGCAGCATAACCGTCAAGGTCACAACAGCGGCGCGGATCACAGAACCGACACCATGCTTCAATTCTCCGTTTACATTCTGTCTCATAAGCTTGCTCATCTTCTCTCTCCATGCGCAATTTTCACGTTCATCAGAATCAAACTCAAACTCTACTGGTAATAAAAATATCATTATATTCGCATTTGTGAATACGTATGAATGCATAGCAGCCATACGCTAAATGATATAGCTGATATTAACGCACTGATTTCACACTGTTTTATTGATTTTTCCACCTCGACTTGGCGGTCAGAATTGCCAAAATACATGCTCAAATATGGGTATAAGTTCGCCCCACGAGCGCATAGCGGTGCAAAATGGCGTTTTTTTATATCTCGCGGCCAGTCGGCCTTGCCGGCGAGTACACCGGTGGTTGATTGGTCTCGCGGCCATTCGTGCTTCGCACGGCCTCCGACGGGCGCGCTACAGCGCGGCGGCCGCTTGGCCTTGCCAGCGAGTACACCGGTGGTTGATCGGTCTCGCGGCCATTCGTGCTTCGCACGGCCTCCGACGGGCGCGC
>JAJRRW010000060.1 GCA_024279115.1 Alphaproteobacteria bacterium
AGCTTTTCCACGGTGCTTGCCACCAAGGGCGAAACGATCCCATCAACCCGATTGCGGGGAAGCTTGCGTGCTTCCCCGCAATCAAACCAAATCTTGCAATGATCCGGCTCATCTGCAACATGCAAGGGCAAGCCCCTTTCAACCCCATTTTAAAGTGATGGGGGCTGGGGGCTAGTCCCCAGCGCTGTCCGCGCAGGACATTTCGTTTGCGCTTGGCAGTGAAACACTTCTAAAACACAGTTTATTCGATCAATTATACGAGCAGGAAACCAATATGAGCAGCGATAATCCAAAAGTGCGGGTTCGGTTTGCCCCCAGTCCCACAGGGCGCATTCATGTGGGCAATATTCGCACGGCCTTGTTTAACTGGCTATTTGCCCGGCACCATGATGGCGAGTTCATGCTGCGTCTTGATGATACGGACGCCGAGCGCTCAACGGAGGCGTTTGCGCAAGGTATCAAGGATGATCTGAGCTGGCTGGGGCTTCAATGGGATCTGGCGGCCAAACAGTCAGAGCGCTATCTCGAATATGAAAAAGCGGTTCGCAAGCTCACGGAAGATGGCCGGCTCTATCCGTGCTATGAAGCCCCTGATGAACTGGATCTAAAACGTCGGCGTCAGCTGGCCCGTGGGCGTCCCCCGGTATATGACCGCTCGGCGCTATCCATGAGCGACGATGATCTTGCCAAATATGAGGAGCAGGGGCGACAGCCGCATTGGCGCTTCAAACTCAATCATGAGCTGGTGAGCTGGGATGATCTGGTGCGCGGTGACACCAAGATTGATGCGGCGTCATTTTCAGACCCCGTGATGATCCGACAGGGCGGTGGCTATCTCTATACGTTACCAAGCGTCGTTGATGATATTGATTTCGAGATCTCTCATGTGATCCGCGGGGAGGACCATGTGGCCAATACGGCGGCACAAATCCAGCTATTTGAAGCGTTGGGCGCAAGCGTTCCCCGGTTTGGCCATCACAATCTGCTGGTGGGTGCCGATGGCGAGGCGCTGTCGAAACGCAAGGGGTCTGTGTCGGTGGCCGGTCTGCGTGACGAGGGATTGGAGCCGCTGGCCATCAATGCGCATGCCGCCACAATTGGCAGTGCGCACCCCGTTGCCCCGCATCAAAGCATGCAAGAGATAGCGGCGCTATTTGACTTTTCCAAACTGTCGCGCGCCCCGGCGCGTTTTGATGAGAGTGAGCTGCGTCACCTCAATGCAAAATATTTGCACGAAGCCGCATTTGAAATCGTTCGCGAGCGATTGGAAAAAAGTGGTATCACGGGCGGGGAACCGTTTTGGCTGGCCGTGCGTGGCAATATTGATGTGCTCAAGGATGTTGAGCAATGGTGGCGTGTTGTTGATGGTGAGATCGGGCCGCTGATTGAAGATCAGCAATTTTGTACCAAGGCGCAGGCTTTGTTGCCTCTGGGACCATTTGACGAGCAAAGCTGGTCGGTCTGGACCAGTGCAGTAAAAGAGCAGACGGGTGCCAAGGGCAAGGCCTTGTTTATGCCCTTACGCAAAGCCCTGACCGCCAAAGAGCATGGACCCGAGCTCAAGATGCTCCTCCCCATGATGAGTTACGAAAAAGTCAGCGACAGATTGCTCGGCAAGAGGGCATAGGTCGCGAGGTATCTGCAGCAGCGCAATAAATGACGGGGAACAATGGCGACAGCGTATTGCGCCATGCTGACGTCAAGTCAGAACTAATACATATTATCGTTACAAGAAGGCGGTGGATGAGGGCGGCGTATTGTGGCGGGTGAGCCCAGTTGGTGGCGCTCTCTTGCCAATCACTTGAGCGAGATCGAGCCTACAGGCTCTCTTGTTGTGGGCAGTGATACCGCAGGAGCGGCCAAAGTTTTTGTTGCAGCAGTTAGACAGTTTCCCCGAGCCAGTTCTTTAACGGGCCAGTTTTTGACAACGTCTTCAATCCAAAATAACGACATTATTATTGTAGAGTGAGAGCACGAGACTCATATCGATCAGCATGAGGGAATTAATGGCCTGTGTCAGCTCGAGTGCGCGACGGGGATTGTCCGCCAACACTTCGTTTATTTCTCGCATAAGTATGTTCATCATAAAGGTGCAGCCAAACACATAGTTGCTCGGAGATATATTGAATTTTGCGTGCTCAAGTCCAATATTGACCGCGCTTTCAACATAGTTGTCAGAAAAATCAGCCTTGAATAAAAGGATCCAGTGATTTGATTGTCTGTTAATAAGCAATTGCCTGTGTTCTTGCTCGACTTGATCTAACCAGTCATTTTGTTCCAGAAATTGAAAAAAGGCTTTTGAAGCCTCGGGGAGCATGTCTTCCAGCAACTGCCAGGCATCTCGGGCATTTTTTCTGACTTCTGGTGACATCAGTAATGTAGCAGCAGCCTTTTTAAGCCTCTTGTGTAAGTTCTTGTTCATTCGTGGTATTTCCCGGTATTCTCTTGCGTTTGATTTTGATTATTGACGCAATGTTTTGTCAAAATACCGCTGTCTTTGCTGTAGAATATTTAGTAATTCCTGCGTCATTTTCTGCCAGCTAGAAAAGCGGTATTGCTCACGTTCAATGATGAAATATCAAGCTGACCCATGTGCGTCAGACATCCAATTGATAAGAGCAAAGGGACTGTCTCCCCGGGCAATTGCACCGGCCACCATCCCCTTTGGTGACCGGATATCTCCAATCGAATGGCTTGCTTTTTTGATTTCATCCACTCTGGTCAATTCAGGCGTTTTGACCAGGGGCTTGAGGTTCCATTGTTCAGGGGGAGGCATTTTCCTGGGCTCGCCATACGACGGGGAAATCAGTCCCTCCCAACGGCATGCCTTCTTTCAGCTCATTTGAATGGTGCAGTTGCTTTGGAGCCCACGGACGTCTCTTGATTCTGATATCGTCTCCGCAATATCGTAGTGAGGCTGCTCGCCTGACCTGATAGCGGCTGGTATTGCCACCGGTTCCGTGAACGGTCCGATAATGATGGACAAGAACATCCCCAGGTTCGGTATCAAAGTGGACGACATCATAGTCCTCCAGGTGACCCTCAATATCGGGCAATAGTTCTCCCTCGGCTCCAGGCAGTGGCGTTTGAGATATAAAGACATTGGGTTGATAGAGACGGCCATCTGAATGCGAACCGCGCACATACATCATGGCTCCATGTTCCAGCGAGACCGGGTCGGTTGGTATCCACAGGACGCAACATTGATCACCTTCTATCTCGAAGTAAGAGGCATCTTGATGAAAGGCGGTACGTTCACGGGTGCCTGGTTCTTTCAAGAAAACCTGATCACCAAAAAAATTCACCTTGTTGGACTGAAGCAAGGCTGCTGCTATTTCTGGTCCAGCGCCCCGTCGGACAAAACGATTGAATTCGCGCAGTCTTGAAGAAACAGCTGTATCAAGCAAAAACCGGCCTGTTCCCGCATTCTGGGAGCTATCATATAAAAACCGTTCCCCTGAATTTTTGATGTGGTCGACGATGGCAGCAATATCATGCTGCCCTTCACTGTCGGCTTTCAGGCAGTCGGTGTCATTATTTTCAGCGGCAGCCGTTATAGCACTTAGATCATATCCGCTCTTGCTTTGTTCGAGCGAATTTAGCGCGGTATCAATTGAGCGGCGCACCACATTGACTGCGGAAATATCCAGAATTCCTTTTAACAGTACCACACCTGCTATATTATAGGTGGCGATTTCGTCCGGTGTAATTTCCCGGGTCATTTTTACCATGATTGAAAATCCTTATCCGTGATTGTTGATTTGATAGTCTTTTAGTGGATCATCTCGCCTATATTTTCGGACGATATTGCATCAACAGCGTGCAGCAGGCTTAGATCGCCATATAAACGCACACATTCCAGTATTTCTTGAGAAATTGGCCATCGGATCGCCATGCAATCACCGCCACCATGGGTGTTGCGACCACCTCCATAGGGATATGAAAGCCCCATTGGCAAGACTTTTGGGTTCAATTCAAGAAAGGTCGGCAGGGTGTTGCTGTCGATGACCGTTTGTATGGATTCAACGTCATTTTCAAGACACCATTGGGTCAATGCCGCCAATAATCTGGATTTGGCTGCCCGGTTAAGATCGCGGCTCTTCTGGCTTGGGCGCACGATATACCGGGTGGCTTCATAGACGCGGCTGGAGCGGGGGGATTGTCCATTTTCAATCAGATGTGAGAAATAATCTGCGGTAAGAGAGCTCTGTACCGTGGGCGTAATCCTGACAGTGCCTTCAATAATTCCGTGTTCATTGACATCAAGAAAATAGATTGCTTCATCATCATCATATTGATCTATCTCCAGTCCGTGCTTGGTTGGGAGAGACCAGCCACGGCCCTCAACAAAGACTTTATATCTAAGCTTAAATAACTGGGTGAAAAATTCAGGATATTCTGCGCGATCTTTGCCCTTGATAATCGTCACCATATAATGTGTCTCCTCAAACTGGTTGTCGATGAGAGGCAAGATGATGGATCAGCGTGTGTAAGGGTATCCTATTAAACTAGGAGAGACAGGGGTCGTCATTTTTACTAGAGTGCTTCCGAGAAAAGTGGGTACCGGTTTTCCGATAAGAAGCACGATAAAACAAAGAGCTAGGGACTTTCATTTTGTCAACCCAAAACGGAAAGACCCTAAAGAGAAATTTCGCCCAGTTTGATTGCCTGTACGACGGCATAGGTGCGTTTGAAGGTGTTGAGTTTGCGCTTTGAATTTTGCACATGGCTGGCAACAGTGGTTGTTGAGATGTTCAAAATTTCTGCGATTTCATCATCTGTTTTACCAGATGCCACCCACAGCATCACTTCGCGTTCCCGTGGGGTCAAAGGCTCACGAACGATCTCTGATTTTTTCTTTTTTATCACAGCTCGTTTAAGAGATTCGTAGCTATACATGCCAATAAGCTCCAGCGAGGAACGGGCCCGATTTGACAGATTCGGGTTGTCACCACAGGCGCTAAAGATAGAGATCTCGCCAGACAGATTATGAATTGGGATGACAAGCCCGTCTGTGGCTTCGAAATCCCGCCCCTCATCGAGAATATATTTTTGCATTTTATTCAAGGCGCGTTTTTTCCGAATATCGCTCCACGTATAAGACTTCTCTGTCTGCGACAGCTCTGTGATCACCGGGTCTTTGATGACGTAATTATTCTTGACATAGAGATCAAGATATTCTGAAGGCCGCGTGTTGAGCAACATGCTTTCCTCCAGCGTAGACATGGGCCCCGGGATCTTCAAAATCGATACGCTTGTCAGCCCGTACCACAAAATCTCTTGTTCGATTTCCTTGCAAATAGAACTGTAGCGTTCCAGCCGGCCAACCCGCTCCACAAACTCTAACGTTCGCACGGCATATTTATTTTCGGTGCTTTGCAAAGTAAAACCTCCCTCAAAGTCAGTCCTTGCCCTCGTTTTGCAGTTTATCTGCGCTGTTGTGCAATTACAACCAGACGCCCGAGTGCGATTGTGAACAACTATCCACGAGAGCAAAGCTGACAGGCCACTGGATGAGTAGATCCCTTGCTTGGTAAAATTGAAGCAAGCCATTTTTGACCATGGGTGTTTGGGAGGCGCAACAGCGACAGAGCGGTGCGGTGGTTTGAGTGAGCGGCGCTATGCAATGAGAGTGGCTGCTTGGCGTCCTCGTGTCTTGGCGTTCGCCGCAAATCTGTTTATAGCGACATTCCCCGCTCCGCCCCCATCTGGCACAAAACTTGTAACACCCCCTCCAAGGGCCGCAAGCGTTTGCATCGTCTGGCGATCGGTGCTTTGTTGGCGACCGGGCCAGAGCAGGGGCGTTGGCGCTATATTTGAAGCGGGGTTGAGTGGATGTTGAGTGTAGGGAATTTGAGTATGTTTGAATTGAATTGGTTTGGTAAATGGTCCAAAATGATGCACAAAAGCGCCGCAGACAGACCCCGGTCGGACTATAAAAACAAGGCTTGCGCCTCGATCCTTTTCCTGACGGCGGCCCTTTCGGCCGGTTCGGTTTTCTCCAGCGCCGTTTTTGTGGCACAGGCGCAGGCGCAAAAAGCGTCCAAAAAGCAGACCAAGGCTCAAAAAGCCAAAGCTTTACGAGCGGCGCGCGCTGCTCGTAAAGCAAGAGCAATCCGCCGCGCCAACGCGCTTAAAAAATCGGCAGGCGGCTCTAAAAATTTGCGCTCGCAAGTCGCTTATAAAGCGACCCTCAACCAAAATACGGTGACCTTGATGTCGGGCTGTTGCGCAACCGGCGCCTACACTGCATTTGGTGCAGATATCAAGGATATGATCAAGGCGGTGGGCGACAAAAGCGGCTTGCGTGTGCTGCCGGTTCTGGGCGGCGGCGCTGGCACCAATATACGCGATCTACTCTATTTGCGCGGCGTTGACATGGCCATTGTAAATACCGACGTGCTCAATTATTTTATGGGCAGGCCGCTCTATGAACGGCTCGACAAGCGCATCCACTATATCACCAAGCTGTTTAATGAAGAGGTGCATCTTTATGCTGGTCAATCAGTCTCATCATTGAAAGATCTGGATGGCAAACGGGTTGGGTATATTAATTCCAGCGCGCAAGTTACCGCCTCGGTCTTGTTTGAAAACCTCGGCATCAAGCCCTCCACGACGATCCGCATCTCGGAAGGCGACGGCGCACTGGCGCTCAAAAATGGTCGCCTTGATGCGATGATACGAGTGACAGGCAAGCCCATCCGCAATGTCTTGCGGCTGAAAAATATTTTCCCCGGGATCCGATTATTGCCGATCAATTATGATCCCAGTTTTATCGGCTCACATCTGCCGACCCAGCTGACCCATGAAGACTATCCTGAATTGATCAAAAAGGGGCAGGTGGTGCCAACGATTGCCACGCGTACTATTCTGGCGGTGTTTAACTGGCATCCAAAATCTGACCGCTACCGCCGCCTGGCAAAATTCACCAACACGTTTTTCGAACATTTCGCCAAGCTGCGCAGCTCGCAAAACCTGCATCCCAAATGGGCCGAGGTCAATTTGCAAGCGGCGGTTCCTGGCATGACCAGATTTGCCCCGGCGCAAAAATGGCTTGATGCCAGGACGCAGATGGTCAGGCGTGACAATAATCTAAACGCGGCATCGCCATCGGGTGAGGCCGCCAGACGCCGGGCAGATCTGATGGTCAATTTCAAGCAGTTCATGGCAACGCGCGGCGCGGCAGATGATCAGGGCAATAGCGAGAAACTGTTTGCCGATTTCCTGGCCTGGCAAAATCAACAGCGCTAACTTTCGAGCGGCGCCATAAAACGTCAATTTAGAACATTTGTGGCCCGCATGGTCGCCTCATTGAGCGGCTTTGATCACGCCCCCTTTTACCCAGGATCGGTCTTTGGCGCGTCGGTGCCTTGGCGCTCACGCAAAC
>JAJRRW010000061.1 GCA_024279115.1 Alphaproteobacteria bacterium
CGCAAACAGATCCGCACCTTGTTGCAAAAGAATCGTCGCTCACCACAACAGCCCGGCCAAAACACCCAACAGGCCAGCGACAAACGCACCGCTCAACTGGTTGCGATGCGAGCCAGATTGTCAAAGCTGATTGAAAAAAACCGCCTGGAAATGGCCAAACGGTTCGCCGTAATTGCCCGCATTGATGCCAAAAGCGGGGAAGCGGCGATCTCTGGATTGCAGCTTGACGGCAAAGCCATCTATGAAGAGCGATTATTCTAGAGGCGGTTAGCGCACACAAGGACCCGTTTCAGCTGAGCCCGAGGGAACATAAACCGCTCCAATCGTGTTCACTTGTCATCAAGAGATGCGCCCTCGCTCGCTTCATGTTCCAAGTCTTCTTCAGTCACCTGCTGGCCATTGCCTGGACGATCAAAAAAGCTAAACAGCAAAAGACCGGCAACAAAACCGCCAATATGCGCCTGCCAGGCGATGGGATTGTCTTAACCAACAGAGACAATGCCAAGGCCGGTCAGCACATTGGTCATCATCCATATGGCCAATATCGCCAGCACCCGGCCATCTTGCAGCGCTTGAACCAACGGTTTCAAAGGAATGGCCCGCAAATCACCGTGTAGCATCCCGGCCCCATGACGATTGCTGGGAACGCTGAAAATAAACCTGATCGCCGCCGCCATATGACCCGAAATGGCCCCCGAAGCACCTATCACAGGCACGATTTCCCCCCAGTGAGTGACCAAATGCGCAAGCGCTGCAAACAAGCCGCACACAAATGAAAACAGCAAAAACCTCAAAGTACCCACTCGTTTGGCAACGGCACTTCCCATGGCCAGCATCCAGATCGCGTTGACCCCCAGATGAGTGAGGTCGCCATGCAGGAAATTATAGCTCACAAAGGAGGTAAAACCGCTCACACCGCTGGCCAGCAATCCATCAATATAACGGGCGGGAATAAAAGCCATTTCGATCAGGAACACCAAATCCTGCTCCGGACTCAAAAAAGAGCGCAGCAAATGCACCAGTCCAAACAACAATATCAAAACCACAATACTGCCCGGAACGTTAAACATCGGCTGGGCAGGTTCAGGGGCCGATTTTTTCAGATCTCCAGATCTGGAGCCTGTCTCGCTATGGTCTTCCACACGCTACTCCTCTCTTTGTCGCCCTTGGCTTGGCTTGGCTCATCAATATACCCGTAGATTAATCACGTTAATCAACCAAACATTCCACTGAACCACTTGTTTTACCCGTGTTTATCAAAACTGGCACGCATTTCGCGAATGTTGTTTCAAATACGAGAGCTGATCGGTTTTTGGACGTTGCTCGCTTGAGGAGCGCTTCACCCGACCAGCCCTTTCATAAACTCTAACACTGTCAAAAGTAGGACATTGGATCAATGTTCATTGGGAAAGCAGCATGAAACAAACCGCAAGCCTTTGGCTTTACACATATTGGAATGAACTTCGCAATGGTCGCAAGGCACCCAACCGGTTCGAAATCGAACCCAAGAAAATTGGCCCTTTGCTGCCCGAAACATTCATTCTGGAAACCGATGAAAGTCGCAGCTTCCGCTTTCGCCTTGCGGGCACAAAGATCTGCGAAACCTATGGCTATGAGCTCAAGGGGCTTGACTTCATCTCATTTTGGAAAGATCGCAATGATCGCGAGGCTGTCGAAAGTCTGTTGCACACCATCAAGGAAGACGGCAGCGCTGGACTGCTTGAATTTACGGCAACCACTAGCGATGGCGAAGACTGCCGCTTCGAAATCTTGCTGCTGCCGCTCATTCACGCTGGCGAACAGGTCAATCGCATCATGGGTTCCCTATCTTCGATCGATGACCCCTACTGGCTGGGGAGCAAACGTCTGAAATCCCAAAAGCTCCAGGATCTTGACCTTATCTGGCCCGACCTCAAGCCAGATTTTTCCCGGACCGCCACCAATAATCTGGCAATTATACCGACTGGAACGGACCGTATTGTCAGCGCGAACGGTCGATTGTTCCGCGTTATTGATGGGGGCCGAGACTAGGTCATCGAAAAAAACACCATCCAGACCCGCTTATGATCCAGGGCCAAAATCGCCCTACATCGGTTTCAAAGAACCGATGCCATAGGCGCGTTTTCTATATTTGACGCCGTATTTTTTTTTCATGCATTTCTCGGCCTCGTTCATGATGGCCACTGCGCGTTGCTCATTGCGTTGCGTGCTGCCAGTTGCCTCCAGAAGGTTGATCGCCCGCTGTCGGGCCTTTGGATAACTGCAGTCTTGTTTTGCCGCAATCAGCCGGGCAAATGAAACGCTACTGCCATTGGTGGAACTCCATCCCTTTGTCGCCGGGTTACAGCCCGCCAGAAATAATCCGGCCCCAAGCAGAACAATTGATCGCGGCGTCATACGAAAGAAGTGCATTTCACCTCTCCTTGTGATTTTTTATTCAAAGCAACCTACTGATGCCATAAACTTTTTGTGTTAAAAAAAACTCAATGATGAATTGGACGCAAAACCAGTCACATGCGATTATATCATTGGTTGCATTAACTTGATGCTAACAATCAATTGGCGTGCTGACTATTTTTACGCAAAATCTGACCCTGAAAACGCGAATCAGCAACATTGAAGAGGCACTCTTCTATTGATTCGTCCGTTTTGCAAATTGAAAAAAGTTAATAATCATGATCAAAGTTCAAGCTGAAGACTTCAATATTGCGCTCGAAATCAATGAATTGAAACGGCACCACCAGGATCTTGGCGCCATTGTCAGCTTCACAGGGGTCGTACGCAGCGGTTCTGGCGATCAGGAAATTACATCAATGGTGCTGGAACACTATCCCGGCATGACCCAGCGTGAACTTGCCGCAATCGAAGAAAAAGCACGCCAACGGTGGCAACTGATCGATTGTCTGATTATCCACCGCTACGGCACCTTGGTACCCGGCGATAATATCGTGCTGGTGGTGACCATCTCCAAACATCGCAATGAGGCGTTTCAGGCTGCCTCATTCTTGATGGATTACTTGAAAACCAGCGCCCCGTTCTGGAAAAAAGAGCTCAATGCCAAGGCGCAGGGCAACTGGGTCAAGGCCAAACAACAAGATCACAAGGCAACGAGCGCCTGGCAAAATGGCGATGATCAGAAAAAAAGCTAGATCATCGACGCACAAGGCTGCGGCGCTGGCTGGATCAGACCTGCTCGCCGCGTACCAGGCGGGAATAATCATCCATCAGCGCGCGGGTAATGTCGCCGGGCACAAAATGATAGTCGCCGATCTGTGAGACCGGGGTCACTTCGGCTGCTGAACCGGTCAAGAAGCATTGCTCAAATTGCGACAGTTCTTCGGGCATTATGATGCGCTCAACAACCTCAAGGCCCCGTTTTTTGGCAAGGCCAATCACCGTTCGCCGGGTTATCCCATCCAGAATACAATCGGGAATGGGCGTATGCAACACATCACCCTCGACAAAAAAGACGTTGGCACCGGTGGCCTCGGCGACCCGCCCGCGCCAGTCCAGGAAAAATGCATCTGCAAACCCAAGGCGATCCGCCTTGTGCTTCTCGATGGTGCAAATCATGTAAAGCCCCGCCGCTTTGGCTTTCGTGGGGGCTGTTGCAGGATCAGGGCGCTTATAGTCGGCAAGGCGCAGGGTAATGCCCTTCATCTTCTGTTCGGGATCGAAATAAGACCCCCACTCCCAGGCAGCAATGGAGAGATGGACTTTTGTAAGCGGGGCAGAAATGCCCATATCCTCGGCTCCGCGCCAGGCAATCGGCCGCACATAACCGTCCACCAACCCCTGTGCCTTGACCGTATCGCGGCAAGCCTGATTGATCTCTTCGACCGACCAGGGAATTTCGAAATCGAGATATTTGGCGCTATCATGCAGCCTTTGGGAGTGCTCGTTGAGCTTGAAAATCTCACCATTATAGACCCGCTCGCCCTCGAACACGCCAGATCCATAATGGAGGGCATGGGTCAAAATATGTAGCTTTGCATCGCGCCAGGGTACCAGCTCCCCATCAATCCAGATTACTCCATCGCGGTCATCATAGGGTTGATCTGTCATCTCGCCACATTCCTTGGCTGTTTGTCTAATATGCTAGGTAGGACTTTTTAGCTGCTACCGTTCGCTTCGAGAGATAAACTTTTGCTGGATTTGATTTATCAAACAGGATAAAATAAGTCAACATGACTGACATAATTAGCAAAAACACCCCGACCAAGACTGACGAAGCAAGAGCTGACGGCAGCGCTCCCCCGCTGCCGGACCCGTCCCTTATCGAATTGATCGAGCTGTTTTTTTCGCCTATAGAGACTTTACGCAGGACCCAGATGCTATTTTGACCGAATTTGGTTTTGGTCGCGCCCATCACCGTGTCCTGCATTTTGTTAACCGCTATCCCGGGATGCGGGTTGCGGATTTGCTCGAAATCCTCAAAATTACCAAGCAAAGTCTGGCGCGGGTCCTCAAGCAACTGGTCGATCAAGGGATCGTTGAGCAACGCCCTGGCAAGTCCGACCGCCGCGAACGCCGCTTATTTGCAACCCCTGAGGGGGAAAAACTGGCAGCTCGACTCCTGGAGCCGCAACTATTGCGCATAAGCAAAGCATTGAAATCTTCTGGCATCGAAAGCGAACAGGTCAGCAGCAGGTTTTTATATAATATGATCAATTCGAATGATCATAAAACTGTCCTGGAATTATTTTCTCGTTCACGCTCCACACGTGAATTGAAAGGTTAGAAATGACGACCAGCACGAGCGCACCAAATGATCTGCCGGACAATGCCCCGCACATTCTCGTTGTCGATGACGACGAACGCATTCGCGATCTGCTGGCTAAATATCTGATGGGCAATGGCTATCGTGTCACCAAGGCACGCGACGCCATTGCCGCACGTGCCGCCCTTTCCGGGCTGGAGTTTGATCTGCTGATCCTCGATGTGATGATGCCGGGCGAAACGGGATTTGAACTCGCTCAATCCATCAAAAACGAAATCGATGCGCCTATCTTCATGCTGACCGCGCTTGGGGAACCCGAACAAAGGGTCAAGGGCCTGGAAATTGGCGTCGACGACTATATCGCCAAGCCCTTTGAGCCCAAGGAATTGCTGATCCGTATTGGTAATATATTGCGCAGAATTGAAAAAACCGGCGGCTCGAATGACGAAATCAATATCGGAGAATTCCGATTCAACATTGCACGCGGCGACCTTAAAGCGAATAATGAGACCATCAAACTTACCGAACGCGAACGCGAACTGCTGCGCATCTTTGCCAGGCGGCGCGGCGAAACGGTTGCCCGCCACGAGCTGTCTGGGGGAGCTGGTGACAGCTCGGACCGCGCTGTTGACGTGCAAATAAACCGATTGCGCCGCAAAATAGAAAAAGACCCTGGAAACCCGGTCTATCTTCAGACCATCCGGGGCAAGGGATATATATTGCACACCGATGAATAACAGCTCTTTTATGGCCAGGAAATTGCGGCGTGCACGATCTTATATCAAGAATGTGCTGCCCGACATGATGCCCAAGCGCTTGTTTCCGCGAACGCTGATTATTATTGCCGCACCTCTCGTCTTGCTGCAATCAATTCTGGCATTCGTGTCGATGGAACGCCATTGGCAGCTGGTGACTGCGCGCCTGTCAGAGGTCGCCGCAAAAGACATTGCCGCCCTGGTCGAAATTCATCAAAGCAAGCCCTACCATCAACGAAACCGAACAATAGCCATCAAGGCCGCCCGGACCCTTGGTTTTACACTCGATTTTCTCGATAACAAGCAGTTCCCACCGACGCCGCCACGACCCATGTTCGATATTCTTGACAGCATCTTTCGCGATGCCATCAATCTCAATATAAAGCACCCCCACTGGGTTGATACGCAAGCGCGTGACAAGCTGGTCGAGATCCGCATCAAACTTGATCGCGACATGGCCCGCCTGTTCGTCAAGCGCAAGCAGGTCTATGCCTCCAACAGCCACATTTTTCTGGTCTGGATGGTCGGCTCGTCTTTCATCTTGCTGCTCATTGCCGTATTGTTTTTACGCAATCAGATCAGACCTATTCTGCAATTGTCTGAAGCGGCGGAGCGTTTTGGCAAAGGACTGCCGCCATTGCGGGAGATTCACCCCCACGGCGCTTTGGAAATCCGTCAGGCTTCACAGGCCTTTTTGCTGATGCGCGATCGCATCGAGCGCCATGTGGAACAAAGAACCACCATGCTGGCTGGCGTTTCTCACGATTTGCGGACCATCCTGACACGTTTCAAATTAGAGCTTGCCCTCACCCAAGATAGCCCCGAAATTGAAGCCATGCGCAAAGATGTCGACGAGATGCAAGACATGATCAGTGCCTATATGGATTTCGCCAAGGGAGAGGGCAACGAACAAACCGAACCAACCGACATCGACAAATTACTCACGGAAATCGCCGATGAAATGATCCGCAGTCACAAATCAATCGACCTGCAAACTCATCTCAAGGGCATCGATCTGCCCCTCAGGCGGGCCGCCTTCAAACGCGCGGTCACAAACCTTGTCGCCAACGCCGCGCGCTACGCAACCACCGTAAAACTCTCAAGCGCCTTGACAGACAAACAATTGCTAATTGAAGTCGACGATGACGGCCCGGGCATCCCCTCCGACAAACGAAATGAAGTCTTCCAGCCTTTCGTGCGCCTCGACAATGCCCGCACCCAGTATGAAGGCGCCAGCACCGGCCTTGGCCTGTCGATCGCCCGCGATATCGTCCATAGCCATGGCGGCGAAATCATCCTCCAGGACAGTGCCCTTGGCGGCCTCAAAGCAACGATCGTCCTCCCGCTTTAATTTAGTTCGTGGCTTGATTTCACTCGTGGTTTATGGCGCTCGCGGCTGATCCGCCTATCGGCGGGGTTGGTTTATATGTCTCGCGGCTCTTCACGCTGACGCGTGGCCTCCGACGGGGCGGGCAACGCCCGGCGGCCAGTCGGCCTTGCCTCCCGTTGGTCGGAATTCCTTTGCTGATTGACGATTTCATTTGTATCAAGAATTCCGATGTAACCATCGGCAAGCGTGACCACGCGCCGGGCATTGCCCGCCCGTTGGAGGCCGTGCGAAGCACGAATAGCCGCGAGACCGATAAAGTCCTCCACCCTATCGCCCTCAAACAGCGAAGCGGTAGGGCAACTATAGAGCAGGCCTTCGCGTAGCGAAGAATAGCCGCGAGTGAAATCAACGGAGCGCGTCGCATATGTCGCCGACAACGGCATTGACGAGTTGTTGATCATCGCCTTCGGCCATAACGCGAATAACCGGCTCTGTGCCAGAGGGACGGATGACCAGGCGTCCCGCTTTGCCTAGCCGTTCTTCGCCTTCACTAATCGCCGCCAAGACCAGTTTTTCTTCAATGGCTCGCCGCTCTTGTAGCGCACATTTTGTAGCGTCTGGGGCACCGGCTCGAATTTACTGCAGACTTCTGAAACCGTTTTGCCGCTTCTTGCCACCACCGACATGACCTGTAGTGCGGACACCAGCCCATCGCCTGTTGTCGTAAAATCTGACAGGATAATATGGCCGGACTGTTCACCGCCCACATTGAAGCCATGCTTGCGCATATGTTCGACCACATAGCGATCGCCAACCAATGTCCGCTCCAGGGTCAGATTCAGGCTGTTGAGATAGCGCTCAAGCCCAAGGTTGGACATCACCGTTGCCACAACACCGCCGGCCGACAACCGTTCTTTTTCCAACCAGCTTTCGGCGATCACAGCCATAATCTGGTCGCCATCAATGGAGCGGCCTTCCTCATCAACAATCAACATTCGATCAGCATCGCCGTCGAGTGCAATGCCGATATCGGCGCGCATTTCCTTGACTTTTTGGCTTAACAGCGCCGTATGGGTCGAACCGCAATCCTTGTTGATGTTGAAACCATCGGGACTGACGCCGATTTTAATGACCTCGGCTCCCAGCTCCCACAAGGCTTCGGGGGCGACTTGATACGCAGCGCCATTGGCGCAATCGATCACCACCCGCATGCCATCAAAACTTAGATTGCGCGGCAACGTCCGTTTGGCGAACTCTATATAGCGCTCTTGCGCCGAATCAATCCGCTTGGCCCGGCCAAGCTTTGAGGAGGCCGACAGCAGCTTGTCGATATCACCATCCATCAGTTTTTCAATTTCCAACTCGGTTTCATCAGACAGTTTGAAACCATCAGGGCCAAAAAGCTTGATGCCATTGTCGGAATACACATTATGGGAGGCTGAAATCATCACCCCCAGATCAGCACGCAAGGAGCGGGTGAGCATGGCAACCGCCGGCGTCGGCATGGGCCCGAGTTGAAAGACATCCATACCAACGGAGGTAAATCCCGCGACCATCGCTGATTCCAGCATGTAACCGGACAGCCGCGTGTCCTTGCCAATCACCACACGGTGACGGTGATTACCTCTTGTAAAAATCTTGCCAGCGGCCATTCCCACGCGCATGGCCACGTCAGACGTCATGGGAAATGTATTGGCTTTCGCCCGAATACCATCGGTTCCAAAATATTTTCTCGACATGAGTGAATTCCACCTGTTTCACATTAAAATAAATTTCTGCAAATCACATTATCTGGCACATTGTTGTGCCGATTCTAACCCTATATGACGCCAACTGCTCTTCAATTTTGATCATTGAACATTACAAACCATTCCTTGCAACACACCAACCGGGCTGCAACATGCAAGGCAAAACCATCGGCTCATCGGTTATCCACGTTTTCGATTGGGGATCATTTTCACGCTGATCGGTTGTTGACCAGCATGGGGGTTGGCGGCGGGAGCGGCAACGGGCCGGACCGGCGTGCCGCTTGGTGCTGGCGCTGCTGCTGGCCCAGTCGCAGGTGCCGGCCCCCGCACAGACGCTGGTGGTGGTGTTGGGCCGGGTTTTGCCAAAGGAGCTCCCGCTGGGGGATTTATCGCCTTTGATGCCGTGCGAATGGTGCCACTTCCGCTCGCAACGGGCAGCAGTTTCGCGGCTTTTTTTCTGGTCGGTTGCAACACCAGCTTGCCAGACTTCACCAACGCTTTAAGCAGGTTCTGGACCTCGGCGGCACTCATGGCTTCGCCATAGTAAAATCCTTGTCCATAATCACATTTGATGGAGCGCAAATAGGCGGCATCGTCGTCGGTTTCAATCCCCTCGGCAACCACATCCTTATCGAGCTCATGGGCCAAGGCGACAATCGATCTCAAAATCACCGCTCCCGCCTCTTCATTATTGCGATGCTGGATGATTTCACGATCAACCTTGATCGTATCGAAGGGAAAACGCAGCAAATAGCTCAAGGAAGAATATCCCGCACCAAAATCATCCATGGAAAGACCGGCGCCCAGGGCCTTTAACGTATGTAATATTTCGATCGCCTGTTCGGGGTTTTCCATCACAATAGATTCGGTGATTTCCAGACGCAAAGCTCCTTGCGGCAGACTTTGCCGCGATAAAATATGGCGAATATCTACCACCAGCTCTTTTCGGGATAATTGCCCGCTCGACACATTGACACTGACAAACAAGGGCGTCTCATTGACAGGAACGATACGCAGCCAGCGCGCCGCTTCGCGCGAGGCCTGATCCAGCACAAAGGCGCCAAGCTCCAGGATCGTGCCATTGCTCTCCGCGATAGGAATAAATTCCGCCGGGCTGATGGCGCCAAATCTTGGATGTTGCCAACGTAGCAATGCCTCGAACCCAACCAGTTCTCCTCGCGCCAGGCGCATGATGGGCTGGTAGAATATATGCAATTCGCCGCGACCAATCGCCTGACGCAAATCGCTTTCCAGTGCCATCCGGTCATCGCGATCTGACAGCATGTCTGTTTTGAATAATTCTGTGCGATCTGTGCCTAGGCGTTTGGCGCGGTACATGGCGACTTCTGCCTCGCGGAACAAACTTTCGCCTGTGCATTGGGGACCCGAATGAAGACTGCAACCGATTTAACTGGTCAAGATAACTTCCTCGCCAGCTATCTTGATGGGGCCGCGCAAAGCCTTGCGGATGCGTTCGGCCAATTGCGTGACCTGATGAGGGCTGGTTTCTGCGAACAGCAGAATAGCGAATTGATCTCCCCCAACCCGTGCCAGCGCATCTTGAGGTCGGATATAGCGCGCCAACCGGCGGGCCACGGTCAGCAACATGGTATCCCCAACCCCCATACCAAATCTTGCATTGATGTTTTTGAAACGGTCCAGATCAATGAACAAAACAGCGGGAGGAGCCGCTCGTTCTTGCTGCACACGCATCACGGCGATTGCCAGACGGTCAGCAAAAATTTCCTGATTGGGCAGCCCTGTCAAACTGTCATGAACCGCATCATGCACCAGACGCTCCTGGGCGCGCTTGGAGCCGGTAATGTCATGAAGAAGACCCACACAAGTCAAGGTCCGCGCCTTCACCCAGTCATCCGTATGGGCTTTCAAAGCGTACCAAAGATAGGTGCCGTCCGAGCGGCGCATGCGGAAATCAATGCTGACCGGGCCGCCATTGCGCTCTTTGACCCCAAGCAGCATGAGAGAAAAACGCTCGCGGTCTGTCGGGTGCAGATAGTCAAGCCAGTTGCTAAAGGAGCCAGACAGGGTACCCCAGGAAAGACCAAGGGCTTCTTCCACTTCTTTACCAATCTCGATCGTATCGTGACGGGCATCCCAGTACCAGACACAGGCCCCCGCCCCTTCAATGGCCTGGCCATTAAAATAAAACCGGTCCGTCGGCATCGTGCCCACATGGTCGAGGCCCGAAAAAGCAAATTGCGTAACCGTGAAACCAAACAGAGCCAGCAATAATACCAGCCCGGCATTCATCGCCGTCACCACCATATCGCCAGACAGCAAGCCCTGAATTGTCACCCCCATACCAAACAGCCAGACCAGAAATAACAGCCAGGTCGGCATCAGCGAGAGCGCCCGGCTTTGTCCGCGCAAGGCAAGATAGAGAATAAACAAACCACCAATCGCGCCAATCGCCCCAAAGCTCAGCCGGGCCAGAGAACTCGCCAAAGGCGCATCGACAAAAGCCAGCAAAACCAGAGCGCCTTGTGCAAGGATCCAGCTGATGAAAAACAATCGCACCCAGGCATGCCACAGGCGCAACGACAAGAATATATAAAGGAAACTCACCAGTGAGGTGGCAAAGGCCGCCTCTGTCGCAGCACGGTAGATGGCATTGCCATCGGTCGACAGATTAAACAGCTTTTGCAAAAAGCCAAATTCGGCGCTTATATAGGCAAGCCCGATCCAGATAACCAGAGCGCCGGCGGGGAACATGGCCTTGTGATTGGCCGCAAACAGAGCCGACAACAAGATCGCCATGATACCGGTTATGCCCAGTAAAATGCCGTTGAACAAATGCCCGTTACGGCGTTTTTTCTCAAAGGCTTCAACCTGCCAAAGCGATAGTCGCGGATAGGTATTGCCCGACAGCTCCACAACAAAGGTGACGGTTGCCCCGGCCTCAACGCTTAAAGAAAAAATATCGGTATTGTCGGAAGATACGCGCTCGGGGGCAAAGCCAACAGAGGGTGTGACAGCCCCGATACGCCCCTTGTCGAGATCGGGATTGAAAAATTTGGAACCGTTGAGACTGTATCGTTGCGCGGTCAGCCACTGCTCGATGGTTTCGTTGGTGGTATTTTTGAGCGCGAACACAACCCATCGCGGATTGCTGCCCGCCTGGCGGGCTCGCACGGACATGCGCCCGGCAATGCCATCACGACCAGCCGCGGTCTCAACTTGCAAGCGATCCCCGCGCCCTTCATAAAAGGCGCCGCGCTCTGAAATATCAATCACGTCCTTGGCACCTGTTATGGCAATGGGTTCAAGTGCCAGGGCGCTTTGCGGCGCAAACACCGACAAAACAGCGACCAGCCCAAGCATCATCATGCGCACATTCGTGCACGCAAAGAGCCGCGTCAGCCTGTGAGAACACCTCGCCCTCCCCAAAAGCTCGCCAAGGCTAAAATTCTTGCCATTATATGGACGCCAGATCATCAAATCGATCGTTTAACTTTCCGAAATTTCGAACGGTCCCCGTTCCGTATTGAATAAACGAACCCGCTCACTACCCTCATTGTGTTGGTGCAACCTCTAAGACGCATGGAAAATTCGGCCAAACAGTGACAAGCGCAAGATTATTAGATGTAATAATCGTCTTCAAGCAGAGCAAATTGCAAATGATCCTGCCAGACACCGTTAATCCGCAGATATTTACGCGCCACTCCCTCTTGTATAAAGCCGTTTTTTCGTAACAATGCCACCGAGGCGTGGTTCTGTGGCAGGCAGGCGGCCTCCAGCCGGTGCAAATGCAGTGTTTTGAAGGCAAACGGCAGCAAGATCTGCACCGCTTCGCTCATATGCCCCCGACGGGCATGAGCCTGGCCAATCCAATAGCCAAGTGAGGCCGAGCTGATCACCCCATATCTGATGTTCGACAGGGTTAGTCCCCCCAGCATTTGCTCATTTTGACGCGATTTGAGAAAAAACGAATAGCCGCTGCCGTCACGTTGCGAGCGCTTGTAATAATCAAGGCGCTTGCGAAAACTGCGCCGGGTCAGCTCGCTGGCGCTCCAGCTTGGCTCAAAGGGGCGCAAAAATTGCTCACTCGTGACGCGCAAATCCACCCATTGATCGAAATCACCGATCTTTGGAGCCTGCAGGACCAAGGTCTCCCCAAACAAGGCCGCTCCCGTATCTATTTTGTTCGAGCTTTTCAAAAAAGCCATGAACGGCCCCCGTCTGCCACGCAAAAACACAGCTGTCTCACTTTAAATCACTCCCTTGAACTCACAACATGGTCCCCCTGGCACCAGTATAGCCAATAGAGCAATTCACATGCCACGGAACGAAGCGAACAATTGGTTTCTTCACGAGTTCGCCACCACCCGGGCATGCTGCTTGATGTGATCGGCAACAATATCAAAATCGTTGGCCAGCACTTGATAGCGCTCGGGCAGGTTCTTTTGCGCAACGATGATCTCGGGCTGGAAGGGTTGAACCCCCAGAGCTTTTGCCACAGCATCGGGGAATTTTGCCGGATGCGCCGTTGATAATGTGACCATTGGCGTCGAGGAAGCCACCTCCCCTTTGCGGCGTGCCAAAGCGGCCACTCCCAGACCAACAGCGGTATGAGGATCCGCCATATAGTCGCTCTGGCGCTGGATCCGTGCGATGGTTGCACCGGTCTGCTCGTCATCAAGGCGATGGGCCGCAAATAGCGCGCGAAATTGATCGAACACACTATCGGACAAAAGGCCGGTGCCGGTTTCGCTAAACTGCCGCATAAAGCCGTTCAGCCAGATGGCATCGTGCCCCGATAATTCAAACAGCAAGCGCTCAAAATTGCTCGACACCTGAATATCCATAGAGGGGCTGTCGGTGGCAATGGCTTGCCGCGTTTCATAGCGCCCGGTCGCCAAGGTCCGCGCCAAAATATCATTGGCATTGGTGGCGATCACCAATTTGCTAATAGGCAGACCCAGTTTTTTGGCCACAAAGCCTGCAAAAATATCACCACGATTACCGCTTGGCACACAAAAGGCCACCTCACGATCAGGAGCACCCAATGCCGTTGCTGCGGCAAAATAATAGGGGATCTGCCCCATAATGCGGGCCCAGTTAATGGAATTGACGCCAGCCAGCTGCAACTCATCGCGCAAAGCTGCATTGTTGAACATTGATTTCAACAGAGCCTGACAATCATCAAAATTACCCTCAAGAGCAATATTGTGGACATTGGCTTCGCTCGGCGTGGTCATCTGACGGCGCTGTACTTCGGTGACCTTGTTGTGGGGATGCAGAATAAACACATCAATATTGTCACGACCGCGAAACGCCTCGATCGCCGCGCCGCCCGTATCCCCCGAGGTTGCCCCAACAATCGTGGCGCGGCGCCCGCGTTTGGCCAGCGCCCGGTCCATCAAGCGGGCCAGCAACTGCATGGCAAAATCCTTGAACGCCAGAGTTGGTCCGTGAAACAGCTCCAGTAAAAAATCATTGCTATCGAGCTGTTTGAGCGGTGCGATTGCCTTATGGGAAAATCCCGCATAGGCGTCATCAACCATTTTTTTCAGCTCATCCGCCGGGATTTCATCGCCGACAAACGGCGTGATGACCCGCAAGGCCAGCTCGCTATAAGGCAGGCCAGCCAATTCCCTGATCTCGTCTTTACTGAATTGGGGCCAGACTTGCGGCACGTAAAGACCGCCATCGGTTGCCAGTCCCGCCAGTAAAACATCCTCAAACCCTTGAACAGGTGCCTCGCCTCGTGTGCTTATATATTTCAATGCTCGTCCCCGATGCGTTGTCGTCTATTGCTGTATAGAAAAAAGCCATAAACCCCCAGCAGCGCAAGAGCAAGCCCATACCAGGTAATCACATAGCCAAGATGGCGATTGGTCAGATTAACCGGGGTGGTGCCGGGGCGTGGCCACTGATCTGCTCGCCGTCCCCCGCGCGGCCCCGCGCGCTGATCGGCAAAAAACGGCACCAGTTGCGCGTTTTGTTGCTTGCTCAATATGCTTGTAGCTGCTCTCATTTCGCTCAAAGACCGCCAGAACCATTGATTTTTGAGCGGTTGATTATCGGCTTCCATTAAACTATTTTGTTTTCGTGTCAAGCGGATGAGCCCGGTGAGGTCAACCTGTACCGCCGCATTTGTCTCAACACGCACATCGCGATGCTTCAATTTATAGGGAACAAAACCGCGATTGACATAGATATAGCGTTTTTGACCGGTGCAATCACCACAGTCATTTTCCGCCAGCTCCATCAAGGTATAGATATGCCAGCCCGGGCGGCCCTGTTTGTTGAGCGTATAAAGATGTTTTTCGGTGTCAGGAAGAAAGCGGCCGCGCAAGGAGATCGGCAGATATTCCACATCACCATTTGTGCGATACAGATCAAGGGCGCTTTGCACAGACACGGGAGATTGATTGATGCGGCTTTGCAAGCGCTCTATCAATTGATTTTTCCACACCAGTCGTTGCACCTGCCAGGTGCCAAGAAAAACAAGAAAACCAAAAAGGGCGAGCACCAGGCCGCCAAGCAAAAAAGAATGTCTCATGGTCCAACCTAACTTTGTGACCCATCGCGACCGAATTTGGCTTCTTTGGCATTATTGCGATATTGAAGGGCGATGAACCACCCCTTCAACGGACGCAACATGCCAAGTGGCACAAGGATGCCCAAGGGCAACCATAAAAGCGCATGCACCCAATAAGGTGGCATATAATAAATCTCGACCAGCATGGCTGCGAAGACGACGATAAATCCCGCCAGCAATATGACAAACACCGCGGGACCATCCGCACTGTCAACATAGTCATTATCAAGATCACAATGATCGCATTTTTGCGCCAGCGTCAAATAACCATCAAACAAGGCACCCGTCCCACAACGCGGACAGCGGCCTTTAAATCCGGACCATACCGGACTGGTGGAGACGTCGCCCTCATAGGGCTGATCGGTGTTACCCATATTCTTCCTCACTGATTGCTATCTGCCACATTTGAGCTGGTCATGAGCTGACAAACCGGGGTGAAAATATGAAAAGGGGCAGCCATGGCTGCCCCTTCGACCAGCGAACAAATGTCCGCGCGGCCTCATGATTTCACATGTCTTAGTGGGCAATTGGCGTGCCAGCACCCCAGACATAAATCGACACGAACAAGAACAGCCAGACGACATCCACAAAATGCCAATACCAGGCGGCCGCTTCAAAGCCGAAATGTTGCTTGGCAGTAAAATGCCCCTTTATGGCCCGATACAGGCAGACTGCCAGGAATATGGTGCCGATAATCACATGAACGCCGTGAAACCCGGTCGCCATGAAGAAGGTTGCGCCATAAATGTGACCGCCAAAACTGAACGACGCCAGCATATATTCATACACCTGGAAGCCAGTGAAGGTCAGCCCCAGGATCACCGTCAAGGCAAGACCCCAGATCAACCCCTTGCGGTCATCTTTGAGCAAAGCATGATGGGCATAAGTGACCGTTGCGCCTGATGTCAAAAGAATGATGGTGTTCAACAGCGGGATGCCCCAGGGATCAAATGTGCCCTTTAAATATCCGCCATCTGTTTCCATTGCAACCGGCGGCCACTGGCCACCAGTAACGGCTTCACGGGCTTCAAAGCCCATAACGCCTGCGCCGGGGAACAAGGCCACGTCGAAATAGGCCCAGAACCAGGCAACAAAGAACATCACTTCGGACATGATAAACATGATCATGCCGTAGCGCAGATGGATCTGCACAACAGGAGTATGCGCTTTTTCAACTTCCGCTTCGTTGATGACATCGCGCCACCAGACAAACATGGTCACAAGGATCATGGTAAAACCAATGGCAAATGGCAACCAGCCGGTCAGGCCAAAGACCCCATCTCCATCATCCAGACTTTTCATCCATATGATGGCTCCCACAGCCGTCACAAAAGCGGATGCTGCGCCCATGATTGGCCACGGACTGGGGTCAATCAGATGATAATCATGATGTTTATGCTCGCTTGAAGACATAGATTTTATTCCTCTCCCTTATGGCCCGTCTCCAAATCCAAGAGACGGGCTGTTCTTATTTTTGTGACCGGTGCCGCGTTACAACGAGCCGTTCGCTTTTTTGGTTTTAACTTGTGTTGTTTTTTTATTTTTTACTTCGAAAAATGTGTAAGAGAGCGTGATCTCTTTCACACCGATCGTATCGGAGTCTGTCAATATATCGGGATCGATAAAGAAACTCACCGGCATATCGACACTTTCCCCCGGTTCCAGGGTCTGTTCGGTAAAGCAAAAACAGGCAATCTTATTGAAATAGCTGCCAGCAATCGCGGGCGTTACATTAAATGTCGCGGTTCCCGTTATGGCTTTATCGCTGGTGTTTGTGGCTTCGTAAAAGGCCAGTTTTTCTTCACCAATTTTCATGGTCATCGACCGCTGGACCGGCTTGAATTCCCACCCCAGACCGCGTGAGGTATTGGCGTCAAAGCGTACCAGTATGGACTGTTTGGATGGCGTTGCAGGGGCCTCGCTGGCGCGCTGGGTTGTTCCGGCATATCCGGTGACCTGGCAAAATAGTTTGTAGAGCGGAACGGCCGCATAGGACAGGCCCAGCATCGACACCACCAGCCCGGCCAGCATTAAGCCCACAGTCCGATGGCTGGCCGTTTTTTGCGGCGTATTATTCGCCGATGGTAGATCAGGTGAAGACATCTTTATTTACCATCCTGTCCAGAGCCGGCTTTTTTCGAGACGGTTGCTTTATTTGAAGGGCTTGGAACCTGTTGACTTCCTGTTGTTCCCCCCATGCCCATCCGCTTGGCGACATTGCCTTGCAATTTGACGATGGTGACAATGTAAAACGAGACGACCAGTACAAGCAGGACAAGCCCGATTACAATGGAATTTTTACGTCTTGCGCGTCCCTCTTCGAGGGTCATGGGAGTAAAAGAAGTCATGGCTATAATTCCCCTGAACTAGCTGATGATAGGCGTCAAAATCCCGAATACATGCTCAATCAAGAGCGTGCAAAACAGAACAAAAAGATAGAAGATTGAATAAGCAAACAGCCGCTTGGCGCTACGGTCGGCGAGCGCCCCTTCACGATTTCGAAAAACCTTGTAGGCCAGCCATAAAAACACCATCCCCATGACACTGGCCACGGCCCCATACATCATCCCGCCAAGTTCCATAGGCAATGGCAACAAGGTGACAGGCACCAGTATCAAGCTATAGAGCAGGATTTGACGGCGTGTTTCGTCCGGCCCCGCGACAACGGGCAACATAGGAACATTGGCGCGCTTGTAATCATCCGAGCGATAAAGAGCCAGAGCCCAAAAATGCGGCGGCGTCCATATGAAGATGATCAAAAACAGTACAATACTATCAAGGCTCACCGTGCCGGTCACGGCCGCCCAGCCAATCATCGGGGGAAACGCACCGGCGGCCCCGCCGATAACAATATTGTGCGGCGTCCGCCGCTTCAGACCCATCGTATAGACGAACAGATAATAGGCAATGGTCATGGCCAGCAGGCCAGCCGCCACCCAATTGACCATAACCCCCAGACAAAGCACCGAACCAGCGGCAAAAATGCCACCAAATACCAAAGCTTCCCCCTCGGTGACGCGGCCCGCTGGGATAGGACGCTTGATGGTGCGCTGCATCAAACGATCAATATCGGCGTCATACCACATATTCAGAGCGCCAGAGGCTCCCGCGCCAATCGCTATTAGCATCAAGGCAAAAAAACCGATAACCGGATGGATAGACCCTGGAGCCGCCATCATGCCCACCAATGCGGTAAACACCACCAGTGACATCACCCTTGGTTTCATCAAGGCAAAATAATCACTCGCATCCCCACCGGTGGTGAGAGAGGACTTATGTGTTTCATCGCCAAGAGTTACACCTAAATCAGCCATCTCGTTCTTTCTACTAAGTTCAACTCAAGAGCCATTGCCACATCCAGATTGCCTGAAAAATCATGGCAACGGCTCTCATTGTGGAGAAGGTTACTTGACCTTCGGCAGTTTCTCGAAGGTATGGAATGGCGGAGGTGAAGACACCGTCCACTCCAGGGTGGTTGCCCCGACGCCCCAAGGATTGTCCCCGGCTTTTTGCTTGCGCATAAAGGCCAGCACCATGGCAAAGAAGAACACGGCCATGGCGGCACTGGTAATCCAGGCACCAATGGTCGACACCATATTCCAGCCAGCAAGGGCATCAGGATAATCGGCATGACGACGTGGCATACCAGCCATTCCAGAGAAATGCTGCGGGAAGAAGGTCACATTAACGCCGATGAATATCATCCAGAAATGCAGTTTACCAAGCGCTTCATTATACATGAAGCCAGTCATTTTAGGGAACCAGTAATACCAGCCCGCGAACAGCGTAAACAAAGCGCCAATAGACATGGTGTAATGGAAATGAGCTACCACATACACGGTATCATGGAAGGCTCTGTCGATACCCGGATTGGCCAGCACAACCCCTGTTACACCGCCAACGGTGAACAAGAAGATGAAACCAATGGCGAACAGCATCGGTGTTGGGAAACTAAGAGAGCCGCCCCACATGGTCGCAATCCATGAAAAGATCTTGATGCCTGTCGGCACCGCGATGACCATGGTTGCTGCGAGGAAGTAAGCCTGCGTATCGAGGCTAAGGCCCGCTGTATACATGTGATGAGCCCACACAACGAAACCAACAGCGCCAATCGCCACCATGGCATAGGCCATGGGAAGATAACCAAATACTGGCTTTTTCGAGAATGTGGAAATGATATGTGAAACCAGACCAAAGCCAGGTAGAATGATCACATACACTTCAGGATGCCCAAAGAACCAGAACAGATGCTGGTACAAGACGGGATCACCACCACCAGCCGGGTCAAAGAACGTTGTGCCAAAATTACGGTCGGTCAACAGCATGGTGATAGCGCCAGCCAACACAGGCAAAGACAAAAGCAGCAAGAAGGCCGTTACAAGGATAGACCAGGCAAACAATGGCATTTTATGCAAGGTCATGCCCGGTGCGCGCATATTGAAAATGGTCGTAATGAAGTTGATCGAGGACAAGATAGAAGAGGCCCCGGCCAAATGCAGAGACAAGATCGCGAAATCAACGGCCGGTCCAGGATGTCCACTGGTTGAATGTGGCGGATAGGCTGTCCAACCAATACCCGCGCCGTTCATGCCAGAGGGGCCCTCGACAAACAAGGACATCACCAACAGACCAAGGGCCGGTGGCAGCAACCAAAAAGAAATATTGTTCAAACGAGGGAACGCCATGTCCGGCGCGCCGATCATCAACGGCACAAACCAGTTACCAAAGCCACCAAACAGCGAGGGCATGATCATGAAGAACACCATGATCAGGCCGTGAGCCGTTGTAAACACATTGAACATGTGCGGATTACTGAAAATCTGCATGCCCGGCTCGGCCAGTTCAGCGCGAATGCCCATGGACAAGAAGCCGCCTATGATCCCGCCAACCATGGCGAAAATCAGATATAGGGTACCAATATCTTTGTGATTGGTTGAAAACAGCCAGCGTTTGACAAAGCCTGGCTTGTGATCATGGTCATGATCTGCTGCGTGAGCCTGTGTGCTCATTATAATCCCTCTTTCGTTCTGAAATGATTATCTTGCACCAGAGGTGGCCCTGTTGAACAGCGCTCCCCTTGGTGTGGTTTATCTGTTGATATTTTCTTTTGCCGTGGCCGCAAGCTTCGTATCTCCAGCTTTTTTGCGCACCGGTTCGTTTGAGGCAAATTCCTTTTTAGCCTTGGCCAACCATGTCGCATAATCGGCTTCGCTGACCACTTTGACGCCGATTGGCATATAAGCGTGGTCCTTGCCGCACAGCTCTGAACACTGCCCGTAATAGGTGCCAATTTTATCGGCATTGAACCAGGCGCGGTTCACACGACCAGGGATCGCATCAAGCTTGACGCCAAAGGCCGGGATCGTCCAGTTGTGGATGACGTCTGACGCTGTGACCAGCAGTTCAACATTCTTGTTGACGGGGACTACGACGAAATTATCAACCGCCAGAACTTTTGGCTCGCCATTGGGGCCATCAATCGGTTTGTCGTCATCATCGCGCAGCATCAGCTGATCGAACGACATGCCGCCATGATCTGGATACTCATAAGACCAGTACCACTGATTGCCGGTGGTCTTGATCACCAGGTCGGCCTTTGGAAAGGTATATTGCGCAAACAACAGGCGGAATGATGGAATACAAATAACCAAAAGAATGAGGATCGGAACAATGGTCCAGATCACCTCAATCTTGGTATTATGTGTGGTCTTGGACGGGACAGGATTGGCTTTTTCATTAAACTTCCAAATGATATAGGCCAACAATCCCATCACAAACAAGGAGATCACCGTGATGACGATCATCAAGAAGTCATGGAACGAATCGATCTGACGGGCAATCGAGGTCACAGGTTCTTGAAAACCAATCTGCCACGGCACAGGCTGACCACCCTGGGCATGCGCAACACCAGCCAGCAGCACTGAAAATAGCGCCGTCGCCAATATGGAACCAATCCCTTTGAAAACAACAGAGCTCTGCTGCCCCCCTCTCAAACGGTTTCTCATGCTATTCTAAACTCCCTCTTTGCTATTGTTCTTTTTAAAAGCTGTATTCGACCGTGCGAGGACCGCTCAACGGTACCAAAAAACCTGGTCCCCAGACAACCAACAGCCTAATGACCCACTCTCCAAGTCCTCACCATGAAAGATCTCGCAGAACCGATTTGCCTCTGTATTGTTATAATTCTTGTGTAAGTATTGTTACTTATTTGTGCCCTTCTTAGCATTACGGTCCGTTCAAATCAACGCAATTGAACTGTCATGCAAACAGTTTGTTGCCATTTACAGCAAGGATTATCATTCTCTCAATCCGTATTTCCGCCTCGTTTGCGCGCCACAATTCGGGCAGTAATTTCTTGGGGCATATTGATGAGATCTGTTGACACTCGACAAACAATCGAGTGAAACCAAGAGCGGGAATCCAATCTAATCAAATCAGCCCGTTATTCTAAAGGACCTCTTACAGATGCCTACCAAGCACTCCCCTTTTTTGCGCAGGATCACCGGCCTGATGGCGCTCATACTCTTGGCTATCGCGGGTGTTCAAATGGACACTGCCAACGCGCAGCTGGCCGGCGGAAAGGTCAAGGCCACCATCGGTGCCTGGCAAATCAGCTGCGGGCGTCCGCCTGGGTCAAAAGTTGAGAAATGCGCCGCTGTGCAAAGCGTTACAGCCGAAGATCGCCCCAATGTCGGCCTGACGGTTATCTTTCAAAAGTCCTTGTCCAGTAACAAACAAATGTTGTTGGTTGTCGCCCCTTTGGGAGTGTTGCTCCCCACGGGTCTGGGCCTCATTATTGATGGCAAGGATGTGGGCCGGGTGCCCTTTTTGCGGTGCGGAAAAATCGGTTGTTTTGCCGAAGCGGTGGTCCCTGCAGAACTGGCCAAAAAATTCCAGAGCGGCAAAACGGCGCTGTTCACAATTTTCCAGACACCTGAAGAGGGCATCGCCATTCCCATCGCTCTGAACGGCTTCAGCAAGGCCTTGAAGAACATCAAATAGAGCCCTCTGCCAGCCCCTCATCCCGGCCGAACGACTCTGACATTGGGACATTGTGTCGCAGCAGGAAAAGGGCCCGTTGCAATGCTGCACGGGCCTTGTTTTGTAACAATCATATTGTGATTCGACACTCGATCAGATCTGTCTGAGAATCATGTGTTCTGCCACCAACTCATAACGCCAGCGACCATCTTCGCGCACCCAGTAAGGCTCAGACTGCGAACCAACAGGACCGTCCGTTTGTTTGAGACCTTCTTTGGGGGCAGGCACCAGTGATTGCCGGGGCTGCTTTGATTGCGCTGGTGTTCTGGTGGCTCTGGCGGCTCGCGCTGTTTTTGAGGGTTTATCTGCGGCCTGCCATTGCCAGCGATTATCAATTTTCGCCCAACGCCCGATTTCTTCTGCGAGCGCTGCCCTCTGGGCTTTCTTGCTGTTCCGTCGTTGGGTGGAGGGCGCCAGCGAGGCCGTTGTGGTGGGCGCCTTTAAAGCACCAAACTGTAAACTGTCTCGCGACCCATTGGTGGTTCGTGGTTTTTTCACAGTTGCCAGGCGCCGCGACCTTGCGCCAGCGGGCCTGCTGATTTTACTGATTTTCAAAAAATGCCAGCGACCTTCGCGCTTGGTCCAGTGGCCGGTAAGTTGATTGCCATGCAGTTTGAACGTGATCTGGCGATCAGTTGCCTTCACATTGGCTGGCAAATAGGGGCCAAACAGTCCAAGTATGCCAAACCAGCCGGCCAGGGAGAGGACCACAAAGGTCATTTTTCTTTCCCGGTAAAAAAACGCGCTACTCATAACAATATCCCTAACACACAACAACTCAAAATATTTACTTGCGCCATTTGTACCTATTAATCAAAAAGATAGCCTTAATAGGCGACTTAACAGCCGGTAAATACATGAATTTATCAGGGATTTTCTGTAAATTTTCAGGTAAATCCAAGTAACATTCTATTTTCTTTCATTTTCAAAGTGTTGCAAATCCATCTTTTCAGATCAGGGTCGAATGAACAACCTCGTGAGAACTCACATCTGGATGGGTCCTTGAAAATATACGGCCATGATGAGGGGGCGAGAATGGGATTGCCTCTCGCATATTTATCGAGGATCCAGTTTTGACGATCTTTGATGGTGGCGCTCAAAAGCCGTCCCGCTATATCTCCTCACGCAAAATACGCAGACGTCACCAGTGGTATCGAGGACATGAAAGACCTAGGAGAAACGATTGCTCTTGGGGAAACCTTTGGGAGCTGGCTTACCAGCTTGCGCACGCGTGCCTTGCCATTCTTTGAGATCGGCAAGCGTAAAAGTCCGCCCGGCCGCATCAAGCCAGGTCAGGCCAACAGTGCTGTCATAGGTTTTGATATCGCAAAGCCCACCGCCATCTCGCTTGCCATAGCGCTGCAAACGAACACCGCGACCACGGGTCATCTCGTTAAGTTCTTGCAGCTTGAAGAGCAGCAATTTGCGATTATCCCCCATCACCGCCACGCTATCGCCACTGACAAAGGCACAGACTTGCGCTTCTTCGTCGGCTTTGACATTCAACACCTGCTTGCCCTTGCGGGTATTGGCCACGACATTTTTTTCGGCAACGATAAAGCCATTGCCAACATTGGAGGCCACCAGCAATTTGCGTTTTGCATCATGCACATGCACATGCATTTGGATGAAATCATGACCTTCCTCAAGATCAATCATCAGGCGTACCGGTTCACCATGCCCGCGCCCACCAGGCAATTGACTGGCATCCAGCGTGAAAAATTTCCCAGCCGTGGTGAATAAAATGATCTTGTCGGTCGTGTAGGCTGACAGCGCGCTTTTCAGCTTGTCACCATCCTTGAACTGCAAACCATCCGTGCTCTCGAGATGACCGCGCAAGGCTCTGATCCAGCCCATTTTCGATAAAATGATGGTCACCGGCTCTTTTTCGATCATCGCGGTTTCAAGATCCACATCGATGTCAGGCAGATCGGCAAATTTCGAGCGGCGGCGGCCCAGCTCGCTATCCTGGCCAAACTCCTTGCGGGTTTCACGGATTTCATTGGATATTTTTTGCCACTGCGCCGTATCATTGGCCAGCAATGCGCGCAATTCGTCGCGTTCCTTCGTGAGCGCTTCATGCTCTTTGCTGATCTCGATTTCCTGCAGCTTGTTCAAGGCGCGCAGGCGCATATTGAGGATCGCTTCCACCTGAACCTCTGACAGCTCAAAGGTCTTCATCAACTGCTCTTTGGGCTTGTCCTCAAAGCGAATGATGCGGATCACCTCATCAATGTTGAGATAGGCAATCAAGAACCCGGCCAGCACTTCAAGACGGTGTTCGATTTTTGCCAGACGGAAATTGGTGCGACGCACCAGCACCACTTTGCGATGGTCAAGCCATTCTTGCAAAACCTGCTTGATGCCCAGCACATTGGGGACCTGCCCCCTGGACAGCACATTCATGTTGAGACTGACACGGTTCTCCAGATCCGTAAGCCGGAACAGGCTCTCCATCAGCACAACAGGGTCGGTATTGCGCGATTTGGGCTCCAGCACGAGACGGATATCTTCAGCTGACTCGTCGAGAATATCGCCCAGCAAAGGCAGTTTCTTGGCGATCATCAGATCGGCCATTTTTTCGATCAGCCGGCTTTTTTGCACCTGATAGGGAATTTCCGTAACGACAATCTGCCAGCCGCCACGTGACAGTTTTTCCACTTCCCAGACAGACCGCACCCGAAAGGCCCCGCGCCCGGTTTTATAGGATAAGATAATGCTCTCGCGGCTATCCACAAGGATGCCGCCAGTGGGCAGATCCGGCCCCGGGATAAAATCGACAATTTTTTCAATACTGGCATTTGGGTGCTTGATGAGATGCAGAGCGGCATCGCATAATTCGCCGACATTGTGCGGCGGGATATTGGTGGCCATGCCCACCGCAATGCCGGCGGATCCATTGGCCAGCAGATTGGGGAAATTGGACGGCAGAACCGTGGGCTCGCTGCCCTCCCCGTCATAGGTCTCGCGAAAATCCACGCAATCTTCTTCGATACCTTCCAGCAATTTACCCGCAACCGCTGTCATGCGCGCCTCGGTATAACGCATGGCGGCCGCATTATCGCCATCGACATTGCCAAAATTGCCCTGCCCATCGACCAGCGGGAAGCGCACAGCAAAATCTTGGGCAAGACGCACCATCGCATCATAGATCGACTGATCCCCATGAGGGTGATAGCTACCCATGGTCTCGCCAACGATCTTGGCGCATTTTTTAAACCGCCCCTCTGGATTGAGCCGTAGCTCATGCATCGCATACAGCAAGCGCCGATGCACCGGCTTTAGACCATCGCGCACGTCGGGCAGCGCCCGGTTCATGATGGTCGACAAGGCATAAGCCAGATAGCGCTCTTCAAGCGCTTCTTTGAGATTAATGACTGGCAAGGAGCCGTCAGGGGGAAGAATCGGTTTATCACTCATAGTTTCATGCACTAAAGCAAGTCAGCCATAGTCTCAAGCCCCAACACGGCTCATCGGGGTAAGTTTTCACAGTTGCCATCGCCGCACAATCGCGACATTGTTTGTGCTATCCGCGTATCGCTAATTGCTATATTCAACATTGTAAAATTCGCTATTTTGAATTCGAGGGCCCTATGACCGATCAAGAACGCCGTTTTAAATTACTTGTTTGCATCGATGGATCCCCATCTTCGTATCAAGGATTGCGCTACGCCATCACATTCAGCCTCGACACCCCCGATACGGATATCGCCCTGCTCTATGTGCGCCCCGCCGATACTGATGGCAGCTCCGAAGGTCTGAGCATGGCTTTGGCGCGCGAAAACATGCTGGACTGGGATCTTGAGCTGCCCGGCTTGAAGAGCCTCAAGAAAGCCCGCGATATTTTGCTCGAAAATGGTATTCTGGGCGAAGAGTGGGAAGCTGAAAATATCCACAAACGATCTCGCGGCTCGCGGCTTGGTGATCATATGCTAAGCTATTTGTGCAAAAAAACCGGCCAACATATCGAGTTGATTGTCCGCATTTCCTCAAGCGTGCTCGCAGGTATTCTCGATGAAGCTCATCATGTGCAATATGATATTGTTATTGTCTCCGCGTCAGATGATGAGAGGGTCGGCCTTGGCGCCATTGATAATTACACCGCCATTAGCGTCGCCACCGAGCATAATGGCACCGTTATCTTGTCGCGCGGCCTCGAACAGGGCCATGGCCATCTTATCTGCATTACCAGCGATCCCGTCTCCATCAAGATGGCTTTGCAAGATGCCGAGATTGCCAGCCGCTGTGGCTGCCCTATCGAGCTATATGCGGTTGCCGAAACAGCGGATGAGGAAAAACAGACCCAAGAGACCCTGGACAAGACCAAACAGGCCCTTGAAAAGACTGGATATGCTGTAAACGGGATGCATATGGATATTGGTGATCCGGTTGGCCGGATTATCGAAAATGGCCTGGATCATTCCTTGATCGTGATGGCGGCGTGCGAGACATCCATGCTAAAGCGCATGTTCCTTGGCAGCGTCTCCCACGCCGTTCTCAAAAAAGCCCGCAGCTCCGTGATGATTATAAGGTAGTTTCTCTCCCTCACGGGTTTGGATGATCTCACTCCCGGCTATTCGCGCTGTCGCACGGCCTCCGTTAGGGCGCGCTACAGCGCGGCGCGTGGTCACGCTTGCCTTCCGTTGGTCGGAGTTCTTAAACAATTGACGATCTAAAAGAGAACAAGAATTCCGGTGTACTCACCGGCAAGGCTTAATCTCACTCCCGGCTATTCGCGCTGTCGCACGGCCTCCGTTAGGGCGCGCTACAGCGCGGCGCGTGGTCACGCTTGCCTCCCGTTGGTCGGAGTTCTTAAACAATTGACAATCTAAAAGAGAACAAGAATTCCGGTGTACTCACCGGCAAGGCCAAGCGGCCGCCGCGCATTGCGCGAATAGCCGCGAGAGAAAACCAAACACAGAAACAAAACCGCGAGATAAAAAAAACCACCTCACCCTTTTTCGCGCATCAAACGGGCTTTTTGGCGGTTCCAGTCACGGTCTTTGGAGACCTGGCGCTTGTCATGTATTTTCTTGCCCTTGGCGAGAGCAAGGTCCAGCTTGACCATACCGCGCTCATTAAAGAACAGTTTCACCGGCACCAGCGTCATGCCTTCACGGGCAACAGCCATAATGAGCTTGTCGATCTGGCGTTGATGCAAGAGCAGTTTGCGATGGCGGCGCGGCTCGTGATTATTGCGATTGCCAGCTGAATATTGCGGGATATTGCTGTTTATCAGCCAGATCGCCCCGTCTTCATGAGAGGCATAGCTCTCGGCAATATTGGCCTTGCCCTCACGCAGGGATTTAACCTCCGTGCCGGTCAGAACAATGCCTGCCTCGATGACATCTTCAAAGAAGAAATTGTGCCGCGCCTTGCGGTTATCGGCGACAATCTTGCGGCCGTCAGGTTTTTTCTTGGCTGCCATATCGTCTCCTTTCCCCTTTTGCGGACCCTGCAATCATAAATCAAAATGCACTGTAGGTCATAAATCAGGCCATTGCCACAAGGCCAAGCTCGCTAATCGCTGCCTCAACGCTTTTTTTGGTGTCCTCGCTGATCGCGATCAATGGCAGACGCACATCTGGCTCGCAAAGGCCCAACAAGGAGGCCGCATATTTCGCAGGTCCAGGATTTGGCTCGACAAACATCACATCATGAACCGCCAGCAACCGGTCCTGATAGGACAAGGCCGTCTTGAAATCGCCGCTCATACAAGCTTCTTGAAACAAGCTGCAAAGTTTTGGAGCAATGTTTGAGGTCACCGAAATACAGCCATGAGCCCCATTTACGGCGCTAGCCAGCGCCATGGGATCATCCCCCGACAATAGCAAAAAATCTTCGCCAATGGCGGCGCGCTGTCGCGAAATGCGTGTCACATCGCCCGTGGCATCCTTGACACCGACGATATTTGGCAATTTGGCGAGCCGTGCCATGGTTTCAACAGAGATATCCACAGTGCTGCGCCCGGGAATATTGTAAACAATAATGGGAATTTCAACCTCATCATGAATGGCTTTATAATGCTGATACAGCCCTTCTTGGCTGGGCTTGTTATAGTAAGGGGCAACAATCAAGGCACCGTCCGCGCCCACATCTTTGGCGTGGCGCGTATATTCAATGGCATCCAGCGTATTGTTGGAGCCGGTACCAGCAATCACCGGCACGCGCCCATTGGCAGCTTCAATGCAAAGCTCGATGACCCGCTTGTGTTCCGCGCGGGTTAGTGTGGGGCTTTCGCCTGTGGTACCAACCGGCACAAGCCCATGTGTTCCTTGGGAAATTTGCCACTCGACAAATTTTGAGAATGCCTTTTCATCCAGCGCATCCCCTTTGAACGGTGTTATCAGCGCCGTAATCGAGCCCCTGAACATGATCTCTTCTCTCTTTTCGTTATGAGTTTGTCTTCTTTGCACCACGCGTTACCACAAACAAAGCAATTTTCAAGCCGTTTGACGATGCAAACCATCATTTGACATCCGTTTAGCGACATTTTAACCGCGATAAAAAAGCGACAATACTGCCTTGCGCCATCACGAGCAAGCGCCGCCAACGTCATTTGTTTGACAGAAATAACAGGCAGAATCACAACACAATCTGCATATTTCAGCTTGGGTATTGCACCGATGCTGCGACTTGTAGCATAATCGATGACTGATGCGGCGTGATATTTTTTTGATAATCCAGGGGTGAAAATGGGCAATATGCGGAAATCATCCGGCGGCCTTTTGTTGGTGCTGCCGGCGGGAGCTGTTGCTCTTGCCCTCTTTGCGGCTGGTACTTTGACCAGCCCTCGCGCAAGCGCAGGCAATGTCGATCCTATTGCAGCGCTGATTTCTGCTGGTACCGCCGCCCAGGCCAGCCAGCCAGCCAGCAAAAAAGACCCGCAAACCCAGAAAAACAAGTCGGCGAAAAAGCAAAAAACGGCGCTAGGCAAGAAAAAATCGCTGGCCAAAAAGACATCTTCCAAAGCCCTGCCACCAACGCCCATCAGGAACCCGTTGCGTCCCTTGGCCAACAAGACCGCTGTATCTGCAAGAAGATCATCGGCCCCGCCAGTTCCCACCAGACACGGCCTGATTGCCGACCGCGTTAAAGCACTTGCGCCAGTGCTGCACCGCACCGTCTCCTCGCAAGATTTAAAACTGTTAAAGCAAAGCATGGACCATTCTTTGAGAAGCCGTGGAGCGGACGCCAGAGCCGCCCGGGCGCGCATATCGGACCCTGCTGTGCGCAAGCTGGCGCTATGGTATTATTTGCGCAAGGCTTCTGGCATCCCTGATCCCACGACCATGCACCGCTTTACCCGTAAAAACCAGGACTGGCCCAGCGGCCGATTACTGCGCCGCCGCGCCGAACGGGCTTTGTTGGAGACAAATGCCTCCCCTAAAATCGTGCATGCGCTCTATCGCAAGACGCCGCCCAGATCCGGGATTGGCAAATATCTACAGGCCCGCGCCTATAAAAACGCCTCGCAACCCCAAAAAGCCCTCAAACTGGCGCGCGCGGCCTGGCATGCCCATGCGCTCGGTGCAAAAATCGAAAAAAGCCTGCTCAAGGACTTTGGCGACAAGCTGACCACTGCCGATCATCGCCGCCGCGCCGACCATTTTTTATACAAGGACAAGCGCCGTTATCTGTCGACCATACGCCGGGTCAGAAAGCTGCTGCCCAAGGGCGAACAAGATAAAATCAATCTGCGTATGGAAGTCATCAAGCGCCGCCTCAATGCGGCGGACAAAGACTATGCAAAACTGGGCACCAAGGCCCTCAAAGACGCCGGGCTGTTGTTCAACCGCATCCAGCTTTTGCGGCGCCAGGAAAAATTTGACCACTCACGCAAACTTTTGAGCCAGGCCCCCATCGATGCCAAGACCATGGTGGAACCCGATGAATGGTGGATTGAGCGCCGCTTGCAGACCCGCTATGCCTTACGCCATAACAAACCGCTGGAGGCCTATAAAATCGCCAGCCGTCATGGCGAAATTTCGCGCAAAAGCAAATGTGATGCGCAGTTTCTGGCTGGCTGGATTGCCCTCACCCGCCTCAACAAAACCAAGGCTGCGGCCCGCCATTTTGCCGCTCAGCGCAAACATGCGCAAAGCCGGACCGAAATCGCCAAGGCCGAATATTGGCTGGGCCGATTGAAACTGAAACAAAAAGACGCCATTGGTGCGTTGGCCCATTTTGCCGCTTCTGCCAAATATTTCAGAACCTATTACGGCCAGTTGGCCCTGCAATCAATCGAACATAAAGGGCGCATCGGCAACATCATAGCGCCCGCCCCGAGCCGCCGGGATCTCAAGCGCTTTTTAGCGCGTGACAGTGTGCGCGCACTGATTGTTGCACACAAGGCCGGACTAAGGGGCTTGACGCCCATATTCTTCAATCATCTCGCCTGGCACCTCAAGAGCCCGGGTGAAATGACCCTGCTGGCCGAACTGGCCTCACAGATACATTCAAGGCGCGGCAGCGTCATAACAGGAAAAGTCGGCATATATCGAGGCTTTACGCTCGATCGCTACGCCTATCCGACCAATGCCTTGCCAAGCTTTAAAAATCTGACCGCCAAAGTCGATACGGCTCTGGTGCTGGCGCTGGCACGCCAGGAAAGCGAATTTAACGCCAAGGCCAAAAGTCCGGTTGGCGCCAGAGGCATGATGCAGATCATGCCCGGTACAGCGCGCGCCATCGCCCGACAACATAAGGTGCGCTATAGCCGCTCACGACTGATCAGCGATCCGTCCTATAATATCGCCCTTGGGGTCGCTCATTTGCATGATCTCATCAAGCAATATAACGGCTCTTATATCTTGCCGCTTGTCGCCTATAATGCCGGGCCAGGACGCGTGCGATCCTGGATTGAAAGTTTCGGGGATCCACGCGACCCCAATGTCAATACGGTCGACTGGATCGAAAGCATACCGTTTACGGAAACACGGCGCTATGTGCAGCGCATCATGTCCAGTGTGCAGATTTTCCGCTCCAGGATGGATCAAAAAATCGCTATGTGACGCTGGTTCAAGATATTAATCGGGGTCATACCAATGCCGCTGCAATTGATCAACGTCCGCCTGTTGTGAAAGTCAATTTCACACCTCAATAATCCATTTGTTCCCCCCACAAGCTCTCCCTCGCAGCGTCGCGACCCATTTGGCTCGTTTTTCGCATGCTACATGGTGGCTAAACAAACACCGCAGGGACTATCATGACGAACGCACAACAAAGCACCCGCGAGTGGAGCGATCTATCGTTTACCAGTCATGATGGATTGCGTCTTGTGGGCCGCCATTACAAGGCTGCGCCGCTCAAGGGCACACATCAGCACTTAGACAAAAAGCCACCAGCCCCCCTGCTTTGCCTGCCCACGCTCACCGGCAATGGCAGGGAGTTTCACACTCTGGCGTGCTTTTTGACGACCCATAGTGAGCACCCGCGTGATGTCTATTGTCTGGACTATCGAGGCCGTGGCAGCTCGCAAAATGATTACACATCCGCCCACTATAATTCCCATGTCGAGCTGCGCGATATTCAAGATTTCCTGATCGCATTTGATCTGACCCATTTCGATGTCATTGGCTCATCGCGAGGTGGCATTAACGCCATGTTGCTGGCAGGCGTTCGCCCCTCCGGCCTTGGCAGCATCATTCTCAATGATCTGGGACCGGTGCTGGAGCCGGGCGGCGTGGCGCGCATCCTTGGCTATCTCGCCAATATGCCCCAACCCGCCAACTGGCCAGATGCCATCGAGGTCGTACGCTCCATGTATGATAAAAGCTTCCCCGCCCTTGATGATGACGGCTGGAGGGCCTTTGCTGAACGCTATTACATGGAACGAGAAGGCCGCCTTGTGGCCTGCTATGACAAGCGTCTTGGCCTCACCAGCCGGCACCTGAATCTACAAAAAAAACTGCCCGATATGTGGGGGCAGTTTCTGGCCCTGTTCAACCATCCCTTGCTAATCATTCGCGGTCAATATTCCGACATGCTGTCGCGCAAAACAGTAGAGCAGATGCGCACCTTGCACTGGCGCTCACGGGCCGTCACAGTGCCAGGCCAGGGTCACGCGCCACTGCTTCGCGACCGCCCCTCCTTGCAAACAATCAGTGCCTTTTTGGCCGAACATGATTAATCCTGCTCTTTTCGCGTCGCCTTGGCGCGATAATATTCAAGCAAATAGAGCCGCACGGCACTCGACAGGCCGGTCTGGCGGCTTTGCCTGTCAATCTCGCCAATCAGCTCCGGCACGGTTTTTTGTTGCGCCCGCGCCACCTCGCTAAGCGCTTCAAAAAACGGCTCCTCAAGCGAAATACTGGTGCGATGCCGCTTGATGGTCAGGGAATATTTGCGATTGCCTTTGATCATGCGCCTTTCCTAGCACAAACCGCTCTGGCCCGTAAAACCCTCTGTTTTATCTGCCATATTGCCAGCTCGCTTTTTGCCCTATATGCTGGAGCTGGACTTGAAAAAAAAGAGCGCCGGGACCATTGCTGGATCCGGTACGAAACTTGTTGACCTGAACCTCTGGGACAGTTCGTCAGATCAACGCTTTTTCCGCGGGACATGGTCGGAGCCTTTAAACTGGCATAAGCGCGAAACTCGCATAAACACGCGGTTTTTGTGTGAATCGGCCGGACCGCTTGCGCGCGCAAATGCCCAGTTGGCATATTTGTTGCTGTGTTAAGGCGGAAAACCAAACAATATGCGGATTTACCGATCCTCATAGGACAGCGCAGTGTATTTGTAATGAGACGGAGCGCCCATTGGCCCGATCTCAAGGAGCCTGGTAAAAATGTTGAAATCTCTATTCGACATCATGTGGTCGGACCTTGCCATTGATCTTGGCACCGCCAATACCCTTGTCTATGCGCCGGGAAAAGGCATCATTCTTGATGAACCCTCCGTGGTCGCCTTGTCCACCGGGGGAGCGCGCAAGGAAATCATTGCGGTTGGCGAGCAGGCCAAAAACATGATCGGGCGCACCCCGCGAAATATCGAGACTGTGCGCCCCATGCAAGATGGCGTTATTGCCGATTTCGTGGCCACCGAAGAGATGATCAAACAGTTTATCAAGATCGTTGTCAGCCGCCTGAGCATCGCCTCGCCGCGCATCATGATGTGTGTCCCTGCCAGCGCCACACCAGTTGAAGTCCGAGCCGTGTTTGATGCCGCTTTGATGGCCGGCGCCAAAAAAATATATATCATGCAAGAACCCGTTGCCGCCGCCATTGGTGCCGGGCTGGACATTTCACAACCCCGAGGCACCATGGTGATTGATATTGGCGGGGGCACAACCGATATTGCCGTCATGTCACTGGGCGGTATCATCACCTCGCACTCGTTTCGGGTCGGCGGCGATGCCATGGATCGCGCCATCATCAATCACATCCGCCACGAACACCAGCTTTTGATCGGCCGCAGCAATGCCGAAATCATCAAAAAAGAAGTGGGAACCGCCCGCGTAACCGACAATATCGAGGACGTGGATGTCCATATCAAGGGGCGCAACCTGCGCACGGGCATGCCGTCCGAAATCACCATCGGCCCATCAGATATCGCAACGGCCCTGCAAAGGCCGCTCGAAACCATCGCCGATGAAGTGCAAAAAATTCTCGAAGAACTGCCGCCCGAAATCGCCGCCGATATTGCCGAAGAGGGTATCTATCTGACCGGTGGCGGTGCCCTTTTAAACAATATTGACGAGGTGCTTGCCAAAAAGACCAGCGTCGAATTTCACATTCCGACCGATCCCTTGCGCTGCGTGGTCATTGGCGCGGGACTGGCCCTTGAAAATATTGAACAGGTACCCAATCTTTTGGTTGATATCCAGTAACCCTGTTTAACACCCGTGCGCATAGATATTGACCGACGTGTTTTGGGGATACAAACTATACATTTATGTCTCGATAGGCTATCTTTAAAACAGTGATTGTGTCAGTTAGTTCAATGTTATAATGGAATTTCACAATCTTCTGGCCCCTGCGTCACCCATTGTTCAACCATCCATTTGATAAGTGTAAAGAGTAATCAGTCAGCGTCATGCTCAACAAATCACCTCACGATAGATATCGTTTGCGTCCGCACTCACGGCAACGAGCGGGAGGGACGCGCCCTGCAACAGGTCTGTCGGGTGTGTTATTATTCGGGCTGGTGTTGATCGCCATGGTGTTACTGGTTCTTGGCAAGAGTGATAACCGCCAGCTCAAGGAGTGGCGCGGTAAAGCCATTGATTTCACCTCTCCCCTTCTTCAGCTGGCAAGTGTCCCCGCAAGCTATATCCAGCGCTCGATTGACCGCATGCGCGATTTTTACGAGAACAATGACAAGCTCCATCAGCTCCGCCTTGAAAACCAGCGATTGCGCGCCGTCAAATGGCATGTTGAGCGCCTTGAGCAAAATAATGCCAAATTGAAAGCTTTGTTGAATTCCGCGAAAGAGCCACGTCTCAAATTTGTCTCGGGTCGCATCATATCGGGAAATCCGGGGCTTTTTGGTCAGCACATGCTGGTCAATGTGGGACGGCGCAATGGCGTACATGCTGGCTATGCCGTGATCAATGCAGACGGATTTATTGGCCGCACCTTCGAGACCGCTGGCCGCACCAGCCGCATTTTGCTGCTCACAGACAAACAGAGCCGCATCCCCATCAAAATCGGCAAAAAAGCGGTCAGAGGAGTGGCAACCGGCACGGGCGCTGCCAGCCCAAAAGTTGATTTCCTGCCGCACAATGCCTCCATCTATGAGGGGGATCTGGTCTTCACATCGGGGCATGGCGGCGATCTGCCAAAGGGGCTGCGCATAGGGGTCATCAAGAAAATCGGCAAACAATATCATATTGCCTTGAGCGCCGAAAATGAGGGCACAGAATATGTCAGCATCTTGTATTTCCAACAGCCCGGCCTGGCGCACCGACAATAACAACTCTTGACCATGCAAGCTCAAAGGAGGGCGGCGCAATGCTTGAATACCGATTGACGGCCCTGTTGCTGCCTGGCTTCTTGCTGCTCGCCCTGCCGGCTCTTGCTGCCTATCCCTGGCAAATGCTGGTGGGCCAGACCACTGCCCTGCCATTTCTCACTTTGCTGACGATCCTGTTTGGGGCGGTGCGCTATCCCGGCTTGTTTTTGTCCCCCTTAGTGTTCTTGTCGGGACTGTTATGTGATCTGTTCACGCACTCGCCGCTGGGGTTTTGGACCTTGTTGTTCCTGCTTGCTCTGGCCTGCGCCCGCACCACCACATTGCTCACCGCAGAACGCGGCCCCCTGGTGATCGCTCTTTGCCTGACCGCTGTCCTGATTTTCATGACTGCCAGCGTCTGGGGCCTGACCTCGCTCTACCAATTTGCCTGGCAGGATTTACGCATCAGCATTGAGGGCATGAGTATGGCGCTATTGCTGGCGCCGGTTCCCGCGTTGTTTGTGTTGGGGCTGGAAAAATTATTGATCCTCAAAAACGAAAAGGTCCCCTCAAGGCCTTTTCGTTCGCAGCGTTAGGTAAGAGGCATGAATATGTGCGGGGTGCCTTGTGTCTGACAAAAAAATCAATATGCACGCTCAATTCAAAAAAATGAGCCAGTTGCACCAAAAAGGCACCGATCCCCGCGCCAGCCAGTCCGGCCACGGCTCGCCATACCGCAAAATGGGGACGCCCCTTGATGCACAATCCCTGCAAAATAAACGCTTCACGCGGCGCACCTTGATGCTCGGCGCCGGGGGACTTGGCCTGTTTGGGTTGCTGGCCAGCAAGCTCTATAATCTGCAAAATATCGAAGGGCGAAAATATAACAGCCTGGCCCAAGACAATCGCACCGCAACAAGATTTCTGCCATCCATTCGTGGCAAAATCTATGATCGCACCAAAACACTGATCGCCTCCAATTCACAAAACCTGCGCGTCCTGCTGATCCCGGATCAGGCCGATAATATCAGCACCTCCCTTGACCTTCTGGCCCGCACCATCCCGGTTTCAACGCGGCAGAAGCAACGAATATTGCGCATCGCGCGGCGTCAGAACCCGCAAATTCCCATCCTCGTCACCGACAATATCGGCTGGAAACAATTTGCCCGCATCAATGTTCTTGGCAAGCGTATTCCCGGCATCATCAGCGATATCAGCTGGCGGCGACAATATCATTATGGCGAAGAATTTGCCCATATTGTCGGCCACCTTGGCCCGCCAAGCGAGTTGCAACTGGCCGCCAACCCCGCCTTGCGCCTGCCTGGCACACTGGTGGGAGCAAATGGCATTGAGCAAGGTTTTAATGAACGGCTACAGGGAAAACCGGGGCATCAAGAATTTGAAGTCAATGCCCGTGGTCGCAATATAAAGGCGCTGAACAAAAAACCAGCCAGCAATGGCGAGGATCTGTATTTAACGATTGATCATGTGTTGCAGCAGCGTATTTTACAGCGCCTCTCCCCCTATCGGCGCGCCGCCGTGGTGGCGATGGATGTCAATAGCGGCGATGTGGTCGCCATATGCTCAACCCCCAGCTTCGATGCCAATATCCTCACTCACCCGATTGATGAAAAACGCTGGAACGAACTTAAAGACGCCAGGGATCATCCGCTCAGCGACAAGGCCACAAGAGGCCAGTATCCCCCCGGCTCCACCTTTAAAATGGTCACAGCGCTCGCCGCACTTGAAGCTGGTGTCATCACCCCGGCTACCACCTTCAAATGCACGGGAGTGATGGAATGGCGCAAACATAAATTTCATTGCTGGAGCCGCACCGGGCACGGAAATATGCGCCTTCACAAGGCGCTCAAACAAAGCTGCGATGTTTATTTTTACCAAACCGCCCGCAAAGTCGGTATTCGCCGCCTTGCCGCAATGGCCCGTCAGCTGGGGCTGGGAGACGTCTATGATTGCGGACTGCCGGGGCAAAAACCGGGCCTCATCCCCGACCCCGACTGGATGCAATCTATCAAGCGGCGCGTCTGGTTTGGCGGCGAAACCGTGCTGGCTGGCATTGGCCAGGGCGATGTGCTGACCACCCCTTTGCAACTGGCGGTGATGACGGCGCGCCTTGCCACCGGACGCAAAGTGCAGCCACGATTTGCCCATGCCAAAGAAGATGCCCCAAGGCTTGTGCCGCCAAAACTCGAACTCAAGGAAGCGTCTCTCGAACTGATCCGCAAGGCCATGACCGGCGTTATCAATGATCGCGATGGCACCGGAGCAAAAGCCGCGCTTGGCTGGCCGGGCCTGCAAATGGCCGGCAAAACAGGCACCTCACAAGTGCGCGCCATCCAGCGTGGCAAGACCCCCAAGGAGATCGAATGGAAATATCAGGACCACGCCCTGTTCGTCGCCTTCGCCCCCGCCCGTAATCCGCGCTACGCGATTTCGGTGATTATTGAGCACGGCAAAAGTGGTGGCAAGGTCGCAGGTCCCGTGGCGCGGGACGTCATGAAAATGCTGTTGATCCGCGATCCGGTGCAACGGCTTTCCCTGGCTTCCCCCGCACAGCCATCAATCCCGGGGCACCCCGATTTCCAGGCTGTAAATGACAGGGGCGGCCAGTGATCAATGATCCCGCTCCTCTCTTGCCCGTTTTGCGAAAGCTGACGCGCCTGCCCTGGTTTTTTCTGGCGATCATATCGCTGATCGCCGGGCTCGGTATTTTGACTTTGCAATCCATCTTGATAAACGATGTGGCCATCTACGCAGACCAACAGCTCATTCGTTACCTCATCGCCCTTGCCGCTCTTATCACCTTTGCCATGGTGCCCCCGGCCATCTGGATGCGCCTTAGCTATCCGCTTTTTTTTATGGCGATCGTGCTTGTCTTGCTGGTGCCGTTGATCGGAGTGAGCCCGCCAGGCAGCGGCGCCAACCGCTGGCTGATGTTTTTTGGTGTCAGCATACAACCATCAGAACTGCTGAAAATCACGCTGGTTCTGGCCCTCGCCCGCTATTTCCACTTCGCCGCTGCAGATAAAATTTCCCATCCGCTTTATCTGCTCCCCCCGGCGCTGATGATCCTTGTTCCGCTGTTGCCGATTTTCCTGCAGCCCGATCTGGGGACCGCCATGATGATCGCCATGATCGGGGCGGGGATGATCTTTCTGGCTGGCGTCAACAGCCTTTATTTCATCACCGCCATTGCTCTGGTCATTGCCGCTCTGCCGGTCTTGTGGGCCAATTTACTGCCCTATCAGCGCGAGCGCATTTTTACCTATCTTGATCCCGAACGCGACCCGCTGGGAGCAGGCTATCATCTGCTGCAATCAAAAATCACTCTGGGTTCTGCTGGTATGTGGGGAAAAGGAGCCATGCAAGGCCCCCAGATCCAGCTCAATTTCCTGCCCGAAAAGCACACCGACTTCATCTTTGCCATGTTTACCGAGGAACGAGGTTTTATGGGGGCTGTGGGCCTTATGGGGCTCTATATGCTCTGCTTTGCTCTGTTATCTGCAATGGCCCTGCGCACAACAACGCTTTATGGCCGCCTGACCATTAGCGGTATGGCCTTGACCCTGTTTTTATATGTGTTCATCAATATGGGCATGGTGATGGGCCTGTTACCAGTGGTCGGCGTGCCCCTGCCCTTGATGTCGTATGGCGGCACCAGCATCGCTTCCTTGATGTTTGGCCTTGGCATTGCGATCGCCAGCTTTGTGCATCGCTCAAACAAAGCTTGATTTCTGGCGCAAAAAGCACAACATTCGCTGCAATTCATTGCTTTACTCGAAACGATACAGGTAAAAAATACTATGTCACTGTTTTCCCCTAAAAGCTGGTTCGACCGCTCACCTGTTGTGCCTGTGCTACGCCTGAGCGGGGCCATTGGCATCAGCTCGCCCTTGTCGCCCGGTCTTAATCTGGCCAACCTTGCCGAACTGATCGAAAAAACCTTTGCGGTCAAAAATGCCAAGGCCGTGGCGCTACAGATCAATTCCCCCGGTGGTTCTCCGGTGCAATCCAAACTGATCTTCAACCGCATCCGCGCGCTGGCACAAGAAAACGATATTCCGGTCTACAGCTTTGTCGAAGACGTCGCCGCTTCGGGGGGCTATTGGCTGGCCCTTTCTGGCGATGAGGTGTATGCTGATGACAGCTCGATCCTTGGTTCCATCGGTGTCATTTCAGCCGGATTTGGTTTTCACAAAGCCATTGAAAAACTCGGTGTTGAACGCCGCGTCTACACCGCTGGTGAACGCAAAATGAGCCTTGACCCCTTTGCCCCCGAGCAGCCCGAAGAAATCATCCGTCTCAAGGCCTTGCAAAAAGATATTCACAAAGCCTTTCGCTCGCTTGTCGAGGACCGGCGCGGTGACAAAATTTCACAAGCTGGCGGCATGCTGTTTACCGGCGAATTCTGGAGCGGCACAAAGGCTGTGGAACTTGGCTTGATCGACGGGCTTGGAGATCTGCGCTCTGTGATGCGCGAAAAGTTTGGCGACAAGGTCGTTTTGAAACTCATCACCCCCAAACGCGGCCTGTTCAAGCGCGCCGGGATCGGTAGCACCTCCCCTTCAAGCCAGAATTTTACCGCAGGGCTTGCCGATGATGTGCTGTCAACCATTGAAACACGTGCCTTGTGGTCACGTTTTGGCCTATAGTGCGATCTAGGGTGGCTCATTGCTATCGGCGTTAGAGGATCAGACATCATGCCCCAACTACTCATCTTGGCAGCGATTGGTGCCGGCGCTTATTTTGGCGGCAAATGGGTGCGCAAAAAAGCCCGTGAATACACGAAAAATCTCCAGCAGGCTGCGAAATCTGCCAAGACCCGCGCTCCCAAAAAACCTGACAATATTTCGCGTGAAAATGTCCAGGAACTCAAAAAAGACCCCAAAACCGGCGTCTACCATGTGGATGATGATTGAGGGCGAGCCTCCAATGTTTTGCTGCACAACTCACGGCGATTTTCAGAACCATCCTACCTCTCCGCTTGTCATCCCCGCGAAGGCGGGGAACCATACTCACAGATCTGACAGAACAGTATCCAAGCTCGACGGTGGCCCAGCGCTATATTGACAATTCAGGGATTATGGATCCCCGCCTTCGCGGGGATGACACTGTATGAAATTACGGAGACTATCATTTTTGCGAACAGCTCTTTCAAAAAGCCCCAGGGAAACCCATGCGCATCAAACTCGATGAAGACCGCAAAAATGAGATTGTGCGCGCCCTGACAGGCTATTTCTCCAGCCAATTTGATGAGGAAATCAGCGAATTTCGCGCCCGTGAGCTGGTGGAGTTCATGCTCAAACAAATCGGCCCCTCGCAATATAATCAAGCCATCCAGGATGCGCGTAAATATATGGCCGACAAACTCGAAGACCTCGATACAGAGTTCTTTGAACCAGAAGATTTATGAGTTGGTTTTCATATCATCCCCGCCTCTTTGCCCACACCTCGTCAACCACCGCGCAATATAAGTCTTTAATTTACCATTTTGATTGCATATATTGAACCTGTCGGACTTGTTCCGGCTATGGCGATAAACTGTGATCGTAATAAACCATTCGGACCCGGGGGCGGTACCCGGCGCCTCCACCAAGTGCGGTTTGGCCCAAAAGCCAGGCGCAGATCAGCGGCTCAAACCGCAGTTGATGGGGGCGAAATAGGATCGACGAGGGTGTAAAGGGTTATCTTTTGCTCGGCATTGTTCCGCCGTTATCGGGCTATTTTTGTAGTTGCAAATGACAACTATGCGGAGACTGCAATTGC
>JAJRRW010000062.1 GCA_024279115.1 Alphaproteobacteria bacterium
CATCGCTTGACCGGCAAACCCCGGATCAGGTTTATTTCAACCAGCAGCAGCCAATCCCGGTCGCAGCATGAAAAAGGCCAGAACCCACTTATAAAACACGTTCAGACTGTACAAACAAACCGAGCCACTTCTATATGTCAACGACAAAGATGGCCCGGGCCCTGCAAAATGAGCTCAAACGTGCTGGTTGCAGACCGGGCAAAGTGGATAGCAAATGGGGACACCAGGGGGCAAGGGCGCTGGCCCGCTTCAACAAAGCAACCAGATCATCTGTGGCGACCGGCGAGCCGACCCTTGATGCCATCAAATTGGTCAAATCCCACAAGCGCAATATCTGCGTCGCAGCCCTCCCCCAAAAGGATAAAAAGGCCAAGCAAAAAAATACCAACCGAAAAGTCAAAAACAAGGCAAAGGCGGCGAACAAGAAAATCTTGGCAAGACAATCCAGGTCAAAAGGCAAAAAATGCAAATATGAGCCTCTGGGAGCCTGCGAAGAAAGGCTCTGCTCGATTGAAGGGACCGGCTCCAGTTGCATATTTTTAAACGCGGCATCTCGGTGTAAAAAAGGCGGCAAATATCGCCGCAAAACCTGCTGATAGAGCCTCATTCACTCGATGATAAATTGATAAGTGGTGTTGAAACCACTATTGGCCCATCACCACGCCAAGCACTCACCCTGCATCCTTGTGACGGCACATAAATTTGACTTTGGACTTTTTGAGATTGTTGAAGCCGACCTGTCCGCGCTTGGCTTCCAGCGTGCCGTTTTCATCTATAAATTCAAGATAGTATGGCGCACTGGCGGTTGCTTTGCCCGGCTCGATCTGATAGCTGACATCGCCGCACACATGAATACCAGAATTTGAGGGCAGCCGAAAAGCTGTAAACCCCTGAAGCTTTGCATCTTCCCCGCCATTGACCGTTTCTTTGGCCACCATTTCGCGCACGCCATCGCTCACCAGTTTTCTCTGGGCGATCGTCAGCGCAACAGCTTGCGCACCTGACTGATTAATCGGTGCAGGTTTTGACAGCCCCCCGCAACTGGCAAGCAACAGGCCAAGCGGGACTAAGAGAAGCGAATTGTTCATGTTCGGTTTACTCAACTAATATCAAGCACTTCGTATCTGTGCGCCCTATGACCAACATCTTTTTTTCCCAGCCTCATCTATTTCGCCGCTATGAGGCGCTTTTATGTTGAACATCAAACAACACAACAAAACTCTGGCCATGATACCAACGGGCACCGTCTATCCAACATTGCGTGATTTGAAGTTAGGTGTTGGGTCCTGCAGAATGTTGCTTGAAGTGACGACGCCCACCGCGATTAAGCAAGCGACGGAAAAACCGGCTTTCAATGATTTTGCGGCGCTCGCGCGGGTTCAATTGGGCCAGCACATTGACCAGCAGCTGCATTTTCGTGTCGATTAATTCGCCGCGCGCATTTTGCATATTTTTAGCGGCTTTACGCACGAGCTCGGCATTGAAAGGCTCCTGCTTCAAGGCTTTTTTGAACTGCTGGGCGAGATTTTTCATCTGCTCTCTTCTGGAGCCTTGCGCTTTGCGGTGATCGGTAATCTGAGCGAGGATCGATTGCCGTTTCTCGTCGGGCAAGTGACGCAACATATGCTTGACCATGAACCCCGACGGGCCGCCATAGCCATAGCCAGAGCCATGCTTGCCGCGCATCCATCCAGCCCCGACAATGGCACCGATGAATAACAGGTTAAGGGCCAGTGACACGGGGAGAATAAAGCGCCTCCAGGACCGTTTGGCCGGCGCTCCCGTTTTGACATCTTTGCTCATAATAGCTCCTCTTCAAACGAGCTGGACATGGCCGCATCGGCGATGTCGGCGAACTGGTCGTTCACACTTGCCAGATTTGCAAGGTCGCCAGCCAGATCAAGCGACCAGTCACCAATGCCCACGCCGCCCAGATAAATGCCCACCGCAAAGCAAGCGGCCAACGCGGCTGTACTCATCCAGTCTTGACGGCTATAGGCGCTATATATCTGGCGTTTTTGTCCCCTTGAAAGAGGTACAACAACGGGGTCTTTGCGTTCATGCAACGCGGCAAAATCAGCCAATATGGCTTGTTGCAGATCATTTGAGCTATCTTGCGCGGGCAAGGCCCCTTGATCAAGCAGTTGATCAAGGGCGCGCGCCTCATGATAAAGCTTTGCGGCCGCTGGCGCCTGCTTGATATAGTCCTCAAGCTCTTGCGCTTTGGCGGGCCATTTTGAACGATCAGCCCCATGGTGATCGAGCACGAATTGCAAGCGTTGCATGTTTGTCATCTTAGATTTGTTCATCTTTTCACTCTTTGTGGCAGATCTGCTTCTCCATATTCCCCAACACCGCGCTGATCGGGCAGCAATTGTTTCCATTCATCTTGCAGCGATATTTTCAATCCCCGTCTGGCCCGCGCCAGCAGACTTTCAAGCGCATGCTCACTAATCTCCATCACCACTGATGCCTCTTGTTGGCTCAAGCCTTGATAGTGACACAAGGTCAGCGCCAGTTTTTGCCGCTCGGGTAATTGGTCAAGCGCCTGATTGACCCGGTGCGTCAGATGTTTTTCTTCAAGATTGCGCTGCTGAGTGGGCGCAATCGGTTGGTCATCTTGCGGACCAAGGCTTGTTGTGCGCCGTTGACGCAAGCGATCAATACACAGGTTGGAGGCGACCCGGCGCAGCCACGTGGCGATTAATGCGCGTTCTGGTTGCCAGTTTTTGGCCTGTTTCCACAGTTTTAGAAAACTTTCCTGGGCGATTTCTTCGGCCTCTGCGTCACTGCCCAGCATATATCTGGCCAGTGACATCAACAAGGGGAGATGGTGCTCGACGACCTGCTTGGCCGCCCGCTGATCACCAGCCGCAATCGCACGCATCAGCTCATCGTCTTCACGACTGCCCGCCCGCTTGTTCGCTGGTGACCCATCTGGCAATAAACACCATCCCCTCTTGTGCTTCAAAAAACCTACTGATCTGTGCCTTGTGGCCCCTTATTCAGTCCCTGGCCCATTCCTTTGCCCATTCCATGTCCCATGCCATGACCCATACCCTGGCCTCTTCCGTAACCAGCGCCCTGGCCCATTCCTGAACCGCGGCCCATGCCATGGCCTTTCATCTGGCCACCATGTCCACCGCCACGACCCATGAAGCGCGGCAACTCATCTTTGCTCAACTTACCATCACCATTGGCATCACGAGAGGCAAAGCGCTCAAGGATGGGGGCGTTAAACTCCTCTTTGGAGACCTTACCATCGCCATTCGCATCAAAACTGCGTATTTTGCGAGAGAGCCGCCCTTCAAAGCGTTTGATCAACGCCCGCACGGCTTCATCTTTTGTCACCGAGCCATTTTTATCAAGGTCAAAACGATCAAATCTCTTTTCGCGATGCGCTGTTGCTTCATCGCGTGTGATCACACCATCCTTATTGACATCAGCACGTTTCAGCATGCCGCGCAGATGGTGACCACCGCCGAACTGACGTTTCATGCCCGCCCCCCCATGGCCTCCAAAGCCGTGTCCACCTTCTTGTCCCCAGCCCATATGACGCCCGCCAAAAGCATGAGCGCCGCCCAGCGCGCCAATCAACAGAACTGATCCACCGATCAGGCCGCTCACGACTATAAATGTTTTGGTTTTTGACATTCGCTTTCTCCTTGAGTTTGATTTCCATCCACCAGAGGGCAGGTATTAATCCTTGCCGCCCTTTGTCTTAAGCTTTACGCTGGAACTCCAACAATCCGTCGTTTTTTATCTTTGAGGTGTCTGTAGTCCCCCATGCAGGCTTGTTTGACCATGTTCGTCCCTGCGCCCCATCGCGGATTTTTACTGCTCCTTGCTTTGGTTGTTGGCGGCTCCTTGCTGACGGGCACGAAAACCCTGCGCGCCGAAGAGGCCTTGATGCTGGCGGGCGAAAACAACAAGGCTCAAAGCCCCCGCACGTCCCCGCACCAACGCCCAAAAAAAGCCAGGGGATTGTCAACAAAGCACATCAAATACAAGCGCTCTGGCATTTGCGCGGATCTTGACAAGCTGGCGCGCAAATATAAATTGCCCCCCTTGTTTTTTGCCCGTCTGATCTGGCAGGAAAGCCGCTTTAATCCCTACGCGGTCTCGCCAGCCGGGGCCGAGGGAATAGCCCAGTTCATGCCGGGCACCGCGCTGATCTGGGGACTTGATGACCCGTTTGATCCGGGCCAGGCGTTGATCAAATCAGCGCAATACCTGTCTTATCTGTATAAAAAACTCGGCAATCTTGGCTTCGCCGCCGCTGGCTATAATGCCGGATCGGGACGGGTCACAGACTGGCTCAATGGCAGCGGTTACATGCCGCTTGAAACCCGCAACTATGTGCATATTATCACTGGCTACTCCATTGAAGAATGGACCGATGGCAGCGCCAGATTTGTCGGCGTCACTGTGCCTAAAAAAATGTCTGCCACGGCGTGCAGGCAATTATCGATCGCCCTGCGCAATGAGCGAGCGATGATGATCGACGCTTCCTTCAGGCCAGATGGTACAAGAAAAAAGCGCCGCCGTATCAAGCGCATGCCCTGGGGGGTGCAACTGGCCGGTTCTTTTTCCAGACGCCTTGCCATGAAACAGTTTCGCAATGTCAAACGTAAATATGGCCGTATCATCGGTGCCCATCGCATTGTTCTTAAAAGCTCACGGCAGCAAGGACGGGGACGGCGCGTGTTCCACCGCGTCCGGGTGGGCGCCAAAAGCCGCGGGGCCGCCAACAAGATCTGCACGCGTCTGCGCGCTGCGGGCGGGTTTTGTGTGGTGCTAAAAAACTAAATAAGATCAGAAATATGCTTCTTGAATAACGCCTTGATGTCCGCCTGCGTCTCGGACAGCCGTGCTTCAAGGCGGGCAAAGTCGGGGCTGTTGGTGCCCCGTACCAGCAGGTTTTTAAGGCCCGTTGGCGCTGTTGAGGCATCAAATGGCTTATCGGTACAAAGCCGTAAAATCTGGGTCAGCGTATGTAGCCGCCAGGCCCCGTCAATCAAGGTTTCGGCGTCCCCCCAGTCCAGAACGCCGCAGCTTGCCAGCTTGCGCAAAGCGCCAGAGGTGTTTTGATCAAGACATTGCGGAACATGGTTGGCGTGGGTGAGCTGCAAATATTGCACGAGAAATTCCAGATCAATCAAGCCGCCCCGCACCTGCTTGATGTCCCATAAGTCATCAGATCCTTTTCCGCAAAAATACGTTCACGCATCTCCACCACATCTTTGGCCAGCGCAACGCGGTCTCGTGGCTGACATAAAACATCAACAATGATCGCATTGATCTTGTCGCTCAACCGCGCGGGACCAGAGACAATGCGCCCCCGCGTCAAGGCCATATGTTCCCACGTCCAGGCCCTGTCTTTTTGATAGGCCGCAAAACCTTCAAGGCTGGTCGCCACCGGCCCGGCATTGCCCGAGGGGCGCAGCCGCATATCAACCTCATACAACATGCCTTCAGGTGTGGGGGCAGAGATCGCCGTGATCAGTCTTTGCGTCAAGCGATTATAATATTGCCCCGCCCCCAAGGGCCGCCCGGTACCACTGGACATGGTTTGATCTGGATCAACATCATAAATGACAATCAAATCAAGATCGGAACTGGCGGTCATCTCGGCGCCGCCAACCTTGCCCATGGCCAAGACGCACGAGGAGCTGGCCGCAAAGTGGCCATGGACGCGCTCGATTTCCTTGTTGACAGCTCTATGCAAATGCGAGATCACGCTGGCCGCCAGATCCGCATAAGCCTGCCCCGCCTGATCGGGGCTAATGGTGTCGGTCAACACCCGCACACCGATCAAAAACGCTTGCTCGCGCCCGGCAATGCGAGCCAGATCCAGTATCTCCGAATAATCAGAGCTTTTTTGCAAGGCCGTGTCGAACACCTGCTCAAACTGCGTGCGGCTGGGCAAAACGCCAAAAAAGCTTGGCTCCAGCACCGCATCAAGCATGTTGGCGCGATGAGACAGCACCTGCGCCAGTCTGGGGGCCGTGCCCATGATCCTGGCAATCAGGTGCAGCAATTCAGGATTGGCCCGCAACAGCGAAAACAGTTGCACGCCGGCTGGCAGGCGCTTCAAAAAGCGATCAAAGGCAATCAGCGCCCTATCCGGGTTACTGGTCGCCGCCAGTTCGCCAAGCAAGATTGGCGTCAACTGGGTCAGGGCTTCGCGCGCCCGTTGCGAGCGCATGGCGACATAGCGCGAGCGGTGCCAGTCGGCCACGATATTGATCGCCCCATCGGGGTTTGCATATCCCATCCGAGCCAGATTTTTGACGGTGGCGGGGTGATGATCATCACCGGTAAAAACCAGATCGCCGCGTGCCTCTGCGCTGGCCAGTTCGGGCATATCTTCAAATAGTGCCCCATAATGGCTTTGCACATTCTGTAAATGAGCAATCAGCGTTGAGGCAAATTTTTCGGTGCTTTCAAAGCCGCTAAAACGAGCGATCTGCAACAAACCATCGGCGTCACCTGGCAGGGTCTGGGTCTGGGCATCATCGACCATTTGCAACCGATGCTCCACATGGCGCAAAAAGCGATACGCCGCGGCCATCTCACTGGCGGCATCTTCATTGACCCAGCCATGGGCCAAAAGCTGCTCAAGATTTTTCAGGGTCTGGCGCCCTCGCAGATCGGGTTGACGGCCCCCGGCAATCAGTTGCTGGGTCTGCACAAAAAACTCGATCTCGCGGATACCGCCGCGCCCCAGCTTGATATTGTGGCCAGCCACCGCCACCTGGCCATGGCCCTTGAAGGCATGGATTTGCCGTTTCATGGCGTGAATATCATTGATGGCGGCAAAATCGAGATATTTGCGCCAGATATAGGGGGAGAGTTGCGCCAGAAAATGCTCCCCCGCTTGCTGATCACCGGCCACAACCCGCGCCTTGATCATCGCGGCGCGTTCCCAGTTTTGACCATAGCTCTCATAATAGACCAACGCCGCCTCTGACGATATGGCCAGCTGTGTGGCGCCTGGATCCGGGCGCAGGCGCAAATCCGTACGATAGACATAGCCATCTTTGGTACGCTCGTTCAAAAGCTTCACAAGGTCTCTGGTCAAGCGCACAAAAAAGGTCTGCGGCTCGACATGAGCGGCCAGGTTCAAACGTTCAATATCGTAAAGAACAATGAGATCAATATCGCTGGAATAGTTGAGCTCAAAGCCCCCCTGCTTGCCCATGGCCAGCACAAAATATCCACTGGTGGCAGCTGCATCCGCCCCGTTTGCAAGCTCAAGCTGTCCAGCCGCAAAGCTTTGGCGGAACAAAAAACCAACGGCGGCGCGCACCGCGCAATCAGCCGCAACGGTTATGCGGTGCACAATCTGCTCAACAGATTCGATGCCAGCAATATCGTAAAGGGCAATGGTGAGGGCGGTGTTTTGCTTGAACTGGCGCAACAAGGTCATGGCCTGCGCCATCGACGTGCATACCACCAGATCAGTATGTAATTGCGCGCCCAACTGATCGAGATGGGTGTCGACGGGAGACATCAGACAATCGCGCAATATATGCGTCTGGCGGATCATAAGGATACGCAAAAACGGCGATAGCCCCATGATCGAGACAATCAGTTCCTTGACCGGCCCCGGCTTGGCGAGAAGCTCATGCAGGTCTGAAAATTCTTGCCTGTCCGCACAGGCCTGCAACAGATCGTCAAAAAACATCAAGGCCCGCTCGTGCTCAAAAAACGGCGGATGGGCGGTGATCTGTTGGTAAAACTTGGTCATGATCGAACATGTAGCCGAATGAGAGCGCGCACGACAAGAAGTTTCGCTTGTCCGCACAGACGATGGCCCAGAAAAAAGCACTGGCAATTAACGCAACAGCAAGACCGGCACAGAGGCGTTGCGAATGACATTGGTGGTCGTGCTGCCCACCAGCAAACGCCGGATCATCGAATGGCCATAGGCCCCCATGATCAGCATATCGATATTGTGAGCGGCGCGATAATCGCACAATACGGTTTCAACCTCCCCGTCAATAATACTGGCGGGCGCGTCAAATCCGGCATCTCCCAGCATTTCAATGGCCCAGTCCAGCTCGATTTGATTGCTGGTATTGTTTTCCCCCACCATCACCACATGACAAGGCAACCCCTTGAACAAAGGGCTCTTAGCCACCATCTCGACCCCCTTGCGAGTGGTCTTGCTGCCATCAAAGGCCAGCATGACCCGCTTGGGAGCGGTAAATTGCGGGGTGGTAATCAGGATCGGACGAGCCATGGTGCGCACCACATTTTCCAGACGCGATCCCGTATGGTCGCCCAGTTTTTCATTATGCTTGCCAAGCACCAGCAAGCGGATGCGGTCATCCATATCTTCCAGCGTTTCAATCAAGCCGCCATGGCGCTGCGACATGATGGGCTTGGCAACCCCGTCCTTGATGGCCCGCTGCTTGGCCTCTTCGAGCATCAAACGCCCTTGTTCGAGCGCCAGCTTGCCGCGTTTTTCATCAAGCTCTGAAAGCTCTTCAAGCAAGGTCGAGCGAGAGCCCAGCGCCAGATTGCCGCTATAATCAGGCTTGGCGGGATATGCGGATTTGTCCAGCACGTGCAATATTTCCAGTGGTGCCTGCATGGCCAGAGCTGCCCAGGCGGCCATATCGCAGACCGCCATGGAAATGTCCGTGCCATCAATACAGGCGACAACATTACTGGTTTCAATGCTCATTCTTGCAGGTCCTTTATGGCGCTAATGATCCATCAATTTATCAACGAGTTCAGGCTTATCATACACAGCGAAACGATCAACAATGGTGGCGCTTGCCCGGTTGAGGCCGATCAATTGCACCTGCGTCCCCTCGCGGCGAAATTTCAGCACCACCCGGTCCAGCGCCGCCACCGCGCTAATATCCCAGAAATGCGCTTCGCTTAGATCAATCACTACCTTGTCGAGCACTTCCTTGAAATCAAAAAACTCGGTGAACTTGTAGGAGGAGGCAAAAAACACCTGCCCCACCACCTGATAGACCCGCAGACGGCCATCATCGGAAAGGTCAGACTGCACATATTTGTACTGGGCAATCTTGTTGGCAAAAAACATGCCCGAAAGCAGCACACCAACAAACACGCCATAGGCCAGATTGTGGGTGGCCACCACCACCACCACCGTGCTGCCCATGACAATCGAGCTGGATAGCGGGTTCTTTTTCATATCCCTGATCGAACCCCAGCTAAAGGTGCCAATCGACACCATAATCATCACCGCGACAAGCGCCGCCATGGGGATCTGCTTGACCCATTCGCCAAGAAACACCACCAGAATAAGCAAAAACACCCCGGCAACCAGCGTCGAAAGACGCGTGCGGCCCCCTGATTTGACATTGATGACTGACTGGCCAATCATCGCGCAACCCGCCATGCCGCCGATCATGCCAGAGGCGATATTGGCAACGCCCTGGCCTTTACATTCGCGGTTTTTATCACTGCTCGTATCGGTCAGATCATCAATGATGGTGGCCGTCATCAAGCTTTCCAGCAAGCCAACAATGGCCAGCGACACCGAATAGGGCAAGATGATTTTCAAGGTCTCAAAATTGAGCGGCACATCGGGCAACAAGAACATTGGCAGCGTATCTGGCAGCTCTCCCATATCACCAACGGTACGAATATCAAGGTTCAGCATGATGGCAACAATGGTCAGTACAACAATGGTAATGAGCGGCGATGGCACCGCCTTGGTCAAATAGGGCAGACCGTAAATGATGCCAAGGCCCGCCGCCGTCATGGCGTAAACATGCCAGGTGACATTGGTAAGCTCTGGCAATTGCGCCATGAAGATAAGGATGGCCAGCGCGTTGACAAACCCCGTCACCACCGAGCGCGACACAAAGCGCATGAGCGAGCCAAGCTGCAAATAACCAGCAGCGATCTGCAAAACGCCCGTCAGCAAAGTGGCGGCCATCAAATATTGCAGCCCGTGCTCTTTGACAAGGGTCACCATCAACAAGGCCATGGCCCCTGTGGCAGCCGAAATCATGCCGGGGCGCCCCCCTAAAAAGGCGGTAACAACAGCAATGCAAAAAGAGGCGTAGAGCCCCACCTTGGGGTCAACCCCGGCGATGATCGAAAAGGCAATCGCCTCGGGGATCAGCGCCAGCGCCACAACCAGCCCGGCCAAAAGGTCCCCGCGTACATTGCTAAACCAGGTGTCTTTGACTGAAATGATCATATTGTTCCTAATTCGCAAAGCCAATGGGGTGCGCTCAATGTGCGGCAAAACCCGCGCCCGGCGCAATCCTACTTTGTACGTGTTGCACGAAGCAACGTAAGGACTGCAAAATGTCGCAGGGCAGCGGGGTTGTTTTTATCTCACGGCAAGCTCGGTGGTTTATTTGCGCTCACGGCAAATCCTCGCTGTGCTCGGGCCTGCGCTAGCGCGGAGGCCGCTCGGCCTTGCCGGTGACTACACCGGGTGGTTTGATACAAATGAAATCGTCAATTGTTTAAGAATTCCGACCACCGGGAGGCAAGCGTGACCACGCGCCGGGCATTGCCCGCCCTAACGGAGGCCTTCACGCAAGCGAAGAATAGCCGTGAGATAAAAGAAATGG
>JAJRRW010000063.1 GCA_024279115.1 Alphaproteobacteria bacterium
CGACAATGGTAAAAAAGCCAAAATAGCTCTCACCGCCGTCATGCGAAAATTGATCATTCTCGCCAACAGCCTGATTGCACAAAACAGAGAATGGCAACCCGTTGCCCCTTGACAGGAAGCACAGATGCTTTTGCGCTGTCCGCGTAGGACATTCTGTTTTCAGTAGGGTGTCAATAGCGCAGCGTATTGCACCGATTTGAACTCGCATTGGTGCAATGCGCTTCGCTATTGACACCCTACATCCATTTGCCTCTTCATATCGGAAATCAAGGGCTGGCCCTTGGGAACTGAATTTTGGAGTGACGAGATGATAAAGTGGCTGGTGGGACTTATTGCCGGGGCGGGGCTTGTGGTTGCGGGCGGTTTTTTGTGGCCACAAAATCTGATGATGCCTGTGCGAGGTGGGGATGCCAATGACTGGAACCACAAGACGTTCTGGTATGAGCCATGGGGCAAATCGGGCGTTCACAAGGGGATTGATATTTTTGCGCGCCAAGGGACGCCCTTGCTGGCGGCCACATCCGGAATTGTGCTTTATGTGAATACAACGGGGCGTGGAGGAAATTCTTTTGGAATTCTCGGGCCGAAATGGCGGGTGCATTATTATGCCCACTTAAAAACCGTGACTGCCAAAGCGGGGCAGCTGGTGCGCCGTGGTCAGCAATTGGGCAGCGTGGGCAATACCGGTAACGCCAAAAACCGCCCCCCACATTTACATTATGCCATTATCTCCCTGTTTCCCCATCGCGACCTTAAAGATGACAGTACACAGGGCTGGAAGAAGCAGTATTATCTTGACCCTGGCAAAATGCTTCTGGAGGTTTTACGCAAAAAGTAGGTGTCTTGATTTTGCCTAAACTCGGGCGGGGTGCGGGCACAGTCCAGCGAAAGGATCGCATCGGTGTAGAGTGCTGTTGCTATCGACACCCAGATGCCTTTTGCCCTTCATATCGGGTTGCAAGGGCTGGCCTTTGGCGCTGTGCGCATCTGCGCTCAAACAAAGAAGCGATAGCGCAACGAAAAGAAACGCCCGCGCGGCGAGCGCATTATACTCACAGCCTTGCCCCGGCAATAGATACTGTCCCTTGGGCAACGAACTTGTTTACCTGTAAATTTCACGCCTCTTGCCCTAGTGGCCTGCCTCTCTTAAATTGGTGGGTATCGCAATTTGTTCCCCCCCCCCCGCTAAACCTAACGCTTCCCGGGCTTGCCCCGGGATCCAGGGCAGCGGGTGGCAAACCATCGAAAGGGCAAAAAGCGTGGCCCCTGGACCCCGGCTCTGCGTTTGCTCGCTGCAGCTCCCAAACTTGTCGCGGGAGCCGGTGGGTGCCGCACATAAATCATACCCAGTCCTCTCGTAGCTCACGAAACCCTGCATATAAAGTGCGCCAAGCCACTAGGCCCCGGGGCAAGCCCGGCGAGCAATAATTGCTAACTGGGAGACCAGCCTCACCACTTATCTCTTGACACTTGCCTCCAATCGGCAAATATCTGTGCCTATCAAATTTATCGAAACAATTAGCTTACCTGCCTGGTTTGCAGAGAGTGAGAGGCGGTTTCGGTTGAGGACATTGTTGCTATTGTGCTTTGCCGTGCCGAAAATATATGATCAAATTGACCTTCCCTGACGGCAATGCCCGTTAATATGAAGCCGGTGTCGATGGCTTTGCGGTTGCCCTTAGTATTTCCAAATCCTTGTCGAAAAAAGCTGTCGCCGTGAAGGTTGATGGCGAGCTGTGTGATCTTTCAAAACCGCTTGACGATGATGCGGTGATTGAAATCGTGCTGCGTGATGACCTCGACGCTGTTGAGCTGATCCGCCATGACGCGGCCCATATCATGGCGCAGGCCGTGCAGGAACTGTTCCCCGGTACGCAAGTAACCATTGGGCCAGTGATCGAGCATGGTTTTTATTATGACTTTGATCCCAAGCAGCCGTTTTCTACTGAAGACTTTCCCAAAATTGAAAAGAAAATGCGTGAGATCGTCAAGCGCAATGATAAGTTCGTGCGCGAGGTCTGGGACCGCGATGTGGCGATTAAATATTTCAAGGATCATGGTGAAAACTACAAGGCTGAGCTGATCGAGGATCTGCCCGGTGATGAGGAGATCAGTGTTTATCGGCAAGGGGAGTGGCTGGATCTGTGCCTTGGCCCGCATCTGCCCTCAACGGGCAAGGTCGGTACGGCCTTCAAGCTGACCAAGCTGGCCGGAGCCTATTGGCGCGGCGATCATAACAACCCCATGTTGCAACGCATCTATGGCGTGGCTTTTGCCAGTGAGAAAGAGTGAAAGGCTCATCTTTTCATGCTGTAAGAAGCGGAAAAACGCGATCATCGCCGTATCGGGCGCGAGATGGATCTGTTTCATTTTCAAGAAGAAGCGCCGGGCTCGGTGTTCTGGCATGCCAAAGGCTGGACACTGTTCCTGCAATTGATTTCCTATATGCGCCGCCGCCAGAGCGAGGCTGGTTATGTTGAGGTGAACTCCCCCGACATGATGGAAAAAAGCCTGTGGGAAGCATCTGGTCATTGGGAAAAATTTGGTGATCACATGTTCACCACGCAAACGCCTGACGATAAAACCTTTTGCTGCAAACCCATGAATTGCCCCGGCCATGTACAGATTTTCAAACATGGCTTGAAGAGCTATCGCGATCTGCCTTTGCGGGTTGCCGAATTTGGCAAGGTGCATCGCTATGAGCCTTCTGGCGCGCTGCACGGGTTGATGCGCGTGCGCTCGTTCACGCAGGACGATGCCCACGTGTTTTGTACGCCAGAGCAGATCACGCAAGAATGTATCAAGATCAATGATCTGATGATGACGATCTACAAGGAATTTGGTTTTGACAATGTGAAGATCAAATTTTCCGACCGCCCTGAAAAACGGGTCGGATCGGACGAGATCTGGGACAGGTCGGAAGAGGCGCTAAAAGCCGTGCTGGAGGCGGCGGGTGTTGAGTGGGAGCTGAATTCAGGGGAGGGGGCATTTTACGGGCCCAAGCTTGAATATGTATTGCGCGATGCCATTGGCCGCGACTGGCAATGCGGCACGACCCAGCTTGATTTCAATTTGCCCGGACGGCTTGGGGCGGTTTATATTGGCGCGGATGGGGAAAAGCATGAGCCGGTGATGGTGCATCGTGCCATGTTCGGGTCGTTGGAGCGCTTTACCGGTATTTTGATCGAGCAGCATGCCGGGCGCTTCCCGCTGTGGCTGGCCCCAACGCAGATTGTCGTGGCTCCCATTGTCTCGGATGCCGATGAGTATGGGCTGGCATTGCAACAAAAATGTCTGGCGGCTGGTTTGCGCTGCGAAATTGATCTGCGCAACGAGAAAATCAATTACAAAGTGCGCGAACATTCCCACGCCAAGGTGCCGGTGATGTTTGTTGTTGGCATGCGTGAAGCGCAAGAAGATACGGTGTCGGTGCGCCGCCTTGGCGACAAGCACCAAAAAGTCATGTCGGTGGAAGAAGCCATAGCGCAAATGGTTATTGATACCGCCGCCCCTGATCAGGTGTAGGTTGAAGAAAATGTCTTTGCCTGAGCCCCGGTTCCAAGGATGAGGCAGAGGGTCCTATTTGCAGCGCGGGTGATTTTGCTGCACGATCGTAAACTCATTTTGTATAAGAGGTTATCGGCATGAAAAAACTGGCATTATTATTTTGTATCGCGTTCCTTACTACCACGTTTGGAGCTTTGGCCCATCAGGAAAACCATGTTCATAGCCAATGGATCAAGCAAGAATTAAATCAGTTGCGCCAGACCATCCAGCAATTGAAAATGCGCCTTGAGTAGAAGCAGGGATCTGGTGCTCCCGCGAGCGCTGGCGGGGCCTCTTTGGGCGGCAAGGTGCTGAACGAGGCGTGTGGTCCCAATCAGCAAAAACTATGTAGCAAATCATGCGCACCGGGGGCGAAAATCGCCAATGCAAGCTGTCGTGGCGTGGGCAATATCGGCAAAACCTATCATTCTGACCAAGGGGTGACCTGCTATTGCTACAATGAAAATGATCCGAACTGCCGCGTGGAACGTGTGACCGCCAGCTGTGTCGGGCCGTAAAGCAGGTTATCTATTTGTGTGCATGATTGAATTCGCTGGCAGGTTTGGGGGGAACGTTCATCCACCAGGTAATCCAGGCAGCAAGCTGGAGAGAAAAAATGGCAGTGGTTGTGGACCATTTTCAAAGTGATGGCGTCAATATCGCCTACCGGGTCGAGGGACCGGAAAAAGGGGCTGGGCAGCATGATATTCCCTTTTTGCTGATCCATGGTTTTGCCTCCACGGGTGCCACTAACTGGGTCAATCCCTCCTGGACGAAAACGCTGATAAAGGCGGGCTATCAAACCATCTGTATTGATAATCGCGGCCATGGAAATAGTGAAAAACTCTATGACCCGCAATTGTACAGCGCCCCTGTGATGGCCAAAGACGCGGTGCGTCTGCTTGATCATCTAAGCATCGAGCAGGCATATGTGATGGGGTATTCCATGGGGGCGCGGATCACAGCGTTTCTATTGCATCAAGATGAGAGCCGCGTCAAAGCCGCTATTTTTTCCGGCATGGGCTATAATATGGTGCGCGGGCTGGGCGGCTCCGCCCCCATCGCCGCCGCTTTTGAGGCGTCAAGCATGGAGGATGTCACCAATCAGACCGCCCGCTCGTTTCGAGCCTTTGCGCAAAGTATTGGCGGTGATCTCAAAGCCCTCGCCGCCTGCCTGCGCGGCCCGCGTCTCTCGGTGACCAGGGAAATGCTTGAAGCCATCAACACCCCGACGCTTATCGCGGTAGGCACCAAAGATGGCATTGCCGGGTCCCCCGAAAAACTGCAAGAACTGATCCCGGGGTCAAAGGTTCTGCCTATTCCTGGCAGGGACCACATGAAGGCGGTGGGTGATCCGGTGTTTAAACAAGGCGTGCTGGCTTTCTTGCAAGAGCTGTAACCGCGTCTCTCAACGGCTGGGTTTTGTGCTTGTGGCCTGCCTCACCTCAGCGTGTCGGGCTTTGATGGAGCCACATTGCTACATACCCGCTCCCCGGACCCTGGGTCACCACTTGACAGCGAGCGCAGTTCAGCTCCGCTCGCCACAAGCAATTTTCAAACGAACGGCTCTGGCAGCCCTTGCTGTGTTGCCTTGCTGATCGTGGAAAAGTTTTCACAATCAATTGAGTATAAGCAGGTTGCGGAAATTTGATGAGCGGATTATAGATAAAGTATGAGTAAATTACTGGCAGTTCTGATAAGTTTCACCGTTATGTTCAGCGGCATGATGGTGCATGCGGCATCGCCAGTACACTCATCCAAAGAAGCTGACTTTGGTCAATCTTATGCGATCTCTGGCTGCCATGCGGGGGAGCGGGTATCCAGGGTTGACCTCAAGGAAGACGTTAACGACAAGAAAAAAATGCCGAGTGAGAGCCATCACTGCGTGCTGGATTTTGTCATTGTCACGCCTCCAGCTTTCAATTATGAGGGGTCGAGAGTTCTACGTGAGATCGCCTTCTTGCAACGCCAACTTAGTCCGACCTTTCCCGAACGCCTTGGAAAACCGCCAAAAGCCTGACCCGCGAATTCCCAATATCAAAATTTTGTAATCTGTTATCTGTAATTTACAGGAGAGTTCTATGTTGAGTAGAAGAAAAGTCATGCTGGGTGGTCTGGCGCTGGCAATGATGCCGAGTGCGGCCCTTGCCAATAAACGAAAATTCAGGCTGAACCCAAAATATCTGCCGCAATCGGTGCGGCTTACTGGCTATGCGGTTGGTACCATTGTCATCGACCCGCGCAAGCGTTTTCTTTATCTGGTAGAGTCACCAGGAAGAGCGCGGCGTTACGGCGTTGGCGTTGGCAGGGCCGGTCTGGCCTTTCGCGGCGGCGCGGTCATCGGCAGCAAAGCCAAATGGCCACGCTGGACACCGACCAAAAACATGATCAAGCGTAATCCTAAATATCGCAAATTTGCCAATGGTGTGCCTGGTGGCCCGGGCAATCCTTTGGGGGCGCGTGCCTTGTATCTGTATCGCAATGGCCGCGACACCATGTTCCGTATTCACGGCACCACCCAGCCGCGCAGCATCGGCAGAGCGGTTTCCAACGGCTGTATCCGCATGCTCAACTCGCATGTTAAAGATCTGTACAGGCGCGTACCCAAAGGGGCCCGCGTGGTGGTCATCTAGGGGCTGCCAACGAACATCTGCAAATATTGAGCCCGCGGGACCATCGGCCATTCATGGCGATGGTCCCGTTGTGCCTGTTGTCTGAAAAGGGATAGAATTGACCAAGTCCGAAATTGACCAAAATACCAAACGCGCCAAAGAGCTGGGGGGGCAGCTGTTGTTTGCCGCCTGGATCCTTGCCCTGATTTCTACCCTGGGGGCTCTTTTTATCGGCGAAGTGATGGGGCAGATGCCTTGTTTGCTATGTTGGTATCAGCGCATCGCCATGTTCCCGCTGGCTGTGATCTCGATGGTTGCGAGCTACACGATGGATATGGGGGTATGGCGGTATGCGCTGCCGCTTGCCGTGATTGGCGGGCTGATCGCCGCCTATCATTCCTTGCTTTATATGGGCATCATTCCCAAGGCGATTGAGCCTTGCGGGGCCGGTCCATCATGTTCTGGTGCCAATATGATGATCCTTGGAAATATACCGATCCCTCTGCTTTCTCTTGGTGCCTTTGGTGCCATCATCGTTCTTTTGCTGCTCCTTCGAAAAGGGAATGTCACATGACCAAAAACAATATCGTTGCTAAAATAACCATTGCTGCTTTTGCCATATTTGCTCTGGCCGCCTTCTTGTACAATGGCGACACTAAAAAGCCTGGGGCGGTTGCCGACAAGAGCGAAGATCAGCTGGTCCGCGCCCACTCATTTATCTATGGCCCCAAGAAAGCACCAGTGACGATTGTTGAATTTTTCGATCCTGCTTGTGAAGCTTGTCGGGCCTTTCATCCAGTCGTCAAACAGATTTTGGAAAAATTTCCTAAATCGGTAAGGGTGGTCATTCGCTATACGACTTTTCATAAGGGCTCGGACGAAGTCGTACGCATATTGGAGACGGCGCGCCTGCAAAATATATTCAAGCCGGTGCTCGAAAACCTGTTGGAAAAGCAGCCGGTCTGGGCCAATCACCGTGCCCCGGACATCAACAAGGCCTGGCAGGCGGCTGCGGACGCCGGACTGGATGTGGCGCGTGCCCGCAAAGACATGATGAACCCGGAAATCACGGCGGTTTTAAATCAGGATATGGCCGATGTCAAAGCGGTTGGTGTCAGGCAGACGCCCACCTTTTTCGTCAATGGCAAACCGCTGCCCTCATTTGGCGCACGCCAGCTTTACGATCTGGTGCGCCAAGAGGTAGAAGCTGCTCGCAAGAGCAGTTGATATGATGCCATCAAGCTCTGGCCGCACAAGGGGCGCGCACCATCGTTGATGTGCCCGACAAGAAAGGGAGGCAATATGATTGCCTCCCTTTTTGCGTTTGCTTCTACCTCTACTTATGGCTGAATTTACGCCAACGCTGCTAGGCGTTTTTGTATTTCTTGATCTCTCCGCTTTTGACGCGAGCGAAATAGCTGTTCATTTCGCGTTTGACGATGGGGGCAAGGAAATAGAGGCCAAGGATATTTGGTACACAGATCAAGAACACCAGTGCATCGGAAATATCAAGGATGGGACCGAGTTGAACGATACAGCCCAGGGCAACAAAGGCGCAAAAGATCAGCTTGTAGATCGTTTGTCCAAAGTTGCTTGCGCCAAACAGATAGGTCCAGCCCTTCAGTCCGTAATAGGACCACGAAATCATCGTTGAAAAGGCAAACAACACACCTGCAAAGGCCAGCGGTATGGGGAACCAGGAAAGTTGGCGCTCAAAGGCCGCTGACGTCATGGCGATACCTTTGGCATCGCCGGCAAAATTGGGATCAGCAACTTGCGATGTGCCGATGACCAACGCGGTGATAGTACAGATGATGATGGTGTCAATGAAGGGCTCCAGCAAGGACACATAGCCCTCGGTGACGGGTTCGTTGGTCCGCACGGCCGAATGGGCGATGGAGGCGGAGCCGATGCCGGCTTCATTGGAGAACACAGCGCGCTGGAAGCCGATGATCAGAGCCCCAATGGCCCCACCTGTGACCCCCTCACCAGTCATGGCGCCTGTAAAGATGTTGGCGATGGCTTGAGGAATGGAGCTGAAATTCATGAAAATGACAATCAGGGCAAACACACAATAAAAGATCGCCATGAATGGCACGATTTTCTCGGTGACCCGGGCAATCGACTTGATACCGCCGATGATCACGGAAAACACAATAGCTGCCATGATCAGGCCGACCAGCCAGCCATAGCCATCCAGCCCGCCGCCCGCAACATTGTTAAGCTGAACATAGGCCTGATTCGACTGGAACATATTGCCAATGCCAAGCGCGCCGATAAAAATACCTACGGCATAGAAGGTGCCCATGAAATTGCCAAAGCCGGGCATGCCGCGCTCTGCAAAGCCCTTGGACAGATAGTACATGGGACCACCCGAGACGGATCCATCGGGATTTTCTGTGCGGTATTTGACCCCCAGCGTACATTCGACAAATTTGGTCGACATGCCCAAAAAACCAGCGACAATCAACCAGAAGGTCGCGCCGGCCCCACCAATCGTCACGGCGATGGCGACGCCGCCAATATTGCCTATCCCCACAGTCCCCGAGACGGCGGTTGCCAATGCCTGAAAATGCGACACCTCCCCCTTGTCATTGGGGTTGGCATAATCGCCGCGCACCAGCTCGATGGCATGTTTGAAGCCTCGAACATTGACAAAGCCCATATAGAGCGTGCAGAACACCGCGCCAATGACCAGCCATAAAACCACCAAAGGCAGTTGCGCGCCGAACAAAGGCACTTTGAAAAAGACAATCTGCACAATGATTTCGGCAACTGGTTTGGTGAATGCATTGATGGTTTCATCAATGCCCGCCATGGCTGGCAGCGTCAAAACAGCCAGGCGGTTAGGGTTAGGTACAGGCGTTTCATTGGGTTCTCCCTCTGGTTACGAATATCGGATTATTGGCAGCTTATGGTTTAGGGAACCACCGTCACGGGTAGCGGCGAGCTTTGCACCAGATTGGCGGCAATGGACCCAAACAACAGACTTTTCAGGCCGGATTCCCCTTGCCGGCCCACCACGATCTGAGCGACATTATGACTAAGCGCGATTTCAATCAGTGTCTTGGCGGTATTGCCGTGCTGCACCTCGGTGGTGACGCTTAAACCGGCTTCGCGCAGTTCAGCGGCCACGGGCGATATGACCAGTGTCTTGGCGCGCTCAAGCTCTTCTTCGCGGCGTTTGTGTCGTTCAGCATTTTCTTCTGGGGTGTTGAAAGCGTAAGGGGACCATTCGATGACATAGGCAACAACGATTTTCGCGCCGCTATGTCTGGCCTGGCCAATCGCATACTCAACCGCTCTTTGACTGCCAGAGCTGCCATCAATAGCAAGCAAATATGAAAGTGCCATGATTAACTCCTAGGTTGTTTGTAACTAAAGATATGAAAAATCAGTTCAGAAATTAAAATCGGTAATGAAAATGATAGACGATACTTGCTTGCCTCTATAGGTCCACATATGACTTCTTTAAGAGTCAGTTGACACTACCGAGCCGAAAACAAATGCAATATGGAGTCCGATATTTGTTGTTTTGATGCCTGTTATTTTCTTGGCGACACTTGTGATTTTATTGTGAGTGCCTGGAAGAATATCAGACGTTGCGCGCGGAAAAATTTACTTTTCGAGCGGTTTTTGAGTGTTGGCAGGGGCTTGCGCGGCTATGCAGCGGCTGAAGCTGGGTCTTGGATATTTTTCGTGAGTTCACGGCATCAGGAAATTTGAAAATATCCAGATATATCCTGCATTTCTTAACTTGAAACCAAAGCAAAACGGCTTAGCTGTTTCTGAGTCTGAATAAATGCAAAACGCACTAGTGGACTGCATCACATAATTATTGTGGTTATTTTTCTACAACTGTGATTCACTCCTTACCCTAGCAAAACTGTTTGGTAAGGAGGATATTCATGTCAAAGAAAAAATGGGTTGTTGAATTGTGTGATGCTGAAC
>JAJRRW010000064.1 GCA_024279115.1 Alphaproteobacteria bacterium
AGGCTGGCCCCGTTGCTGCGGCCGATTTTAACCCGATCATGCAAGGGAATATAGGTGTCTATAGCCCGGGTCAATGCGACACGATAGAGCCCGGTTGCCAGCAACTGCTTCCTTAGAACCTTGGAAAACGTCAATACCACCTGTTTTTCAAGCGTTCCTTTGGAGCCAATCGCTCCAGGGTCTACGCCGCCGTGACCAGGATCAATGACGATCATCGGTCTGGGATCATTTTTGGACGGTTTTACAGGTATTTTTGGGGCGACGGGTTCCTTTGGTGTGGGTTTGACGGGGGCGAGATTAGTGATCAGATTGCGTTTTGAGAGGCTGCGTGAAAATTTTTCCTTGGTGGTTTTGACCAGCACCAGTTCCATTCGTGCCGGCTGATTGCCAATCCCGTCAATGACCTGCGCCTTGGTCACCAGAACCGGATGTTTTACGTCGATTACAATACGCGATTTGCCGCGAGCAAAGAGACCGTAACGATAGGCACTCACCAATCCCTTGCCTTTTCTGCCCAGGCCGGCGGGGAATTGAAACTTAACTTCGGGAAGATCAATGACTACCCGGTAGGGTTTGGCCAGGGTAAACACCTTGATGTCGACTTTTTTAGAGAGATTGACCACAAATGTCATGCGTTTGGCATCGCCGCCAAGACGCGCACTCTGGGCGATTGTCGTATTGGCCCAGACGGGTGATGGTATACTCATCATGAACAACGCTAAAAAACCAATGATCGAGCGGCCCACGCAAAGGAATGTAAACCGGCCAGTTATGCTAGAAAATTGACGGTGGTACATGGCTCTCCTCTCTGGTTGCGCGCCTTGTTGGTTAACAAGGGTCTCTATTTTGCTCGATGGCTGGCTCATAGCCAAAAGTCTAGCGCGATTCGGCGTCAATTTTCAGGCCCGAATGATCAATTAGCGCTTCCTTCTCAAGCGCTATACTTAAAACTATGAAAAACTTATGCTGATGGCAAAATTTTGGCTGGATCCTGTCAATGGAGAGTTATTCATCAAATATCTCAATATTGCTTGCCAAACCGGCCCATCAGCACGTAATGTTCGTTCAGCAGATGAAACCATATTGTTTCTCCCTCCAAGGGATTTGCTTTCTACAGTATTACTGGGGTTGAACTTGAAGGGAAAGCTCCAATATTACTGACAATGCAGCAGGCTGAAGGCAAGATGCGCTCCTCATTCTATCGAGACGAAGAGCCGTACCTGTATCCTCCTGTGAGTGAGGGGCAGTCTTTTAGTTAAAATCGAGTGCTGTGAAGTAATAGAAATTCATTTGTACACAAAGCACGACCGGGTACTGATCCGGAAAATGTTTTAATGATCGCAAAAATTTTGTGCCGGATTTGATCCCCTAAATCTATGCAGGGTTGAAAATCTCGACACCGCCCAAAGGGTACATGATCGGATGATCGTCCCAATGGCAAAAGTAATGATGACGGAAATTCCCGTCTTCGAATAACAATGAAGAATCAATTGATGATATTGGCATCGAGCGGAACCATGAACGACAAGACGGACGGGCCAGACCCGACGTGCTGTCCCGTGGCCCAGGTCGATCAACCTCTTCGAGACCATACAGACCATCGACGGCACACGCGTCTTTATACCTGCTTTGGCCAATTGCCTCTTCAATTTATTAGCAAGTATAATCCTATAATTATAGCGACCGTTCACCCCGTGTTTCCCTGCATAGACGAGGAACGCATTGCAATAGCAAGTGTGGACGCTGCGCTGGAGATCTATCAATATGGCAAACAAAATGCTTATCGATGCCGCTCATCCGGAAGAAACCCGGGTAGTGGTCGTTCGCGGCAATCGCATCGAGGAATTTGACTATGAATCAGCCAACAAAAAGCAATTGCGAGGTAATATTTATCTCGCCAAGGTCACGAGGGTAGAACCCTCGCTACAGGCTGCCTTCGTCGAATATGGCGGTAACCGGCACGGTTTTCTGGCCTTCAACGAAATCCATCCCGACTACTATCAGATCCCTGTGGCTGATCGCATCCTCTTGAAAGAAGAAGAAGCGCGCGACGCCGCCGAACAGCGTGAACTGGAAGCCAAACAAGAAGACGCCGCAGAGAAGCGCAAAGCTGCTGGCGGGCGCAAACGCCGGGGACGCAAGAGGCCGCCAAAAAGCGGCGACCTTGTTGAATATATCACTGAAAGCGCTGGCACAGAATATCTCGCAGCCATTAAATCATCGGCAGAAACGGTAACAGAGCAATCTGATATTGCCAGCAGTGATGAGCTAAATGACGACACAGAACAGGCCGACAGCGAGGCCAGCGCAGCAGATACAGCTGACCATGGCGATGAATTTGGTGACGTGAAAAATGACCTTGAAACGGTCGGAGCCGAGGACGCTCTGGAAGAAGTACCGGCACGGCCCAAACGCCGGCGTCGTAAAATCTACCGGATTCAAGAGGTCATCAAGCGCAATCAGATCATACTGATCCAGGTTGTCAAAGAAGAGCGCGGCAACAAGGGGGCAGCGCTCACCACCTATATGTCTTTGGCAGGCCGTTATACGGTACTGATGCCAAATACCGCCCGTGGCGGTGGTATTTCTCGCAAAATAACCAATATCAAGGACCGCAAGCGCCTGCGCGAAATCGCCAATAATGTTGAAGTGCCAGAAGGGACCGGCCTCATTGTTCGAACGGCTGGTGCGGCACGCACGAAAGCGGAGATCAAGCGAGATTTTGATTATCTGTTGCGCCTGTGGGAAAATATTCGCGAATATACGCTGGATTCATCAGCCCCGACCCTGATCTATGAAGAAGGCAACCTCATCAAGCGCTCCATACGCGATCTCTATTCCAAAGAGATCGACGAGGTTGTGGTGGCCGGGGATGAAGCCTATCGCGAGGCCAAAGGCTTCATGCGCCTCATTATGCCAAGCCATGCCAAGAATGTGCATCATTACAAGGATCAAGAACCCTTGTTCATGCGCCATCAGGTTGAACGTCAGCTCAATGCCATGTTCGACCCCGAGGTGAAGCTTAAATCCGGCGGCTATATCGTCATCAATCAAACCGAAGCTCTGGTTGCCGTGGATGTTAACTCTGGCAAATCAACACGCGAATTCAGTATCGAGGAAACGGCCCTCAATACCAATTTGGAGGCAGCCAAGGAAGTGGCGCGGCAATTGCGCTTGCGCGATCTCGCCGGGCTTATCGTCATAGATTTTATAGATATGGACGAGCGCAAAAACAATCGTGCTGTCGAGCAGATGACCAAAAACAGCCTCAAAACTGACAGAGCTCGTATTCAAGTCGGACCGATCAGTGGCTTTGGCTTGCTGGAAATGTCGCGTCAACGGCTGCGCACCGGTGTGCTTGAGGGATCAACCACAGAATGTTCCCATTGCCTTGGTACTGGCATCATCCGTTCAACCGAATCGGTCGCGCTATACGTATTGCGATCGGTTGAAGATAGCTTGATGACCGGTCAAAAAACAGATCTGAAAGTCAATACGACGACGGATGCGGCTCTTTATATCCTCAATTTCAAGCGTGCCTATCTCAAGGAAATTGAACACCATTACGGAATTACGGTGACCATTGTGGGGAACGCCAGCCTTCACGGCATCAATTATACGATTGAAAAAGGTGCCCCTGCCCGGACCACCCCAAATGTTCCCGACAGCAAAGTCGTGAGCATTGACTGGGCCTATCAAGGGGACGACGAAGAGAGCAATAGCGACACCAAGGAAAGCACTGACAGTCCGCCAAAGAGCGAAGACGAACGTCCAAAACGCAATCGCCGCCCCCGACGTCGCAAGCCGCGCGGAGATGCTGCTGCAAGTGACGCTTCAGCAGATGGCAATGGCGGCGAGCAATCTGAAAACAAGGACGGTCCCCAGGCATCTGGAGGCGAAGACCAAGAGAGCGATCGGCCTCGGCGTTCACGCCGCAGAGGACGTCGTGGCGGTCGCGGACGAAATAATACAAACAGGGACAAAACGGCTCAAGACGGCGACAACCGGCAGAATACTGAAACAGCCAGTGCTGATCAATCGGCTGGATCGAGTGACAAGCCTTCACATGATGCCAAAAGCGAAACGCCTGAGGTTGCCCCCTCAGTCGAAAAATCCGAGCAAAAGCCTGCTAAAGCCCGCAGCAATGGACGTCAAAACCCCGCCACTCCCAATGAGGCGGACGCGCCCGCACAGGCCATAAACAAGCCATCGGCAAAGAAGAACACACCTCCCAAAGTGGAGAGCGAGAAAGCCGCCGATGCTCCAAAGAAGAGAGGCTGGTGGCAGCGTAAAACCAGCTAAACCCAACTTATTCATCTGGCCCTTTATGTCGTATAAAGGGCCAGAAACGAGTTTTGGTCATCGGTTGCTATCAAAGCACCTCGCGCATTGGCCACCCTTTTGGGTTTGGCGAACATGACACAAAGCGGTGCATGGCATCGTTTTTGACGAAACCGCTTCCATTTTAATGGTATAATTGATCTGGTTTGAATGATTGGTTCGGGGCACCTGATGCCTTTTGTGGCTCGATGAATGGGGAGCTACGTGCATGAATGATGACAAGCAGATTACTGCGGCCATACTGATAATTGGCGATGAAATCCTGTCGGGAAGAACACGCGACCAAAATACCAGCCATATTGCCAGCAAGCTCAGCAGCACCGGTATCACCTTATGCGAAGTTCGCATAATTCCTGATGTTGAAATCCAAATCGTCGAGAGCGTAAACACTCTACGGGCGCGATATGACTATGTGTTTACAACTGGCGGGATTGGCCCAACCCACGACGATATCACGGCTGATAGCATTGCCAGGGCCTTTGGCGTCCCCATAGATGTTGATGATCGCGCCCTCGAAATGATGCGCAAACGCTACCGCGAAGAAGATTTGCGCTGCCAGCGCCTGCGTATGGCTCGCATTCCAGCGGGGGCAGAGCTTATCGAGAACTCCATTTCACACACCCCTGGTTTCATGCTGGAGAACGTTATTGTCATGGCGGGTATCCCGCAAATCATGCGTGCGATGCTGGATTGCATCTTGCCTTGTTTGCGCTCTGCCGAGCCATTCATGACGGTGACTATTCGCGTTTTTGCGCCCGAAAGCCAGATTGCCATCCCTTTGAAGGAGTTGCAGCAACAGTTCGATGATCTGATGCTTGGCAGCTATCCATTTTTTGAACATAACCGCCTGGGGGCCGATCTTGTCCTGCGCTCCACCAATAGCAGCTCACTGTCAGAGGCAAAAATTCTGCTTATGGCAAAACTTGGCTCCGATAAGCTAGATCCGCGCATCGTGGAAGTTTGCGGGAGTAGTGACGACGTGGGAGAGGATCCGGGTAAGTGAATGGTCTGGCAAATGCGAATACACATCGGTCCCCGAGCTATAGAAGGTTCCCACCTCAAAGGTCACAAGTAGCAGAGCTACACAGTGTACAAACACCCGCGCGCAATGAAAGCTTTGCCCGCGCTCACACCACAAAGAGACATATTCGACGAGAATACAGGCCAGATACATCAAAATGAAAAATAGCAGATAAACGGGCAAAACGGATGCACGCGCAAACACGGCATCGGCCTGGTGAAAATCTAGCGTGATGGCTACCATCGAAAGGCAGATCAGTATCAGAGATATCAACCGCGAAATACGCGAAATATTGATAACATGACTATTCGAAGAAGGTCCATTCTGACTAATTTGCATCACATCTATCCTGAACTGAGCCCAAGCTATAAGATAGAGTATTAGTTATGTTGATTAAGATTGAGTTGAAAAACGGCTTAATTGCCTCAAATCCCCCTTAGACAGGGGCATTGGTGCTCAATCATCATTGTCTTGTGCTACTATTTGAGGGTCTGCGGCAAAAAGCGGAATGATTTTAGCGCTTTGATTATTGCTGTATTTGGCGCCAAACGGCACACCATTGACCACATGTTTTTGTTCAAACAGCTCTTCGATCAGATCATATTGCTCTTCCAGTCGGCCAAGCAATTCGAAAATCGCACACATCATGGCTTCTACATTTACGTAGTTGGTCAATTCATCGTGCAAAGCACAATCATTTTGTGATCGCGTCATGATGTTTTGCAGATTGTAGTTTTGATCGCACGCCTCGCGATCTCTAACCAGCTTTTCGATAGGGAATGTCGCTGCCAGAAATTCGTCGGTATCTCGTTCCACTTGCGGATCGAGCTGGCCCAGACGATCAACCCATTCGCGGGACTGGATCATTTGCAGGGCAAACAGCATTTCACAATCTTGCTGATGTTCCGCCTGGCTGGTGATTTCCGCCCCCTGCTCGATGGCAATTTGCAGCAACTCCATGCGTGCCTGGTTGGACTGGTTGTCGATAAGTTGTTCGCCCTGTGTCAGGACATTGCCCAAATGGCAGATCAACAAACGGATAAAACTATCGAGTTGGGCGGGCTGATACATAATATTACAATCTCCAGACAGACAAAGCAGCACAGAACGAATAACTGACTTGCCTACTATAGTAGGTGATTCGTGAATATTTATCGACCAGATGTGAAAAATACCCGATCAAGGACCAATAATGGCCCTTGACCGGGTACTTTTAGTGCTGTCTTTGAGGTTCGCTAAAGCCTATGAACAACCGCTTGTCGAGCCGCAGGTATCACATTTCATACAGGTACCGTTACGTACCAGCGTGAAATTCCCACATTCCCCACATGCTTCCCCCTCATAGCCTTTGACCTTGGCCTCCATGCGCAGATTATCCTGGGTTTTTAGCTGTTGAACGGGGGCTTGTTGCGTGTTGATCGCTCCCGTCCCCAGATCAGTTGGCGACAATTCAACCTGTATTTCACTACTGGGAGCGATGGCCTCATTTTGCTGGATGGCGGCGGCGCCACTATCTTGCACGATCATTATTTTCTTCGTGAATGTGCCACGGGTCAGGCCGCGGGAAATATAATTGTCCGCATCAACCGCCCCCTCGTTTACGCCGCCCCCAAGCTCTGTATTGCCAACATTTGGCGTAACATGGGCCAGGTCCCCCCGCCCCAGATAAGAAACGGCCAATTCGCGGAACACATAGTCAAGAATGGATGTGGCGTTCTTGATGGAATCATTGCCCTGCACCATGCCAGCTGGTTCAAAACGGGTGAAGGTAAAGGCCTCCACAAACTCTTCAAGCGGCACGCCATATTGCAAGCCAAGCGAAATAGCGATGGCAAAATTATTCATCAAGGAGCGGAACGCAGCGCCTTCCTTGTGCATATCAATGAACACCTCGCCAAGACGCCCGTCTTTATATTCCCCGGTATGCAGATAGACCTTGTGGCCTCCAACCACCGCTTTTTGGGTATAGCCGGTGCGGCGATGAGGAAGTTTTTCGCGTTCGGATTCGAGGCGTTCACGTATCACCACCCGTTCAACAATGCGCTCGGCAACGATTGTCGCCCGCTTGGCTGTTGCCTCGGCACTTGCCAAAGCATCCACCATGTCATCTGCTTCCTCTTCATCATCGGACAGCAATTGAGAATTGAGCGGCTGAGACAGTTTTGAGCCATCGCGATAAAGCGCATTGGCTTTCAATGCCAGACGCCATGACAGCATATAAGCTTCCTTGCATTCCTCAATGCTGGCTGTATTGGGCATATTGATGGTCTTGGAAATGGCCCCCGAGATAAACGGTTGCGCCGCCGCCATCATGTGAATATGGCTTTGTGCGCTCAAATAACGCTTCCCCTTGTTGCCACAAGGATTGGCACAATCAAACACCGGCAAATGCTCGTCTTTGATTTTTGGAGCACCTTCCAAAGTCATGGCACCAACGCAATATTCATTGGCTGCTTCTACCTGTTTGTTGGTAAAACCAATGGCCGTAAGCAGATTAAGATCAGGATCATTCAGCTGCTCGTCCGTCAGTTTCAGCTGGTCACGGCAAAAGGCTTCGCCAAGTGACCATTTGTTGAATACGAATTTGATGTCAAAGGCGGTTACCAGGCTCTCTTCAACGGTGGCTATCACCTCTTTTGTGAAGCCCTTGGCGGCCAGATCCTCATGATTGATACTGGGCGCGCCATTTAGCGTGCCATGCCCAACGGCATAGGTCTTGATGGCTTCAACTTCTTCTGGGGAATAACCAAGCGTCTCAAGAGCGATGGGGATGGTTCTGTTGATGATCTTGAAATAACCACCACCGGCCAGCTTCTTGAACTTGACGATGGCAAAATCCGGCTCAATGCCCGTTGTGTCGCAATCCATCACCAGTCCGATGGTGCCAGTGGGAGCAATCACACTTGATTGCGCGTTGCGATAGCCATGCAGCTGCCCCAGCTCCAGCGCCATGTCCCAGGAACGGCAAGCCCGATCGACCAGATCCTTGTCCGGGCAGGAACCGTGATTGAGCGGCACAGGCGATGTGCTAAGCTGCTCATAGGTGTCATGTTCCCCATAAGCGGCGCGGCGATGATTGCGAATAACCCGCATCATGTCAGCTTTATTGCTCTCAAAGCCTTCAAAGGCCCCCAGCTCTTTCGCCATCTGGGATGAGGTGGCGTAAGACGTGCCGGTCATCAAGGCACTGATGGCACCAGCAAGGGCTCGGCCTTCTTCACTGTCATAGGCCAGACCCATGGACATCAGCAAGCCGCCAATATTGGCAAAACCCAGCCCCAGGGTGCGATAGCGATAGGAGAGTTCGGCAATCTTTTGCGAGGGGAACTGCGCCATCGATACCGAGATTTCCAGAACCATGGTCCACAAGCGAACGGCGTGCTCAAACGCATCAAGATCGAGCTTGTGCTTGTCGTCAGCAAACGCCATCAGATTGAGTGAGGCAAGGTTACAGGCCGTATCATCTAGGAACATATATTCAGAACAAGGGTTCGACGCGGTGATCTCTCCTGATTGCCGGCAGGTATGCCATTCATTGATGGTCGTATGAAATTGTATGCCAGGGTCGGCACAAGACCAGGCCGCATGCCCTACTTGTTCCCATAGTTCTTTGGCATCAAGAGTTTTGGTGACCTTGCCATCTTTGCGGGCCTTGAGAGACCATTCTCCCCCCTTGTTGACGGCTTTCAAGAAGTCATCTGTGACACGGATCGAGTTATTGGAATTTTGGCCAGAGACGGTCAGATAGGCTTCTGAATCCCAGTCCGTGTCATAGGTCGCAAATTCAATATCCTTGTAGCCCTGCTTGGCGAACTGGATGACCCGCTGGATATAATTGTCAGAGACAAGGGCCTTGCGGGCCGCTCTGATTTCACGCTTCAGGGCCGGGTTGCGCTTGGCATCAAAGCAATCATCGCCGTCGGCTTCGCAATTCACACAGGCTTTCATGATGCGCGAAAGATGTTCAGAACAAACTTTGGAGCCGGTGACCAGCGCCGCAACTTTTTGCTCTTCCTTGACCTTCCAGTTGATATATTCCTCAATATCAGGGTGATCAATATCGATCACCACCATTTTGGCCGCGCGCCTTGTTGTGCCGCCCGATTTGATGGCCCCAGCGGCCCGGTCGCCGATTTTCAAAAAGCTCATGAGACCTGAAGATTTACCACCACCAGACAAGGGCTCATCCTTGCCACGGATGTGGGAGAAATTGGATCCGGTACCAGAGCCATATTTGAACAGGCGCGCTTCGCGGACCCAAAGGTCCATAATGCCGTTCTCATTGACCAGATCATCATTGACCGACTGGATAAAGCAGGCATGAGGCTGTGGGTGCTCATAGGATGATTTGGAGCGCACCAATTCGCGTGTCTGCGGGTCTATATAAAAATGCCCCTGCCCTGGCCCATCAATGCCATAGGCCCAGTGCAGCCCGGTGTTGAACCATTGCGGGGAATTGGGTGCGCACATTTGCATGGCGAGCATATAGCGCATTTCGTCATAGAAGGCGCGGGCATCAGATTCGGAGGTATAGTAGCCGCCCTTCCAGCCCCAATAGGTCCATGTGCCAGCCAAACGGTCAAAAATTTGCCGCGCATCGGTTTCCGATCCATAGCGTTGTTCTTTGGGTAATTTGGCCAGGGCCTGCTCGTCGGGGACACTGCGCCACAACCATGAGGGAACACTGTTTTCTTCAACTTTCTTAAGGCACATGGCAACGCCAGCCTTGCGGAAATATTTTTGCGCCAGAATATCGGCAGCCACCTGCGACCACTGTTCAGGGACATCAATATCGTCCATATGAAAAACGGTCGAACCATCAGGGTTTTTGATTTCGCTTAAAGCTTTGCGAAATTTAATATCGGCGTAGGCGGATTGGTTGGCTGTTGTAAACCGGCGTTCGATGCGCATTCTAGTGTTCCCCAAATGGTGGAGATCCAAGGCAAAGCAAATACAAAAAAACGCAAAGACAAAACACCAGGACCTATCTAAAGATGTTCCCGTGATCCAATACAAAGGATCGATGCTAAAGGCTTTGAGGGGAGTGATCCCCTCATTATAATCATTATTGTTGCGCCCTGGAAAATGCGGGCGACTAACTACTTACAACGCATAGCAACGACACGAACCTATGGGCTTGATATACAAACTCAACAGGCCAAAATGGCTTGCCCCGACAAGTGATGGAGCAATCCATGGTTCATGGTAATCTTTTACTTATTCTCGATGATAAAGCGGTCCTGATCTACTCCCCCACGGAGCTGAGTTGCGATTATGTGGGCTGGCGCCCAGCTTCATTATCATCTTACGCTTGTTACTTTCAACGAACTGCCACGGCTCCCTAGAGAGTTGGAAAACCATTGCGCTTTCGTTGAATTTACTATCTGCGATTCTGTCACAAAATACAAGCTCTGGTATGTTGCACTTATGACACCCACTATATGTTGAATAATCATGAACCGGCTGGGGGGATCATGTGGATAAACTGTGACTAATGCTTTCCTGCTTTTGGGCGCCAGGCCAAATTGTACTGGACTTTTGCCATCGCTCAGGATACATATGAATGCGGATCAATTTTAGCCAACAATTAAAATTGCCCCGATTGTCGTTTATGATAGTTTAAAAAAAATGCTGATCAGGCAATCAAACTCATCAAAATGCCCCCCGGACAAAATAATTTACCGAGCAGCGGCCTTCTCACAAAGATATAAATTTGAGAGCAGGTATCACAAGACATCCAAATCGGACTGGGATATATATACGCGATGAAAATTATCACCAAAACAGACGAGCTAGCAATTGTATGTACCGAGCTCGCAACAGCAGACTTTGTATGTGTCGATACCGAGTTCATGCGCGAAAGTACGTTCTGGCCAGAGCTTTGCCTTATCCAGATGGCGGGCGGGGAAACAGAAGTTATTGTTGATCCCCTGGCTGCGGGACTGGAACTAGAGCCCTTTTTTGATCTGATGCGAGACACGCGGGTAACCAAGGTGTTCCACGCCGCGCGCCAGGATATCGAGATTGTCCACTATTTATCTGATTCCCTGCCAACGCCGGTGTTTGATACCCAGATCGCCGCAATGGTCTGCGGATTTGGCGAACAGGTTGGCTATGCTGACCTTATTCAAAAGACTCTCAATATTCCCATCGACAAGACCTCGCGCTATAGCGACTGGCGGCGTCGGCCCTTGCAGGAGCATCAGCTGACCTATGCGCTGGCCGACGTGACCCATCTGGCCAAGGCCTACCCCATTTTACTTGCCAAGATATCTGCAGCCAATCGCTCGACCTGGCTGACCGAGGAAATGGACGCCCTTGTCAATCCAGATCTCTATCGACAACATCCAAATGATGCCTGGAAGCGTTTGAAGTTGCGCAATATCAAGCACAACCGGCTTGGCGTCTTGATCGAGCTGGCCAAATGGCGCGAAGCAACGGCTCAATCCAGAAATCTGCCACGCAATCGCGTTGTCAAAGACGATGTGATCTACGAAGTCAGCAACCGGGCCCCGGCCAATGAAGATGAGCTGGGAAGCCTGCGTTCAGTGACCAAGGGCATCGTCAGATCTTCCTATGGGGCAGAATTGCTGAAGGGCGTCAAACGCGGTCTGGCGGTAGATCGTGACGAGTTGCCGGTCATGAAACGAGCCCCTCGCTTGTCCAGCGAACAACAGGCGATTGTCGAGCTGTTACGGGGATTATTGAAAACCACAGCCGTCAAAAACAATGTCGCCTCCAAAATCATCGCCAATGCGCGAGATCTGGAAAAGATTGCCCTGGATGACAATGCGGATGTGTCGGCCCTCAAAGGCTGGCGCCGCGATCTGTTTGGTGCTGATGCCATTGCTCTCAAAAATGGCAAGATTTCCCTTGGACTTCGCAATGGTATTATATCGGCAATCGAACTTACTGACCTCAACGAGCCAAGCGAGGCCAGCGAGACAAGTGAGACAAGTGAGGCCACCTAAACCAGCCAGGGTTTTTCGCTAGCCTATTTCATGGTCAACGCGGACCACCGCTTTGCGGTCCAGCAGTTTTGCCAAAACACCCAGGCGTTTTTGCAATCGCTCCCCCTCAAGTACCGCATTTTCCATGGAGAGGGTGAGCACCAGACGCTTTTCATCATCCAGATCAATGGGGGTGTGCTCGTTGAGCCCTGGCAAGGCGGCCGACACCATGGCCGCGACGCGAATGGCCGCACCGATGATGCGTGCCCGGCGCACCGTATGCTCATCCACCAGGTCAAGGATGCTGGCATCTGGTTCTTCCTTGACGCCAGCGTGACGGAAAAACTGGGTCAGGGCCAAAAACGCCCGCCCGGGATGGTCAACGCCAGAAAAGGAAGCATAGGCCACAAAGTTGAGGGTTTGTGTGGAGCGGTAATCTGGATGGGCGCGCCAGCCAATATCAGACAGCAGACATGCCGCGTGACGCAAGCGGCGTTCTTCATCGCTTTCCAGCAGGTGCTTGTCGACAAACAACCGATCCGTCCACTCACATAATTCACGTCCGTGTTTGGGACTGCGAGCCCGCATTTTTGCCAGATCTTCGCATGAGGCAATGAGCGGATCGCGGTTACGTTCTTTTTTGCCAAGCAAGCTAAACAGCAGACCTTCTCGCACGCCAAAAGCCGAGGTGATGACGGTGGAGGGCTCGATCTGGCGGATCACCCGCTCCATCAGCAAAGCGCCATAAGGGAGCGTGCTTTGCCGCACTTTCGAAAGTTCGTCAAAGCCAAGCAGTGTTTCAGGTGATTTGAGTATTTTATAGGTGACAAAATCTGCAAACCGATGGGCTTCATCGGCATCAATGGCAAAATTATGTATGACATGTAACGGATAGTCATATTGCTTCATATAGAGCTGCGCCAGGGCACGCCATGTGCCTCCGACGGCATAAAATGGCCGCCCTTTGCCCTTGTGCAGCCAATCCACACTCGCCAATTGCTCATCAATGAACTCACCGGCTTTTTGCATATCGCCTTTGGTGACATCCATCAGGCGCAAACTGCCAAGCGGCAAGGTTTTTCCCCCGACAAGGTGAGCATCGGCAATGTCAATGAGCTCTAAACTACCGCCCCCCATGTCGCCAGCCAACCCTTCGGCGTCATGCATGCCGGCAATCACCCCGTTGGCAGCCATCTCCGCTTCACCGCGCCCGGACAAAACTTCGATTTTTGTGCCACAAATACCTTCTGCCCAGACAATGAAATCGGGGCCATTTTCTGCTTCACGGGCCGCAGCAGTGGCAATTACGTGAATTTTTTTGACACCAATGCGATCGGCAATGGCGCGAAACCGGGTCAGCGCCTCCAGGGCGCGCTCCACCGCACTATCGGCAAGGCGGCCGGTTGAGGCGATTTCGCGACCAAGGCCACAGGAAATCTTCTCGTTAAACAAGGTATCTGGACTGCGCCTGGCGCCATCAAAGACCACCAGACGCACAGAATTTGAGCCAATATCTATGATAGCTATCGGCGTTTTTTTTGCGGACTTTTTCTTGTGTCCCTTATTCTTCCCCATGCAGGAGCACTTCCTTATCTTTGTTTCGCTTTTTTGATGACTGAGGGAAAACGCTCGTCCAGAGATTTTCCGCGCCCAGACAGACTTGGGTTATTCATGAAATATTTATGGGCGTTGAACCCCTTGTCACCCTCTTGTAGAACGTATCGCTTTGAAACTCCATTGGGCAATATATGCCAGCTTTGTTCATTGTCGGCCAGATTTGCCTGCATGATCTGATCCTGAATCTGCTGGTGCACCCGCGCCCCCGTGATGGGCACCATCGCCTCTACCCGTCGGTCAAGGTTTCGTTGCATGATGTCCGCCGAACTTATGTAAATAACGGATTTTTCAGATGGTAATCCATGGCCTGCTCCAAAGCAGTAGATCCGTGCATGCTCCAAAAAACGCCCGACAATTGATTTAACATGGATGTTTTCTGACAAGCCTTTGATGCCAGGGCGCAAGCAGCAAATACCGCGAATGATTAGATCGATGACAACGCCGGCACGACTGGCTTCATACAAAGCATCAATCACCTGATCATCCACGAGTGAATTCATCTTCAACCAGATTTGCGCTGGATGCCCCGCCTTGGCATGGTAAATTTCTTCTCTGATATGATCAAGGATGCGGTCACGAATACCGTGGGGCGAGATGGACATGACCTCAAGCTTTTGCGGTTTGGCATAGCTCGTCACATAGTTGAAAATCCGCGACACGTCGCGCGCAATGACCGGATCATCCGTGAAATAGGACAAATCGGTATATACCCGTGCGGTGATAGGGTGGTAATTGCCGGTGCCGATATGAATATAGCTTTTGAGCGACCCATGCTCGCGGCGCACGATCTGGCTTAGCTTTGCGTGGGTTTTAAGTTCCGTGAAGCCATAAAGAACATGGACGCCAACGCTTTCGAGATCACGCGCCCAGCGGATATTGGCCTCTTCATCAAAGCGGGCTTTCAGCTCAATGATTGTGGTGACTGATTTTCCTGATTCGGCGGCCTCTTTCAGAGCCTGAATGATCGCAGAATCGCTACTGGTTCGATATAGCGTCCATTTAATCGATACCACATCAGGATCAAGCGCTGCTTGCCGCAAAAAATGCAGCACCACATCAAAACTCTCATAGGGGTGGTGGACAACCAGTTCTTTTTGCGAAATGGCCGCGAATATATCTCCACCATGTTCGCGGATGCGCTCTGGATAGCGCGAACTATAGGGGCCAAACAGCAATTCGGGCCGATCCTTGACGATCAGTTGGGAAATGTCGGACAGCCCTACCATACCGTCTTGTACATTGGTTTCTTTTTCGCTGACCTGCAATTCATTGACCACAAATCCGCGCAGATGCCTGGGGGTGCTTTTCTCGATTTCCAGCCGAATGGCCGAGCCGCGGCGGCGTTTTTTGAGAGCGCTTTCGTAAGAACGCACCAGATCCTCGGCTTTTTCGGCCAGCTCCACATCACTGTCCCGCAGCACCCGAAAGGCACCGCGGGCCCGCACACGATAGCCAGGAAAGAGTTCATGGATAAACAAAGCAACAACGGTTTCCAGCCGTATGAAGCGAATGGTTTTTGAAGCGGTTCCCGTTGACGTGTGTTTTTCGTGCAGCCGGATAAAGCGCGAGAGCTGACTGGGGATTGGTATCAGCGCATACATGACCTGCTCGCTATCACCCAGATTCAGCAAATCAAGACCCAGCGTAATACCGGTATTGGGAATGAACGGAAATGGCAGGGCCGGATCTACGGCGATCGGCGTTAGAACGGGAAATATATGTTCCAGAACATGGCTCTCGAGCCATGTTTTATCCGCACTATTGAGATCTTTCTCGCCGATGATGTGGAAATCTTGCGTTGAAAGTTCAATACGCAGTTTTGCCCAAATTCTGGTCTGATCGGCACTCAATTCAGTAACAAGTGTGCTGAT
>JAJRRW010000065.1 GCA_024279115.1 Alphaproteobacteria bacterium
ATTAAGCGGTTGCGTTGCGTCCATTTTTTGCAAGAACCAAACCTGGACACGCAAATAGGGTGGCGCGCTGCGTCAAGCTCTGGTCTTCAATCTGACTAAAAAGGCCCCCCTGTTTCACAGGGGGGCTTTTTGCGTGTTGGGAGCGATAAAAGCGCTGCGTTGCAGAGCAAGCGTTACCCTTTCATCATGCCATCAATCCGACCATTGAAGGGAGACAGATAACTAATTGCTTCCACGGGGCATGGTGCCATGATCCATTTTCGCCGGCATGGCCTTTTTTTGTGCTGTCATAGTGAGTGTGACGTCTCCGGCATTTTTGAATGTCAGCGTCAGAGGAAAGGAGGCGCCCGCTTTGAGTGGTTCTTTCAGGCCGATAAACATCACATGCAGGCTGCCTGGTTTTAGTTCCGTGCTGCCATTTTTTGGCACCTTGATGCCGCCCTCGACCCGGCGCATTCTCATAACATCGCCGTCCTTGATATGGGTGTGGAGTTCGGTCTTTTTGCTGATGGTCGAGCTGACACCAATAAGCAGATCATCACTTGACCCTCTATTTTTTATGGTCATGAAGCCGGCTGAATTGGCGGCCTTGCCAAAGCTCTGGCGGGCCCAGGCACCAGACAATAGCAAATCACCCTTTTGCACGGATGCAGCTTTTGGCATGTCGGCCATTTTCATTTTGCTGTGGTCCATCATTTTCATTTTGTCCTGGGCCATCAAGGCAGTTGAAAACGACAGGGCCGTAAACACGGCGGCGGTGACACTGGCTTTAAAAAGAGAAAGAGTTTTCATAATAGTTCCTGTGTTTGATTTTGAACATGTTTGCTCGCAAAGCGGATGATCATCGGCGCTGCGATGTTGGCGGGCCGAGCTGTTTGAGCTATGTCTGGGGGAAGAGGAAAGCCTGAAACGGGGAGCTGAATGAACAGACCTGAGGCAGCCAGATAGGAAAAGTTTTGACATCGTAACATGACCTTAACATAGAACAATCATCTGCATTTGCAATCAGACAGTGCTCATATGTGTGTGGTGGGCCGATTTGTCGCGCTTGGCGTTATTGCGGCCAACATGCTGGGTGCTAACGCGTTCTGCGGGGGTTCATGTAAAGGTCGGTTTCCTGCGAGCCAAGTTTTGGCGTAATCTTGTCTTTGGCAATACTTTTGGTCAGCTGCAGGATATGTCTTCTGGCATCATCGTTGAATTTCAGCATGGTGCAAAACAGTTGTAAAACAATGTCGAGCTCTTTGCTGGCATGAGCGGCATCAACCCGGACCTTCCAGGTGCCACCAAGCGAAATCACCTTGCCATCCAGCAGGCCAATTTTTCTATTATGTTCGTCATAGAGCTTGAAATCGACACCAAAGCTGACGATCTTGCGGCGCAGTTTGTATAGTTTTGGTCCTTCATCGGTGAGGATGAAAAACGAGAAGCGCTCGGGCATAAACGGCCATTGGCGGGCGCTGCGGTCAAGCGGAATGATTTGTTCGTGACCAGAAATGTTGATCGCATAGGAGGTGACGGGAAAGCCGCCCGCGCCATGGCTCAGTTGCAGAGATCTGCCAAGCATCATGTCCAGAGTGCCGCGCCAGTTCATTTTTTCGGAAAACAGCTTGATGACCAGACGTCGCCGCATCTTGTCATCGCTCTTCCACAGCCCTTCACGATAAGCAACGATGCCCTTGCGCTCGCCATCTTCCTTGATCTGGCCAATGACATCCATATCTTTGGAGAACTGGCGGGACTTGGCGCGATGCTGGGTCTGCTTGAGGATACCCACTTCAACCGTATTGAGATCGGTGAGCCAGAGATCGACCTTGTACCGGCGGTCTTTTGCTTTGCTGTTTTTGCTGTCGATAAATGCCATGATCGTGCCCCGCGAGCTAAAAGTGGTTTAGATCGCGTGTAGCAAATTTATGGTTAACCCGAAGTTAATCCGTGCGCGGGTCGACGCCGTATTTGTTGGGATCGTGAGGGCCATAAAATCCCAGCTCGATAAAGAACCAGGTACCAACACCGCCAAGCCAGACGGCCAGCCAGTCATAACCCCACATGATATTGTCCATATATTCAGAGAGGGCCGGGACGAGGATCGTAGAGGATTGAATGAGCGCAGGAGCCCAGAACAGTGCGGCGACCAGACCCGATTTGTTGCGATCATGCAAGCGCTGGGTGACAAGCGCCATAGCGGGAAAAAGCATGAATAGATAGAGCAGCACTTCCTTCAGCCCCATATTCTGCCAGTTATTCAAGAGGGCTGTAAACGGGTCGCTGGAGAGGATGTCTGGTTGCAGTCCCACGGTGGCCATCGACCCGAAAATGAAAATGGTGATGATACCAGCCCAAAACCCCCGGCGACCAATACGACCGGAAAAGCTGTAAAAAGCGCGTATGGCATTCATGACCGTTCCCTTCAGTTTCTAACTGTCGGGAACGTTATCAGATCAGGCTACAAGGGGCTACCGTGATGATTTTTTTGTTGATCAACTGGGAATAACTATGTGTGCTGATGGTTCAGGCAGCCGCTGTATTTGGAGAGGGGCCATAGCGATCGCCTTTTTCATGGGAGCGCAAAAACAGCATTTCAGTGAGCATCCATAAAAAGCCGACAAAGGCCATTGAAATGAGCGTGGTGTACACAACGACAGCCACTTCATAGGACTGCAGCGGGAAATATTTTTGCTGCAGGAGGAAGCCTGCTATCACCGCGAGCGGCGAGAACAACACAAGCGACCAACCCGCCGAACGGCCATAATCATGCATGCGCTTGATCGACAGATTGGCGAGAAAATAGAGCGCCTCAACGGCAATCAGTGCGGGGACGGCAATATTGGCCCAGGCAGGCAGAATACCGGTGAGAAACCGCAGGTAAAAGGTCAAAATACCGACAAGCAGCAAGACGGGTAAAAGGCCTAGAAGAAAGCTTTTGCGTGCAATACGGCCCTTGGTGCCAAGCAGCAGATGGATCCAGTTCATGACGTCCTCACAAATCTACAATAGTTTGAGCATTGATCTTTGAGCTTGCCAGATTTATCGGCGTCATCCAATGGGTTAAATGGTCTCATCGTTTGGCGGGGTTAATGGGGCAAGCGGATCGGCGCCATATTTGGTCGGTCCCGCGATGCCTTTGCGAAAGCCCAGTTCAAACACCAGCCAGACAATATAGACCATAAAGGCAATCATCAGGGAGATCCTGGCGAGCAGGAATACCGGAAAAACTGCGTGCAGTTCTTGTTCATCGGGCCAGACAAAAAGCGGGTTTGACCCTGTCGCGTCAAAAGCGATAAGCATCAGCAGTGTCAAATAGAGAGGCACCAGCAGATAGGCCGATCGCCCCCGGTCATGGATGCGTTTGATGTCAATCGCCAGAGCGACGCGCAAGGTGAGCAAAAAGGCGATGATTTCCGCAAGCGCGGTTTGCGCGTTGGGGGGCTCATCATTCCAGTAGAAGGTCGGATCTTCCCCCATAAGCCATAAAAGAGCCATGGTCACGGATAGGGACGTCAACTCCACCGCGAGCATGCCCAGCCACCAGTACAAGCGGCTGATGCGCCCTGCAAAGCTGAAAAACAGGAACTTGGCGCTCATGATTGTGTCTCAAGATTATTGTGTGCCAAAGGGTCTGGGCCATATTTGTTAAGCCCTTTAGTGCTGCGCAAAAAGCCAAGTTCGATCAACATCCAAAGGGCGATAACAACGCTAAGAACAAACAGACCGAGCACAATATATAAGACGGACGAGGTAATAGCTGGAGATATGTCCCACTCAAGAAGGTAAGAGCGTGTCGACAGGATCATTTTGCTAAACATGTTCCCTTCGTCGACGGGAACGAGCAAAAACGCGAAGAAGAGCAGCGGCAGGATCCACCATTTGCGCCGTCCCCTGTCATGTAATCGCTTGCCGCTAATGGCAGCAGCGATATAGAAGCCGACGAACGCCCATATTATTGCTAGCCAGACTACCATTGGTGATGAAAAAGAAAACGGTAGATCAATAATATCCAGATGCACAAGGTCGTTGAGTGTGGCAGGTAGTAACAGCGGTCCCAGTGCGATCAGCATGCCAAACCAATATCTGCCTCTGCTAATGCGTCCATCGAAGCTGAAAAACAGTTTTGCCATGGTGGCGCCTTTTTTTTTGTGGGGAGAGGACAAGCTATCCTGGGAACAGTCCGGTGCGCTTGCAATCTTTACGCAGGTCCATGAGGTCTCGGCCATCGGTCACGCGTACATACATGCCCTTGTGCTGGCCCTTTGGATATTGGGCTCTGACCAGCCATGTAATGGGGGTCTTTCCAAAAAGCGTTTTGCGATGCAAATCCATTACAGCACAAAGCTCAATACGCACATGGCCGTCTTTGGTGACCACTTTGCGATGGCGCCCGCGTAGATAGGTGGCATTGCCAAAGCCGATGCCCTTGCGCACTTCTGTTTCCAGCTCCTTTTTTTCTGCCGCAGACAGTTGGTAGGAGCTTTGGCTCTTGATATTGCCGGGCTCGACAAAATAAGTGCCAAGCAGCCCGCCGCCTCCCTGACCAGCGCCACAGCCAGTCAGAACAAAAGCTGTTGCAATCAGTAAAAGCAGATGTTTTCTTGTCACATTTCTCTCCTTAAAACCCATCAGCATACATCTATATGAAGCAGGACAGAGATCGTCAATCCTCTCTCCCAAATCAGGTTTCCAAAGGACTGGTCCTTTGGTGGGGTGCGGGGCAAAGCCCCGCATTTCTCCCCGTTTGGAAGCGGCCCCCTAGTCCCGCAGCAATTCTGTGATGCCGGTCTTGGAGCGGGTGCGCTCGTCGACTTTTTTGACGATGACGGCGCAATAGAGCGATGGTACAGGCTTGCCGTCGTCGCGCGGCTGGCCCGGCAGGGACCCGGAGACAACCACGGAATAGGGCGGCACCTTGCCCATGTGAATTTCGCCGGTTTCCCGATCGACGATGCGGGTGGACTGGCTGATAAAGACGCCCATGGACAGCACCGACCCTTCGCCGACAATCACCCCTTCGGCGACCTCGGCCCTGGCGCCAATGAAGCAGTTGTCTTCGATGATGGTGGGGTTGGCCTGCAAGGGCTCCAATACGCCGCCAATGCCGGCACCGCCTGAAATATGTACATTTTTACCGATCTGGGCGCAAGAACCAACGGTTGACCAGGCATCCACCATGGTGCCCTCATCGACATAAGCGCCAAGGTTCAAGAAGCAGGGCATGAGCACGGCGGTGGGCGCTACATAGGCGGATTTGCGCACGATGCAATGGGGCACGGCGCGAAAACCGGCTTCACGAAATTGCTGTTCGCCCCAGCCATCAAACTTGCTTGGCACCTTGTCCCACCATGTGGAGCCACCAGGGCCCCCCGAAATGGCCTGCATATCATTGAGACGGAACGACAACAGCACGGCCTTCTTGGCCCATTGATTGACCTTCCATTCCAGCGGTTTGATGGGTTCGGCGACGCGCAGCTTGCCACTATCCAGCAGGTTGAGCGTGTCCTCAACGGCCTCGCGGATTTCACCTTGTGTGTCAAAGCCGATGTCGCCGGGGGTTTCAAAAGCGGCTTCAATGGTTTTTTCAAGATCAGCATATTGGGTGGAGCTCATGAGCCGTTCACATCCTTTGTTTGTTGTGCAAATTGATTTGCAGAGGACAATAGAGCATCGAGAGAAGAATGCAAAACCGGTTTTTTTTATAAATTGTGAGAGCGGAAAAATGTCCTCGCCAGACGGCGTCTTGACAGACGGTCTTGGGGACGTGTCCGCAAACCCTATTGGGTTCCAAGGTGCTCAAACAAAGGAGCGATAGCACAACTATAACAAATCACCCCTTGGCGCTGTGCGCGTAGCACGCCGAGCCTCGCATAGAGATAAGAGGCCGGCGAGGTCATTTGCTCATCATGGTTTTTTCTTTAATTCACAAGGTGTTCATGTTACGTTCGGATTGTATTGGAGCCATTAGAGGGGAAAATTGATGATCAAAGGCAGCTGTCTGTGCGGCGAGGTGAAATTCGAAATTTCAGGAGAACCGGAGTCGTTGAGCTATTGCCACTGTTCAAGATGCCGCAAAGCAGCGGGCGTTTTTTCTGCGGTGCTGATTGGCAAAGCCGATGATTTTCGCCTCACAGAGGGACAAGAACAAATAGCAAAATATCGAGCCGGGCCAGATGCCAAGTTTGAACGTTGCTTTTGTAAACAATGCGGCAGCTCTTTGGGGGATATGGCCGCGGGTGATATTTACGTTATTGCCGCCTCTGCTCTGGACGATGATCCCGTAATACGGCCAACGCTGCATATCCACACGGCGTCCAAGCCGGATTGGTACGAGATTGTCGATGATTTGAAGAAATGCGAGGGCGATTATATTGCCGAAAAATCATAAAGTGATGCAGTCCACTAGGGGCCTGCATCACTTTATATGCAGGGTTTCGTAAGCTAGGCGAGGATTGGATAGGACTTATGTGCGGCACCCATCCGGCTCCCGCGACAAGTTTGGGAGCTGCAGCGAGCAAACGCAGAGCCGGGGCCCAGTGCTGTTTGGTCGTGCGTTCATGTCCTGGCCCTGGGCCCCGGCTCTGCGCATTCGTCGCGACTGCTCCTCAGGCTTGTCCGGGGAGCAAGTAGAAAACACTATTCAATTTAAGAGAGGCAAGCCTCTAGTGTGTGATTGCTGTGATACAGTATAACGCCCTGCAATTGCCCTCATTGAAATATCACTGGGAAATATCACTGGATTAAGGGACGCCTTGCTTGATAAAAGCGAGGGGGAGCAATTTGCCGATTTTAAAGATCGAACCGCTATAGGGGGGCCGCGCCATGAACATTGCCATGAATATTGAACGACTGGATCATTTTGTGCTCACCGTTGCCTCGATTGAGCAAACCTGCTCGTTCTATCGGCGCGTTCTTGGGATGCAGGTGGTAACATTTGGTGACAATCGCCAGGCTTTGACATTTGGTTCCCAGAAGATAAACCTGCATCAGAGCGGCAAAGAGTTCGAGCCAAAAGCCCATGCCCCAACGGCTGGTTCTGGCGATTTTTGCCTGATCACCACGACGCCGATAGAATTGGTGATTGCCCATCTGCGTGACTGTGAGGTGAAAATCGAGGAGGGGCCGGTGTCCCGGACGGGGGCGAGGGGGGCCATTCTCTCGGTCTATATCAGGGATCCCGACAAGAATCTGATTGAGATTTCCAACGATCAATAGCGGGTTCGCAAACAGTTTGCGCCAGGGGACAAGAGGGAGGTCATTTGATGTCTGAAACGAGCAGGGCGGAATCCAATGCGGTTTTGTATTCTTTTCGTCGCTGCCCCTATGCCATGAGAGCGCGGCTGGCAATTCTTGCTGCCGGTTTTCAATGCGAATTGCGCGAGATTGTGTTGCGCGACAAGGCGCCCCGGTTTTTAGACGCCTCTGCCAAGGGAATCGTGCCGGTGCTGGTGTTGCCAGAGGGCCTTGTGCTGGAAGAGAGCCTTGAAATCATGGCCTATGTGCTGGCGAGGCATGATCCTTTTAACTGGTTGCCAGCAAAGGCCGAGCGGTCTCATGTGCAAGCTTTGATTGAGGAAAATGATGGACCCTTTAAAGCCCATCTTGACCGGACCAAATATGCCAATCGTTTTCTGGCCAAAGGCGAGCAGGTGGACGTGGCGATGGAGCGCCAGGGGGCCATGGGCTTTATCACAAGGCTCGATCAGATTTTGGGCGACCAGCGCTTTTTGGGCGGCCCGCAGGCCAATCTTGCCGATATGGCCATTTTGCCCTTTGTGCGCCAGTTTGCCCATATTGATATGAGCTGGTTTCGCGCCCAGCCGATTGGTCATGTGATCAATTGGCTGGATACCTTCTTAACGGGGAAGCAATTCAGCGCCATCATGAGCAAATATCCAAAATGGGAAGAGGGGCAGCCAGCGGTGCTGTTTCCTTAAAAGGGCGCGGTGGGCCGATATTGGGCTGTCATTGTGGATCCATGGATGAACGGGGCTATGCCCGCTCCAATATGATGGCAATGCCTTGCCCGACACCAATACACATGGTGCACAGGGCATAGCGACCCCTGATGCGTTGCAGCTGATAGCTGGCGGTGGTGATGAGGCGGGCGCCGCTCATGCCAAGCGGATGGCCAAGGGCAATCGCCCCGCCATTGGCATTGACATGGGCAGCGTCATCGTCCAGCCCCAGATCGCGCATCACGGCCAGCGCCTGTGCGGCAAAGGCTTCGTTCAATTCGATCACATCCATATCGTCAAGGGTCAGCCCCGCAAGTTTCAAGGCCTTGCGCGTGGCAGGCACTGGTCCCATACCCATAAGACGAGGCTCCACGCCGACACAGGCCATGGTGACAATGCGGGCAAGGGGCGTCAGGCCGTTTTGTTCGGCGGCTTTGTTTGAGGCGATAAGCAAGGCGCAGGCCCCGTCATTGATACCAGAGGCATTGCCAGCGGTAATGGTGCCGCCTTTACGAAACGGGGCTTTGAGTTGCGCCAGTTTGGCAAGGGTGGTGTCAGGGCGGGGATAGTCGTCGCGATCGAATATGAGCGCAGCGCCCGTGCGCTGGGCGATGGTCACAGGATGGATTTCCTCTGCCAACAAATCAGCTTTTTGAGCCGCTGCTACACGGGCTTGCGAACGGGCGGCAAAGGCGTCTTGATCCTGGCGTGAAATATTGAAATCCTGGACAATATTCTCGGCTGTTTCGGGCATGGTCTCAACGCCATACTGCTCTTTCATCTGCGGATTGACAAAGCGCCAGCCCATGGTGGTGTCATGGATCTCAACGGCACGGCTAAAAGCCTGCGCGGCTTTGGGCATGACAAAGGGAGCGCGGGACATGCTCTCGACGCCCCCTGCAATGATCAGTTCGGCTTCGTTGCTTTTGATGGCGCGGGCGGCAGATCCCACCGCATCCATGCCAGAGCCGCACAAACGATTGAGGGTGACACCTGGTATACTCCCCGGCAGCCCGGCCAGCAGCAAGGACATGCGTGCCACATTGCGATTATCTTCGCCAGCCTGATTGGCACAGCCATAGATCACATCATCAAGTTGCTGCCAGTCAACTGTGGGATTGCGTTCCCTCAGGGCTTTCAGGGGCAGGGCGCCCAGATCGTCAGTGCGGATGGACGATAATGAGCCGCCATAGCGCCCGATGGGAGTGCGGACGCCATCACAGATAAAAGCGTCAGTCATGGCTTGGTCTCCACTAGCATTGGCTTGATGGTTAAAAGGCATGTGTGCAAGGTCTCGCACAACTGGTCGATGTGCGCTTGTCCCATGGGGGTGGAAAGCGCCATGGCCCCGGTGTGGATCATCATGATGCCGTGCGCGTAAAGCTGTTCGATGAGGGCTTCCAGAACCCTTGTCTCGAGCGGTGACAAATGCGCCTCGCGATAATTACGCGGGGCCTGCGCCTTGAGATGCAGGCGCAGCAAAGAACCAGCTCCTGTGACACTGGCCGGGACATCGGCCAGCTCGATTGCTTGCGCCACGCCTTGGCGCGCGATATCACCCAGAGCGTTCAGCCTCTTTACCGCTTGCTCATCAAAATGCTGCATGGCCACCAGCCCGGCGGTCATGGTCACAGGATTGGCGGAAAAAGTGCCCGAATGAGGCAGGCGCACCCCTTGATCACTATTAGTGAAGACCTGCATCACCTCGCGCCGACCGGCCAGCGCGCCAACGGGAAAGCCGCCGCCGATCATTTTTCCCATGCAGGTCAGATCAGGCAGTATATCAAAACGCGCCTGCATGCCGCCAAACTCACTGCGAAAGGTGATGACCTCATCAAACATCAACAGGGTATTATTGGCCCGTGCCCAATTGGCCAGGGCGTTTACAAATTGCCATTGCACGGGCACCATGCCGACCCGGTGGGGAATAGGGTCAATGAGGATACAAGCGATCTGCCCGGCGTGCTGATCAAGAATGGTGATGGCATTTTCGGGGTCGTTAAATGGCAGAATAACCATATCATTGGTCACGCCCTGGGGGGTGCCCTGGGCCAGTGCCACCGGATTGGGGTGATCAGCGGCGCCCCAGTTTTGCGGCGTTGGTGCCTGCGAAACTTCGGCATAATCATAGGCACCGTGGTAACAGCCCTCGACCTTGGCGATGCGGGGGCGACCCGTAAAGGCACGCGCCGCTTTCATGCCGGCCATCACCGCTTCGGTGCCCGAATTGACAAAGCGGATTTGCTCAAAGCTTTTTGAACGCGCGCATAAATGTTCGGCGAACTGCACCTCCCCCTCGCTGGCCATGGTGAAGGCGGTGCCTTTTGGCAATTGCCTGGTGACCGCTTCAATGAGGGGGGGGACAGCGTGACCATGAATGTGGGAGGCCATATTATTGGCAAAATCCAGGCGCTCAACCCCGTCCACATCGGCGACCACACATCCCTTGCCATGGTTTACATAAAGCGGATGGCCTGCTCGCAATAGCGTATTACGACTGACGCCGCCGGGCATCACACGCTTGGCCCGCTCGAACAGCACGGCGCTTTTGGGGCTGTTTCGATCACTCATTGTCTTGGTCCGGTTTTGCTGGCAACAAGGGCGCATCGGTGCGCTCCGCCACCTCTTCAAAGGTGATGCCGGGGGCCAGCTGTTGCAGTTGAAAGCCCGAAGCAGTGATATTGATGATCGCCAGATTGCTATAGATCCTTGTCACCACCTTTGGCCCGGTGAGGGGATAGGAGCATTGCTCGACCAGTTTGGCTTCCCCGTTTTTTGTGGTGTGCTGGGTGAGAACGAAAATGGTTTTGACCCCGGCGGTCAAGTCCATGGCCCCGCCAACAGCGGGGATGGCGTCTGGCGCACCGGTGGACCAATTGGCCAGATCGCCTCGTTGCGAGACCTGCATGGCCCCCAACACGCACACGTCGATATGGCCGCCGCGGATCATCGCGAAGCTGTCGCCATGATGAAAGAAGCTGGCACCTGGATTGGCGGTCACTGGTTTCTTGCCCGCATTGATCAGCTCGGGATCTTTCTCGCCAGGCGCTGGCGCTGGTCCCATGCCCAGCAGGCCGTTTCCGCTATGATAGATAAATTCGCGGCCCTTTGGCACATATCTGGCCACAAGTTCGGGAATACCAATGCCCAGATTGACAATGGATTGATCGGCAATATCGCCCGCACAAAGTTGCGCCATCTGCTCGCGGTTCCAGCCTGTTAGTTGCGCTTTGCTCATGGATAGCACCTGCCCCTGGCGATCAATTCGGCGTCAATCAGCGGCTCTTGCACCTCGACGATTTGGTCAACAAAGATATTGGGCGTGATGACCTGCTCTGGATCAAGCGCCCCAATGGCAACCACCTTCCTTGCTTGCACAATGGTTGTGGTTGCCGCCGTGCACATCAGCGGATTGAAATTGCGCGCCGTTTTATTGTAAATGAGATTGCCCGAGCGATCGGCCTGCTCGCATTTGATCAGCGCGACATCAGCCTTTAAAGCATATTCCAGTACATAGTCGCGCCCCTTGATGGTGCGCACTTCCTTGCCCTTTGCCAGTACGGTGCCAACCGTTGTTGCGGTGTAAAAGGCGGCGATACCCGCCCCACCAGCGCGGATGCGTTCGGCCAGCGTGCCTTGGGGCACAAGTTCCAGCTCTATTTCGCCCGCCCGGTAAAGTTTTGGAAACACTTTGGAATGGCTGGAGCGCGGATAGGGACAGATCATTTTCGCGACCTGGTGATTGCCGATCAGCGCAGCCAGTCCAATCTCGCCATTGCCGGTATTATTATTGATAATGGTGAGATCTCTGGCCCCTTGATCGATCAGGGCATGAATGAGTTCGGTGGGGCTGCCAGCCTCTCCAAAGCCGCCGATCATCACGGTGGCACCATCGCAAATATCGGCGACGGCCAGCTCGGTTGAAGACACTTGTTTATTCATCATCGCGCCATGCCTCTGGTCTCCAAGTCTCGATGTCTTTGGTCTCTAGGTGTGAGTGTTTATTTCGCTGCGGCCAGCTTGATGCCGTACATGGAAAATAGCTCGGCTTCATCATAGATCACCCGGTCATCATAACCGCTGAACCAGATGGCCTGCGGGTTGCGGCCAACGATGGTGACTTTGCAACGGTCCACGGCATCGGCTGCCGAGCGCAGCAGCTTGAAGATGACGACGCCGTTTTCACCGCCTCGCACCCCGTTCATGGGATCATTGGTGACAGCGGCGACTTCGGTTTTGCCCTTGTAATGGGTGATCGACAAACGCGCATGGGTTTCCACTCCCGACAGGCCCTTCTGGCTCTCATTGAGAATTTTCCAGGCCTCTTCGATTGGCACATTGAAGGCCTTGTGGCCGACAATATCGCGACCGCAAAAGAAGTAATGGTTCTCGATGCCGTGGCGTTTTAGTTCGCGCTGCATGATGCGCAGAGCATCGGCATCATCATTGATGCCTTTGATAATCGGGGCCTGATTGTCAATATTGATCCAGTTGCGGGCCGCCAATTGCCTGACCGCCGCCAGGGTGCTGTCGATCCATTGCAGCCCCCCTTGTGGATGATCCACATAGGCACCGTCGGGCATTTTCTTTAAAAATTCGTCCGGGTGATTGAAGTGAACCATCATGCGCAGATTGACCTGCGGATAGGTGATATGGAACTGGTCGAGCATGGCCATGAAAGAGTCATCAAAACGGGCGGGAAAAAAGGCCAGCTCCTTGGTGCCGATGCGAATGGACTCGATGCCAGCCTCGGCCAGCGCCCCAAGCCATTGCGCAAGGTTCTTGTTGCCAAGCACCAAAGGGTCGCCCCCCGACATTAATATCTCGCGCAGACGCTCGCGGCCGGTCTGCGGGTGACGACCGTTATTTTGAGCCACCAACCGGTTATGCTCAACAATATAGGCGGTGATCTCGCTAATTTGCGCAAGCCCCTTGGGGGCAAAACTGCCATCGGCTCGTTCAATGTCTTTTTTGGCGATCAGCTCTTCGCGGTAACAGAACCGGCAATGGGCCGAACAGGTCGAGGCCACATAAATAAGGCCAAGCTCATATTTGTGAATGAGCCCCTCAACCGGACTATAGGTCAGTTGTTTGCCAGGGTCCTGCGCCCCGTCCAGATCAAAGGTTTCATTGGGCGTTGCCTTGATCAAGGTTTGCATGGCCGGGCTGGATTGAGCCTGCTCAAAATAATGGCGGGTGATTTTCACGGGCATGCGGGCCTGGATATCGCGCTCCGTGCCGTCCAGTTCGGTAATGGCTTGCAGCTCGCTGGGGGAATAAAAATCCTGCATATCCTGAGGGACGGTGCCATCGATGAATTTCTTCAGTCCAGTGATGATCTGGCGATCATATTTGGCGTTTTCGACCTGCTCCAGAAAGGCGCGTTCGCGATCAGAGGGGATATGTTTTGCAGCCTTGGCCATATGTTTTCCTCAACAGAGTTTTGAAAACAGCTTCAATCATTTAGAAAATAAAGTAAAGCGCATTTGGCGCGATTTTCAGCGATGATGGCCGGCATGAATAAAGGCTGGGGCAGAGGGTATGCCAGCAATGAAGAGTTGTTTGAGGAGGTGCAGGCGCAAGGATAGGGTGCGCTTGCTGTTTGTTAGCTGTGAACGGCAATGATATGCGCAAAAACGGCGAGGATTAACAGGAAAAACAGCGGCAGGTGTAAATTGTGCCACAGGGAGAATAGGCGCGCGTAAATCCGATAAGATGACGAAGTGTCGAGGGCGGAAAAATAGGAGTCTAGATAATCTTGCGCATAATGGATGCGGGCCCGTTTTTCCGAGCGGCTCCAGCCACATTGGCGGGCCCTTGTTGCAATGATTTTTTTGGCGTGGCGCTTCAGCCTGGCTTGTGCGTGCTTGGTTTGCGAGCGTCTCAACATGGCGGACCACAGGCTGGAAGCAAGCCCGTGGTCAGGTTTGGATTGGCGCAACTCATATTGCTGCATTTGCGAGGCTATTTGCGGCATGCCGCGCAGGTCAGCGCCAAACACCCGCTTGAAGGTGCTGGCATCATTGATGATGTTGCGCATTTCTACGCGTTGCCCGTGCAGCCCCTTATATAATTTGCCATATAAATAGCGCCCAAGCAGACCGCTAAAAGCCACCATCAGCATGAATAGCAAGGCGATGGTGCTGGAAATCGAACCGAAGGTGAAATTGGCGTGATAGATGATCAGCAAGGGGCCAATGATACCAGCCACCAGGTGCAACCGGAACCAGAATGTCACGGGGCCGATATGGCGCACCAGGCGCAGACGTCGGCGCAACGGATAGATCAGCAATAACAGCATCAGACCGCCACCAATAATGCCAAGCCAATAGCCAGGTCCCGCTTGCGGATTGAGCCCTCCTTGCTCTTTATTGAGCCAGCCAATGAGCGCCAGCCCCAAAATCAACATGGCAAAGACAATCGCCCGAAAGCTTGGCAGATGTCGGCCGCCAGGGGGGCGGTGGGTTTGCGAAAATGTGTGCGATCGCTGCTGAAGTGAGTGCAGGGGAGAGAGCGGATCATTGGGGGGAGGCGGCGTTTGTTCGTCAGGCTGATAGAAAGACACCGCTTGCATGGTCTTGGGAGGGGGGGCGATCGTAGGTGTAAACGCATGACGATAATTCATCGCAAAAAATACCAGACTTCACATTAAGTGAATTTGTGAGACGTCCCCCAGGTGTATGGTCCCCTTACTGAACAGCTTGAAGGAGAACCCGGCAACAATGTGGCCAAACCCAGGGCGTCTTCACATTCACTGCTCCCCTGAATTATTTATGACACTGGGTTCGCGCAATCGCGGCCAAACTCTGGTCGCGAACGAAGGCATAGCCATCTGTCTCTCCGCTTATCGCCGTTCACGCCCTCACATGAAATTGATATACGGCGGCTATTGTTTCGTGTAAAACGGGAGGAACTACCAAAAAACAAACTAATAAGAAGAGAGCGAAGAATAAACAATGATGTTCGATATCACGATCTGGGGCGCGTTGGTCGCGGGCCTTATCAGCTTTTTGTCGCCCTGTGTTTTGCCCCTCGTGCCGGCGTATCTCGGGTTTCTTGGAGGCACGACGATTGATCAGCTAACCAGCGATGATCAAAAGTCGATAGCACCGACAAGCTAGTCAAGCGGTCTTTGGCGCTGGCTTTGTTCTTGCTGGTGGCTGGTTTACTGCTGCCCTATCTGAACACCTGGCTGGTTGGATTGCCCACCTCAACGGTTGCTTTTACCGGCAAAGTCATGACCTGGGCGGCGCTGATCATTGTCATCACCATCATTGTTGTGGCGCTGGTCTTGTTTAAGGCCTCCAAGAGGAAAGTGCTGCTGGCATCCTTGTTTTTTGTCATGGGACTGACTGTGGTTTTTGTCTCGCTCGGCGCGGCAGCTTCTTTCATTGGCGGCTTTTTAGCCGTTTACAAAAATGAACTTGGTATGGCGGCTGGCGTGCTGATCATTCTTTTTGGCCTGCATTTTCTGGGGATTTTACGGATTCCGCTGCTCTACCGCTCCGCCAAGGTTGATGTGCAGATGGAAAGCGCCACGCTGGCGGGAGCCTTTTTGATGGGTCTGGCCTTCGCCTTTGGCTGGACGCCTTGCGTTGGGCCGGTGCTGGCACCTATTTTGACCCTGGCTGGCAATAGCGATACGGTGTCACAGGGCATCGGACTATTGTTCATCTATTCCATGGGTCTGGGCATTCCCTTTGTGCTTGCCGCTGTGACCATTGCGCCGTTTATGGGCTTTATGGCCAAATTTCGCAAACATATGTCCAAGGTCGAGAAGGTCATGGGCGTGCTCATGGTGGTCACCGGCGTACTGTTCATCACCGGTTCGTTTGGCTATTTTGGCATCAATTCGATTGGCGTCTGGATCCTTGATCTGTTCCCGGCCCTTGGCACTCTTGGCTAGAGCACCGTGCGTTCTCTCGGAGTCATTATGACTGAGCGATTTTGTGTCAGTATCAAGGGGAAAAAACGAAGCGCATATTGGTGATACGGGCAAGGTTTTTTTATGAGAATGGCGCAAAAGCGCCGGTTAGAATGATTGCGAGTGAGCGCACGATGCTCTAGATCATAGAGAACGGTTTGTGCGAAAGATCAAGATGGGGCATAAGCGCGGGTTTTGAACAAGATCATGAGTAAACCTGTTGCCCTTACCATTGCTGGCTCCGACCCTTCGGGGGGAGCTGGTGTGCAGGCCGATCTCAAGACCTTTGCCGCCCATGGGGTGTACGGGGTCAGTGCGATCACCGCGCTGAGCGCTCAAAATGAGCGCCGGTTTGAGATTTTACCGATCTCGCCCGATTTCATTTGCGCGCAGATCGACACTGTATTCGAAGACGTTCGTGTTGACGCCATCAAGATTGGCCTCTTGGCCAACGCCCAGATCGTCAAAACGGTCATAGAGGCTTTACAACGCCATAATGGCGATGGGCGGATCATGGTGGTCGTTGATCCGGTTTTGCGGGCCAGCAATAATGGTGTGGCGCTTGATGAAAGCGGCATGGTGCTGTTGCGCGACGGGCTGTTCCCTCTGGCCAGTCTGATCAAGCCAAACCTTGCCGAAGCCGCTGCGTTACTTGGCGAACCGGTCGCCACGACTCCCCAAAATATGAGTGATCAGGCGGCCAGATTATTAGCCTTTGGCTGCGAATGCGTTTTACTGACCGGGGGGCATCTGCCCGGACCTGATTGCATCGATGTGCTGGCCCATGCCAGTGGCAGCGCCACTCTTTACGCCAAAAAACAAGCAGTGGGGGAGGTGCACGGCACCGGGTGCACCCTGACCTCGGCAATCACCGCAAATCTTGCCAAAGGGCATGTTGCGAGCAAAGCCGTGGATCTGGCGCGCGGCTATTTGCGGGGGCTTTTGGGGGGACGGCATCAGCTCAATATGAACGGGGCGGCAAGATCTCTGGATCATATGTTTATAACCGATAATAAAACTGAATATGAGCGTTGAGGTGGTATGATCTTGCTATCCTTGTTGCAGCCAAAAGGCCTGTGAGCGATCCTGACATTGGTGTTTGTTATGGATCTGAATGAATGGACATATCCAGCTTTTCACTGTGTAGGGCGGATATTTGAACCTTGAATATGGAGCCGCCTATGGCCTCGCTAGGCTTTGGAATAGAACGCGTCGGCATGCCATCGCTCCGCAATCCCAAAACATCCATGGTGGTGATATTGCTGGTGTCGCTGGTCGCAGCGCTTGGCTTGTTAAAGCTTAAACCCGCTGGCTCTCTTGGCGAGCTGTTTCGCTCCAGCTCCGCCGAATTTGCCAATTATCAAAAGCTCAACAAGCTGTTCCCGACCACCGAATATGACGTCATGGTGCTGATCAAGGGCAAGGACCTTTTGCGCCCGCAAACCCTCGATGATATTCGCAATATTCAGCTTGAACTGGAATTTGCCGATGGCGTCGAGAGCGTTATCTCCATGTTTACCATGCGGGGAACGCCAGATAAAACCGGCTATGCGCCGCCCTTGTTCGCCGCCGATATTCCCACCGGAAAAGCGTTCGACAAGCTCAAAAAACAGATTGGTGAGCATCCCCATATTACAGATAAATTCCTCTCAAAAGCTGACAGTGAGGGGGAGCAGGTGGCCTTGATGGTGCTGTCTTTAAAAAAGGGATCCACCAAAACCGGGGTGCTTGCAAGGGTTGTTGAGGGCCTGCATGAGAGCATCAAGGAAAACGCCGAACCGGCCAAACTGCAATATTTGATGACCGGTTCGCCGGTCATGCAGCTGGAAATCCGCAAGAGCATCAAGCATGACCGCATCACCTTTAATGTGATTGGCTTTACCTTTGGTGTGTTTATCTCGCTATATTTCTTTCGCCGCCCGACGCTGGTCTTTATCAGCTCCATTTGTCCAGCATTTGCGGTTTTATGGATTATGGGGCTACTTGGCCATGTTGGTCAGCCCATCAATACCTTTATCAATGTGCTGCCACCGCTTATCATGGTGATCACCTTGTCGGATGCCATGCATATGGTGTTTTCGATCCTCAAGGGGCTTCAGTCTGGCAAAAGCAAATATCAGGCGGTGAAAGAGAGTATTTTGAGTGTGGGGCCCGCTTGTGTGCTGACCTCGCTCACCACAACCATCGCTTTATTGTCCATGGCGCTCACCGATAGCGCTGATATCAAAGCCTTTGCGCTGGCGGCGGCTGGGGGCACCCTGATGGCCTTTTTCGCCGTGATTACACTGGTGCCCACATTGAGCATGTTGTTGATCAAGGATGAGAAATCATTTATTGCCGAAAATAATGGCACTTTTGATCGGCTGAAATGGCTGGAAGATCTATGTATCAAGCTAAGCGGTTTTGTCATGCCCAGATGGCGCCAGTTGGCGGTTATTGGCATATCGGTCGGTATCATTTTCACCATATTGCACACGCAATTGGACGCGCGCTACCGCCTGTCCGATCAGGTGCCTGACGCTGATAACACCCTGCTGGCCATGGATTTGATCGATGAAAAGCTCTCGGGGGCGCAAAAAATCAATATTCTGGTGAGCTGGCCCCAGGGCATGCAGTATCACTCGCCAAAGGTCATGCAAGCGATTGGCGAAACCCATCGTTTGCTGGAGAGCCAGAGCAAAATCAACACCGTTTCCTCGCTCGAAACCATGCGTCTTTATCTCAAAAAAGAGCTGGCAGAGCAAAGCCCCCTGGCGTTCAAGGCATATGTAGACAAGCTGCCGGATCATTTGAGTGCCCGCTATCTCAATCTGAAGGAGCGAACGGCGCTTGTTTCGGGGCAGATCAAAAATCTTGAAGCAGCGCAGGTTGCCCCGGTTTTACGTAAAATCGAGCCGGTTCTGGAGGCTCTTCGTCAAGAATTTCCGCAGCTGGAATTCACAACGGCGGGTCTTGCCGTGGTCTCTGCTTTGCAGAGCACCAATATGATTAATACGCTTAATCAGGGGCTCATGCTGGCAATTATCATCGTTATCATATTGCTGGGTGTGGCATTTCGCTCCCTGGATGCGGCACTTTTGAGCATTGTTCCAAATCTGTTCCCTATTGTAAGTGTGGGAGCCGTTCTCTATCTGTTTGGAGAAGGGTTGCAGTTTGCCAGCGTTATGGGACTGACGGTCGCCTTTGGCCTTGCGGTCGATGATACGATCCATTTCCTCAATCGCTTCGAGTTGGAACAACGTAAAACCGGCTCGGTGGAAAGCCACGTCCGCAATACCATAGCCCATATTGGTCCGGTGCTGATATTGACCACTCTCGTGCTGTTATGCGGCTTGTCCGTGACCAGTTTGAGCGATTTGCCGGTGACGCGCCTGTTTGGCCAGTTAAGCATGGCGACACTTGCTTCGGCCTTGATCGCTGATTTGCTGATATTGCCTGCTATCATATTGGCAGCACGAAAAATAAAACCGTTTGGCCACGACTTCTCGCTTGTCAAAAAGACCAGCCAGAAACTGCAAAAGGCTCGCGTGAAGAAAAGAAAGTGATGATGACAATGAGTGGAATGAGTAGTTCAAAAAGATTTGGTCTGATTGCTGCGGTGTTTGCTGCGCTGACAATGGTTGCGGGGGGCGCATCTGGTGCCAGTGCCGCCAGCAAGGGAAATCCGTTTCTAAAACTCAAAGGCAATTGGAAATGTCTGCGTGGTGGTTGCTGGATCAGACCCGTCAATGGGGACAAGGAGCGCGTTGGTTGCCGGGTCAAATATAGAGTTGGCGCGGGCGGCAAAAGCATCACCCAGTCAATTAATTGCCGTGGCAGCATCAAAATGACCGCCAAAGCAAAAGTCAGGCTGAGGAAAAAGAGCCGCGTTTCAGGTAGCTGGACCTCATATAATAATCATACCGGCCGCAAAAGCGGTGGTGCCTCTGGTAGTACTACCTCCAGCAGGCTCTATGTTGGTATTCTCTCCAAAGACGGGTCGCGCGGCGCCATGAGTGCGACCGTCAAGGGCAAGAGACACAAGGTAAAGCTCTACCAGACCAAGAATGGCAAGCGCCATCTGGTGGGACTTTTGTCTCTTAAGCGTTAGTTTGAAGGACGAGACTAAAATAATAAAATGCCGTGGAAGCACTCCCTTCCACGGCATTTTTGTGGGCGCTAATGATCAGCGGTGAGACCGGCATCGGCAATGAGCTGCATATCGGCATTGGTCTGGGTATTGTCGGTGGTTAGCAGGCGCTCGCCATAAAAGATCGAATTGGCGCCGGCCATCAGGCAGAACATCTGGATTTCGCGTGACATATTATGTCGCCCGGCCGACAGGCGCACATCAGAAGTTGGCAGTACGATGCGCGCTGTTGCGATCATGCGGACGATTTCCATAGGATCAATCGGCTCCACATCGCCAAGCGGTGTACCCTCGATGGGTACCAGCGCATTGATCGGTACGCTTTGCGGGTGAGGGGACATTTCGGCCAGTATTTGCAGCATGCGGGCGCGATCATGCATGGTTTCTCCCATGCCGACAATGCCGCCGCTACACACTGAAATGCCAGCGTCTCGCACCTCGCTCAACGTGTCGAGACGATCTTGATAGCTGCGCGTGGTGATGACCTCGCTATAAAACTCGGGAGAGGTATCCAGATTATGATTATAATAGTCGAGCCCCGCCTCCGCCAGGCGGGCGGCCTGATCGCTTGTTACCATGCCAAGGGTGACACAGGCATCCATTTCGAGCTTTTTGACGCCCCGCACCATATCAAGCACCGCCTCGAAATCTTGCCCTTCCTTGATCTCGCGCCAGGCGGCCCCCATGCAAAATCTTGAGGCTCCCGCCTCTTTTGCCTCGCGGGCTTTTTCAAGCACCAGATCGACATCCATCAAAGGTTCATATTTGAGGCCGGTTTTCTTGGCGTGATAGGCCGATTGCGAGCAATATTTGCAATCCTCCTTGCAGCCGCCGGTTTTGATGCTGAGCAGGCTCGATAGCTGCACCTTGCCGCCGGGGTGATAGGCGCGATGCACTGTCTGGGCGCGATAGATAAGGTCGATGAGCGGCGAGCGCATGATCTCTTCTATCTCGCTGGCGCTCCAGTTCGTGCGGTGCTCATTGATTTTTGTATCGACACTAATTTCGTTCACATCAGGCTCCGAATATGTTTTAGCTAGGGGCATGCATAAGGTCCTAGCATATACCAACTATCTGGAAAGCCAAAAAAAGGATGAGTTATTTCGTAAACTCAGTTCTTGCCGCCATCCAGACGCGCGCACAATCCTCATAAAGGGGCGTGAATACCTTAATTTCTCCAGTAATGACTATCTGGGCTTAAGTCAGCATCCCCTTGTCAAGGAACGCGCCAGCGCCGCTGCAACGCTTTATGGGGCCGGCAATGGAGCCTCAAGGCTGGTGAGCGGCAATCATTGCCAATTTGATGAGATCGAACGCAAACTGGCCCTTTTAAAGGACAAACCGGCGGCGCTTTTGTTCGCCAGCGGTTTTCAGGCCAATGCCAGCATCTTGCACGCCTTGTTTGATAAAAAAATTCTCAAGGCAGAGCCGTTGGTTTTTAGCGACCGGCTGAACCATGCCAGCATGCATTTTGGCTGTCGCGCGGCTGGCGTTCGGCAAATTCGCTATCGTCATCTGGATTATGACCATCTTGGCCAATTACTGGCAAAATATGTGAACAGCGATCAGCCCAAATTCCTCCTCACGGAGAGCGTTTTCAGCATGGATGGCGATGTGGCTGATCTGCCAAGGCTTGGGGAGCTTGCAAAGCAGCATAGTGCTTTGCTCATTTGCGATGATGCCCATGCCACGGGGATTTTGGGAGCTGCGGGGGCGGGTTTGTGCGGTCCTGCTGATGTGACCATTGGCACTTTTTCCAAAGCCCTTGGCGGGTTCGGGGCATTTGTGGCGGGATCGCAATTAATGCGCGATTATCTGATCAATCGCTGCGCCGGGTTTATCTATTCCACGGCGCCCCCCCCCAGCGTGCTTGGGGCGATGGATGCGGCGCTTGATCTGTTGCCGCAGCTGCAAGGCGAGCGCGCACATGTGGCGCAACTGGCGCAAAGCTTTCGCGATGAGCTGGGGGCGCGCGGGCTTGATTTTGGTGGATCGACCACGCAGATTGTACCGGTCATTCTGGGATCGGCTGAACGGGTGGTTAAAATCAGCGATGAGCTGCGCCAGGCGGGCCTGTGGGCGAGCGCCATTCGTCCGCCAACCGTGCCCTCAGGGGCGGCCAGACTGCGCATTACGTTTAACGCGGCGCACCGGGAAAGTGATCTCGAACGGCTGGTTCTGGCTCTTGGTAAAGCGGTTAAGTACATATGAGCGCCCCCCTTGTGTTTATTCATGGCTGGGGATTTAATGGCTCGATGTGGCATGAAATATCCGCCCATTTGCCGCGCCGCAATTCTTTGAGGCTGGAACTTGGATATGTTGGATCCCCGATCGCCAGCCCGCCCGAAATTCCAGATAATGCGATCATTGTCGCTCACTCGCTGGGGGTGCTGTGGGCCTTGAAACATTTGCCGATCAATCCCGCTGGCTTTATCAGCGTCTGTGGGTTTGATCAATTTTCACCGCCGGTGCGACGCGCCGACCTGTTGATTATGAAGCGAGGCTTGAACAAAAACCCGATGGCCCAGATGATGCATTTTTGGCGCTCATGCGGGAGCGAGCCGTTTGCCAAAGCCAATCAGCTTAATCAATCAGCCTTGATCGAGGGACTGCACGGGCTTATGAACTGGGATGGTCGCAAGGAGCGACAAAAACTGCCGTGCCCAATGCAAATATTGGCGTCCAGAGATGATCAGATCGTCTCAAAACAGATGAGCTGTGATATGTGGGGCGAAGAGAGCATTGTCTGGTCGAAAAGCGGGGGACATGCCTTGCCTCTTACACGCCCCAAATGGTGCGCCGATCAGATCAAAACATTTGTGAAGAACCATGAATAAAAGCGACTTTCATAAAAGCGACTTTCATAAACGCGGCGTGGTGGAGCGTTTCAGCCAGAATGCGTTGGGCTATGAGCAACATGCCCGGCTGCAAAAGCTGGTGGCGGCGCGTCTGGCTGGCTTTTTTCCAAACAAGCAGTACGCAGATATTTTGGAAATCGGCTGCGGCACCGGTTTTTTGACGGAGCATTTGCTGGCCAGCTACCGGGGCGCTCATTTCGAGATCACCGATCTGTCGCGCACCATGCTTGAGCAGTGCGCAGATAAATTTCCCGGCCATCAAAAGCTGCGGTTCAGCTTGCTGGATGGAGAGCGCGTGGGGCAAGACAAGCGCTATGATCTTATCGCGACCAGCATGACCGTTCAATGGTTTGCGCAGCCCGCTCAAAGCCTTGACAGTTGCGCGGTCTTTTAAAGCCCGGCGGTCGTTTGCTGTATTCGACTATTGGTGCTGATCTGTTTCCGCAATGGCGCGCCGTGTTGAGGGAGCGGGGGCTTCCTTGTGGTCTTGTGTCGATGGGAGAGTTGCCGGGGGTGATGGAAGAAGAAACCCACCAAATGCGCTTTGCCAATGGGGTGCAGTTTTTGCAAAACCTGAAATCGACCGGCGCTTCAACGCCGCGCCGCGACTATGGCGGTCTGACTGCTGGCCAATTGCGTGGTGCCATTCGCGCCTTTGAAACCAAGAAGCAAGCGGTTGCCGACTGGCACATTCTTTATGGCCGTTTGAACGCTATTTAATTCATATCACTGGTTTGAGCAAAAAAGCTTCCCCGGCTTGCCCCGGGAGCTGAATATTGGCACGAAAACACACGCTTATTTCCGGTTTAATTGCCCAAGGCCCTGGAGCATACCATCATAGGCGGTGTCGATTTGCTCATCCGTGATGCAATAAGGCGGCATCAGATAGACGGTTTTGCCATAGGGGCGGATATTGAGGCCGTGTTGCAGATACCAGTCACGCAGGAAAATGCTTTCACTGCTTTTATAGCCAACGGCCCCATCGACAAGATTAAAGGCCAGAATGGTTCCCAGAACCCGCGCTTTTTCCACCAGAGGATGGGCCTGTAATGTCGGCAATAGCTCATTGTGTCTTTGTTCGATCACGGCAATGCGCTCAAAACTGTTTTCTTCTTCAAACAGCTCAAGAGACTTGAGGGCCACCGCGCAGGCCAGAGGATTGGCGGCGTAGGAGTGACCATGGGCAAGCGCCTTGTTAAAGGTCTCGCCCTCAAATTCCTTGAAAAAATCTTCGCGCACAACGGTCATGGAAAGCGCCATATATCCAGCCGTGAGGCCCTTTGACAGGCAGACAATATCCGGGGCGACATCGCATTGCTGGAAGGCAAACATGGTGCCGGTGCGGCCAAACCCCGTTGCCACCTCGTCAAAAATAACCACGATGCCACGCTCTTGCGCCATCAAGACAATGCGGCGCAAGAAAGTGGGGGTGCAAAAACGCATGCCAGCGGCGCCTTGCATCAAGGGTTCAAGAATAAGAGCGGCCACTTCATCGCCCTGCTGGTCGAGTATTTGCTGGAAGGCTTTGATGGCTTGTTGTTCTTTGTGCTCGCGCAGCTCATCGCCTGGAAAAGTTGCGGCAAAGGGAATGGTTCTGGCCTCGCACATCAAACCCTCAAACAGCTTGAAGAAGCCAGAGCCGCGCGATACCGCCATCGCCCCCATGGTATCGCCGTGATAATCACCGTCAAATGACAGAAAAATCCGCCGCTTGTGTTGGCCCTTGTTGCGGCAATATTGATAGGCCATTTTCAGCGCCACCTCATTGGCGGTGGAGCCATTGTCGGAATAAAAAACCCGCGACAGGCCTTGGCCGAGTTGTTGGGTGATCTGTTGCGCGAGATCGACAGCGGCGGCATGGGTAAAGCCTGCGAACATCACATGTTCAAGCTGCCCCGCCTGATCGCAAAGAGCCTTGTTGATGGCGGGGTGGGCATGGCCATGAATACAAGTCCACCAGGAGGAAATCAGATCAAGGATCTCATGTCCCTCGGCATCAAACAAAGAGGTGCCGCTGGCCCGCACAATGGCCACGGGGTCTTTTTCGGTGCCGTGCTGGGTATAGGGATGCCAGACATGCAGCGCATCGCGGTCGATCAGGCCCTGTTTATCATGGTTTTTCAAAGGTGTAATGCGCCTTATTTTATGCTGCCCTCAGCGTCGAGTTCGAACAGGGGAGCAATATCCATAAGGCCAGCGCCCGTCAAGGGATCAAGGGGAGGGATCTGTCCCAATATTCTGGTTTGGCCATAGGTTTCGATGGCCTGCCGGTTATGGGGCTGCTCATCGCCATTCAGGATCACGCCAGTGACCGTGAGATCGCGCGCACGCAACGCCTCCAAAGACATCAAGCTATGATTGATGGTGCCAAGACCGGTGCGCGCCACAAGGATCACCGGCAGGGCCAGCTGCACCATTAAATCCACCATCAAGGCCTGTTCGTTGAGCGGCACCAGCACGCCGCCCGCACCCTCGACAATCAATGGCTCTTGATAGGTGGGAAGTTTGAACTTGCTCATCTCGATGTGGGTGCCGCAGCGCTCCGCAGCATAATGAGGGGAAACGGGGTCGGGCAGGACATAGCTTGAAGGGGCAAAGGCTTCATCTGGAAAGCCGGTGAGCCGGCGCACGACCTGCTCGTCGCTTTCCTCGTGACGGCCCGCCTGCACAGGCTTCCAATAGGCCGCGTCAAGTTTCAGCATCAGCCAGGCGGCTGCGACGGTTTTACCGACATCGGTATCTGTACCGGTGAGAAAATAATGCATAGGGCGCTTTTGATCGTTTGAGGGATGAAAACTTGTCGGACCCTAACAGAGTTTTCCGACCGCCAACACTTAAATTAGGTGCTTCACGGGCCAAAGTCAGGGGAAACAGCTTATTCGATCAGGCCGAGTTCGGCGGCCAGCAGGGCCATGGCGGTGATGGCGGCTTCCTTGGGGAAGGGATTATACAAATTATTGAAATATCGCCGTTTCGAAAAGGCCGGATAGGACAGATCCCAGTGATGAGCGTTCAGCAGTCCAAGATCGGTGGCCATGGGCAGGGGCAGGGAGGCGCGTTTGGCGGTGACCTGCATATCGTTTTGAGGATCGAATTTTGACAGTTTGCGAAAGTCGTTGCGCTGAATGAGGGGCACATTTTTCCTGGTCGCGGCACCTCGCAGATAAAACATGGGAATATTCAGCCTGTCGAGACCGCCGCCATGGGTTTTCATAAATTCATCGCGGACTTTGGTGGTCAAATCGCGCACGGCCCCGGTCGTATCATATTCATCCAGCCGCCTGAAACTGGCATTATCGGTTTTCAGGCGCCCCGGCACCAGCCCCTTGAGCATGTTCCCAAGGGCAGATACGTGCGGTTTGTTGCCCCAATATTGTATTTTTTCATAGATCTGATCGGCGGTTTCAGAGCCACCAATGGCTCCCGCCCAAGTGAACAGGCATCGAATGCGCGGGGCCAGTTCTGGATGATTGGCAAGCAAGGTGAGGGTGTCGGGCGCTCCCTTGCTATAGGTGACAAGAAACACATCATCTGGAGCTTTGCGTTGGCTGGAGGGGATGGTTTTACCCGCAGCATCAAAGCCTTTGCCCTCGTTAAGAGCGGCCAGAATATCCGCCATATTGGCTTTGCAGGTGCGCAAAGGGTGATTGTCAGATCGCAAGACTTTCAAGGAAAACCGGCTGCTCATCCGGGGCATGGCATTGCCAAAGGCGCGAGTGGAGCGCATGCCGTTCAGCATGCCGGGGCAAAACAACAAGGTGGTCTCGGTTATTTTGGTGGTTTGGGGATCAGGTTGTTCATCCTGCCAGCCGGTCCGGTCCTCACCGAGCAGAAAATATTCAGCTATTCTTTGCCGATAAGAGCGGCGGTCAAAAAAGTTTTTGCTGGCATAATCGACGGCGGTCAGATCATTGATTGCTTCATTGAGGAAAAAATAGCGCCAGCGCCGCGCGCACCAGTGTTTGATAAACGGATTGGTGAACACCCGCTTGTCTTTTTTTGCGAGCTGCTGCACCCGCTCAATCAGTCCCATCAGGTCGTTTTTACGTTCCAGTTCAAGCAGTTCTTCCATAAGGCCACCCCTTCTCGTTTTCAATAAATTAGCCAGCGTCTTTCGCGTGGATGACGATAGGGTCCTCGATGAGGTGAATTTTGAGGGGCTTTTTGGGAACAATTTTGGGTTTATTGGGGCGCAACGGGCCAGCCGCCGAGGGTTCGACCCACCCCCTGGCACGCGGCACGCGATCGAGACCAATGGGGTAAATGGTCAGCTTGTCCTTCTCGAATTTCATGCGCAGGAAGTGATTATAGTCCTTGATCATCAGCGCCCCAAAAGCATCGCCGCAATGCATGGACAAGATGGTACAGGTGAACACCCAATAGGTGCCAAACACCAAGGCCCCCAATATGCCGCCCAGCGGTATCATCAACAAGGCCCCCAAGATCCTGTAAGCGGCGAACAGATCCCGTTCTCGCTGGACTTTGATCTTTTGCAACTGGCTTACTTTTTCGACCCTTTGCTCCATCAAGGTTTCGGGGTCCTGGAGATAGCTGCCCTTGGCGATAAACGATCTTAGCGAGGCGTAGTGGGCGTTATCAATCGCCGCTATTTGCTTGGTTAAATCGGCGGTTGGTTTGATCGTTGTGATATTATTGTGAAACTGAGAAAACAGGTAAATGACGCCATTGACGAGCATGGTCATCATGGCAATGGCCAGGAGATGGGCCAGAAAATGCGCTGTACCGATCGTTGCGCCGACCCATGGTCTCAAAAACTTGAATTTGATAACGCTGGTATCGACATATTTAACCAGTCCGAACCACAAACCAACGACCATTAAAAAGAACGCGATGGACTTCTGGCTGGCCAGATAGACAAACCACACAATGCTTTTCTCATAGGGAGTGTCAGTGCCAAATGACCCCTGAAAATACTGAATTTCCTCGTCAATACCAAACGCCATCCAGGAATAGATGAAATAGATGAACCCCAGCCCGAGGGCGAATTTGAAATTGTGAAAGGGCAGGGCAAAATTGCGCAAGCTAAGCAGGCGGCTGGTCAGACGCGACGGGTAGATATGTGGTTTTTCGTGATCAAATGGTTCCGCCTCACCCAGCAAGCGCTTGGCGCTGGGGGGGCGGGGGCGTGTTTTGTGGGCACTTTCAGGAGCGTTTTCATCAGCATCTTCTTGCGCTGAAATTTCGAATTCCTGGGCCTTGAAGTCAATATTATCATCGCCCTTCATGATGCGTTTTTCGGCGGTATCAAATGCCAGACTATCATCGCTGGTTTCACCGGTTTTTGTCGCCACGGGCCAGTGCACGGTGAGCTTGTTTTTGAGTTGGTGGGTTGCATGAGCAAACGCGCCGCCACCGCCGCAGGTGATGAAATGAATACCAAGATTGTCAGAATGGTAGCGGGAATAGTGATGCCAGTCACCGGCCAATACGGCGCAGATCTGAGCGCCGGTTTTGCGGGCCAGCATGGAAATCGCGTTGAGGTTCTCATGTTCGTCATAGCCTTGAGCCTCGGCTTCCAGCCAACTGGGTTCGGCAATACAGATAATGACTTTGTCGCCGGGTCCCATCTGTTCGCTGATGAGATCGAAATAGTTGATCTGACCATCATCAAGATTGTTGGAAAACTGAATATCTGCGCCCCAGATCCACCAGTTATGGGGGAGTTGAATGGCGAAATAACTGCGATGTTGTCGGCATTGCCAGCCACCGATCATGGTGCCTTGGCCACGAGAGCTGCGGTCGCGGGCCGAGCAGAACAGATTGTCAAAAGCGTTCAGGCCATCATACCAGTCATGATTACCCGGCACGGCAAACAGTTTGCGCTCGGGTTGATCATCGGCGGTAAAGGCCAGATCATAGGGGTCTTGCAAGCGGTTTCGGTATTGCTCGCGTGAGGCTTGCGGATAGGCCTGGTCGCCGCCCATGATCAAAATTTCGCCATGTCGAAGATGACCAACATCGCCAAGGTCAAGACTTTCAGAGGCCAGCAGGCTGGCCATGGCATAGGTTGGCTCGAACCCATCTCCCAGATCGGCAATATAATCGACCCATACCGCGCCTTTGCCATCAAGTTCAATGCGCTTGAGCTGGTCTTCATTTTGCGGGTTGGAATAGTCGTATCTATTGGCAAGCTCGTCTTCTGATGCCCGGTCGGTGGCCGCTTGCAGCAATCTTTGATCGGCATATTGCCCCATCACAGAGGAAATAACTTCGCGGACACCAATTTTTGCCAGCAGTCTAGGGTCGTACCAATCGACCATTTGCGGCAGCTTTTTGTTTTTAAGCGCCTTTAAAATATCGCGTGCCATAGGGTCCCCCTTACGCTGGCTGTGGCTCTGGCAATTCTATGTTTGCATGTTAAATCGCATGCTGAATGACTTTTGTGAGCAAACAAGGGTCGTCACTATGTGCTCGGGCCGATTTCATGGAAAAGCAGATATTGGTTTTGGTCACGTCTTGTGGGGGGAGTTGTTTGTATTGATATCAAGGATTGACTTGTACCGGGGAAGAGCTTCAAAAAAGCTCCGAACGAAGAAGGATACATAGGAAACCCGAGACTGTTAAAAGGCCATCAATCATTGGCATAAGTATATATACCTAAGGTGCGATAAGGCAAGAAGTCAATTCCTTGGTCAGGACCTAACGCGCGTTCCATTGCCAAAAGCGGATGCTGCCATCATCAGAAGCAGAAATCAGCCGATTCTTGTCGGGAGCAAACAACAGTTTTCGCACCGCACCCGTATGCCCCTTGAACAGCCGTACCAGCTGGCCATTGCGGGCATTCCATATTTTGATGGTGTGATCTGTCCCCCCCGAGGCCAGCCATTTTCCATTTTCGGCAAAGGCCAGGGCAACAACACTTTCCTGGCGCGCCTGCAGCGTCCGGCGTAAACGCCGGGCTTTGGGCGACCAGATTTTTATGGTGTCGTCGCTGGAGCCACTGGCCAACCGATAGGCCTTGGGCGACAGGGCGAGCGCATTGACCGGCCCGGTGTGGGAGAGATAGGTGCGGATCAGACGCTTTCTGGAACGGCGCCAGAGTTTGACACTGTTATCGGCACTGCCGGTCACGAAATAGCGCTGGTGCGTGACGATGGAGCGAATGTTCTCGCGGTGGGCCTGGCCGCGCATTTCCTCGCGTAAATATTCGCCCCCCCTATAGTCCCAGTAATCCAGTTCTCCTTGATGGGAGCCGGTGAGCAGGTCATTGCCGCGCCCGGCAAAAGCCACGGCCCGGATCGGGCCATCGACCGCTTTGAAGCTGGCGAGTTGTTCCGTTTTGGCAAGGTCAAACAGAAAAATATTGCCGTTTGCATCTCCTTGAACCAGTCTTTGTCCCAAGACATCAAGAGCGGTGATGGGGTGCTGATGGGCTTCAAAGCTTTGTATTATCGAGCCGGTTTTCAGATCCCAGATCTTGATGATGCGGTCCGCGCCGCTCGAAATCAGCTGCTTGCCGTTGTTGGCAACCAGCAGGCTGACAACGCCGCCGCGATGGGCTGTCACGGTGTTAAGAAGATGGGAGGCCGGTGCCAGAATCGTTTTTTTTCTGGCATTTTTTCTGGACGTTGCTTTGCCGCCAGTTCTATTGGCGCCCGCAGGCTTGCCAGCAACCAAGCTGTCAATTGCTTTTGCGGCGTCTGTATTATTGGCCATATTGAGGAGGCCGGGGCGATAATAGCTGACCAGTAATGCGGCACTGCCAAGCAATAGCAGGCCAGCGGTGAAGCGGACCAGCAGCGATAAGGATCGAAACAGCTTGATAATGATATTTTTTAGCGTTTGCGATATTTTGCCGATCTTGGCAAACAGCACCGGAGCGACGGGTTTTCGGGGGTTTTTCGGTTTTTTGATTTTGGGCGGCTCTGGTAGCTGGGCGACGTCTTCGATGGCTTGTTCATGGGCGATATCTTTATATTCTTCGTCCAGTTCATGAAGCAGAGCGCGCAAGGACCGAGGGTTTTCGCCCTCATCGCGCGCCTCTCCGCGTTGCTTGGCCTGGTTTTGGAGGAGCGCTTGTGCGCTGGCCTTGTTGTTTTTCTTAGGGCTTTGTTGGGGAGCAAGATTGCCCAACCAGGCCCAAATGGCTGCCCACAATTTTGAAGCACTGCTGGTGATCTCGACCGGTTTTAAACCAGCTTTTTCCATCAGATCAGCCACCGAGGCCTGGCCGGTATTTTTGATTTTGTTGCCACGCCGAGGTAGCCAGGTGCGTAGCTTCTTCGTCTTTTTGCGGGCCGCCAGTAAGGAAATATTCTTCGCTTTGGTGGTGTTTGGTGTTTCATTTTGCGGGACTATGGCTGGGAACAGCAAGCTGCGCCATTCGTCGATGGATTGCGGGCGATCCTCGATTTTAATGGCGAGAGCGGCGTCAATTGCGGCCAGAAAATCGTGGCTATAATGTTTTTTGGCGCCTTTTACTGCCGGTAGCATCTCGTCAGCTGCCAATCGGGACAAGCTGTCGGGCGGGGCTTTGCCGGTGACCATTTGGTAAAGGGTGGCCCCAAACGAATATATATCCGTCCACGGGCCTTGCTCTTTGCTGTTCTTGGCATATTGCTCGAACGGAGAATATCCGGATTTGACGAGTGCGCTGACGGTTTTTGAATTAAAGGTGAGGTCTGAACGAGCCGATCCAAAATCGATCAGGATGGGGGAGCCGTCTTTGCGGATGATGATATTGTCTGGCGCTACATCGCGGTGCAGAAAATCATTGTTGTGGATGAGTTCCAGCGCATTCAGCAACGGGGCGACAATTGCGGTGAGCTGACTTTCGCTCGGGGGATGTTTAAGGCTGTGGCGCCAGACCCCCATATCGAGCCCTTCTTCATAGTGCAGCACCATGAAGGCGGTATTATTGGTTTTAAAATAGCGCAGAACCCGCACAATATTGGGATGATTAAACTGGGTTATGGCCTTGGCTTCTTCGATGAACCGGCGCAATCCCCGCGCATATTTCATATCAAGGGTCGTGGAACGGGCCTTGACGAGTGCCCAGCCTTCACGCTCGACAATATCGACAGGAAAATATTCCTTGATAGCCACCGTGCGGTCGAGGGAACGCTCATTGGCCTCATAGGTGATGCCAAATCCGCCGGCTCCGAGTACTTTGGTGATCACATAATCGCCGACAAGTTCAGTTCCGACCGGTAAGGCCAGGGGATGATGGTTATTTTTCGTCACGGATCCTCAAATGGCAAGCTTTTTTGAATTCGACTATTTATTACACCAGATCACACAATTTAATTGGCTGCAATACGAGGTCATAAAAACGACTTGCATGGCTGTTGGATTGATGGTGTTCTGGCACAGCTAAATCGGGGCATTATTGGTCAATGGGTTCATGACAAGAAAAGGAACAAGTATTCGATGACTAGTCAAAGCGGATCAGATGATCCAGGCAAAGGCGGACCGGCTAAAGAGCGACCGCATGCAACACCTGAAACACGCTCAACAAGCCTTAAAGAAGCGCTG
>JAJRRW010000066.1 GCA_024279115.1 Alphaproteobacteria bacterium
ATTCCAGCTGACATTTTTGCTCCGTTTTCGGCGTCAAGAAATTTGAAAATATCCAGATATATCCTGCATTTCTTAACTTGAAACCGAAGCAAAACTGTTCAGCTGTTTCTGACCGCGAGTGAATGCAAACCGCTCTAGTGGCCTGTCTCTCTTAAATTGATGGGTGTCGCAATTTGTTTCACCCCCTAAACCTAACGCTTCCCGGGCTTGCCCCGGGATCCAGGGCACGGGTGGCAAACCATCCAAAGGGCAAGAAGCGTGGCCCCTGGACCCCGGCTCTGCGTTTGCTCGCTGCAGCTCCCAAACTTGTCGCGGGAGCCGGTGGGGGCCGCACATAAATCATACCCAGTCCTCTCGTAGCTCACGAAACCCTGCATATAAAGGCGGCAGGCCACTAGTCCTCGTTGGAGCTGACGAGGCGCGGGCCGGGATTGTCGGTGGGGGGATCATTTTCCATCAAGATGCCCAGGCGGCGCGCCACTTCTCGATAAGCTTCCACCAGTCCGCCCATATCGCGGCGGAAACGATCCTTGTCGAGTTTCTTGTCGGTGTCAGCATCCCACAAGCGGCAGCTGTCGGGGCTGATTTCATCGGCCAGCACAATGCGCACCATATCATTTTCGACGAGCCGGCCAAACTCGATTTTGAAATCCACCAGCCTGATGCCAATCCCCATGAACAGGCCCGACATATAGTCATTGATCCGCAAAGCCATTGCCGTCATCTCATCAATTTCGGGAGGATGGGCCCAGCCAAAAGCGGTGATATGCTCTTCTGACACCATGGGGTCATCGAGCTTGTCTTCCTTGAAGTAAAATTCGACAATGGAACGCGGCAAGGGAGTGCCCTCTTCAAGGCCAAGCCGTTTGGCAATAGAGCCCGCCGCCACATTGCGCACCACCACCTCAAGCGGAATGATTTCCACTTGCTTGATCAATTGCTCACGCATATTGAGGCGCTTGATAAAATGGGTCGGGATGCCGATATCTGCCAGATGCACAAACAGATATTCGGAAATCCGGTTGTTGAGGACGCCCTTGCCATCGATCACTTCGTGTTTTTTGGCATTAAAAGCAGTGGCATCATCCTTGAAGTGCTGGATAAGAGTTCCAGGTTCTGGACCTTCATAGAGAATTTTTGCCTTGCCTTCATAAATCCGGCGTCTTTTGCTCATGGTGCTTTCCCTGATGGTTGCGCGATCAGTCATTGAAGGGACTGTAGATCATTGCCAGCCTCGAAACAATGCAGCTGTTGGTTCTGTCCCCCATAGAAGTTTGCGTTCCGCAACGTTCCTTATTGATTTGCCCCCCTTGTCGGTCTATCTGAAGGTTAGGTCACAAGATGACAATTGTATTGGATTTGAAAGGATTGACGATGAGCGAGTTTGAAAAACGCGAAAAAGGCCAAGAAGGGAAATTCGTTCTCGACGCCGAAATACGCTTCAAGGCAGAAGCACGGCGCAACAAGCTGCTGGGATTGTGGGCTGCCGAATTGATGGGCATCCAAGGCGATGAGGCGCAAAGCTATGCGATGGAAGTCGTCAAAGCGGATCTTGAAGAAGTCGGTGAAGAAGATGTATTTCGCAAGATACGCGGAGATTTTGACGCCAAAAACATTGATCAATCAGATCACCAGATCCGCCGGTCGATGGAACAGCTTATGGCGACAGCCATTCAGCAGGTCAGCGAACAAACCTGATCAAAACGGCGCATATCGGCTTTTTGAGCAAGATCAATGACGCTTTGTTGTGTTATGTTAAATTTCCCATGCAGGTTTTTGGACGATCCAATATAATCTCATGGGAAATTGATCCAATGCGGAGCGTTTCAAACACGCTCCGCCTGGATCCACAGGGAGGACGCTATGATCAAAATAATGGCTATCTTGTTTATCATGATCGCCCCCACACTGATGGTAATACTGGTGGTGGGCGTGTTGTCCATGTCATCGCCAACGACCGGCGGCATCTCGTTAAGCACGCAAGGAACCACTATATTGCTGGTCGTCACAGGCGCCGCGCTGGCCGCACTGCCCATCAGCTATTACGTTGCGCGCATGATCAGCAGCACCTTGAAAAACTAGCGCTGGCGGGCACTTTTCACGCCACAAAGTGTCCCGTATCATATTGTTGGATAGTCCCTATCGGGACAGACAGACTTTGACCGATCCGCGCCGGATAAAACCTAGTTTGCGCGCTGCGGCACGTGAAACATCAATGATGCGGCCGCGGACAAACGGTCCGCGATCATTTATACGCACCACCACGGAACGCCCGTTGCGACGATTGCGGACCCTCACGCGCGTGCCAAATCGCAAGGTTCGATGAGCTGCTGTCATCAGCCGTGAGTTCATGATCTCCCCGTTGGCGGTCCGGCGCCCATCAAGCGCGTACCACGACGCCTTTCCACATTGTGCCGCCTGCGCCACATCAACACTGCTCACCAACAGCACGCCTGCCCAGATAATCAGCATGCATCTCATAAAAGGTTTGGTAATTCTCATACTTTCGGTCATATTTCTTCTTGTGGTTGTCAATCGACGTTACAGTGATCGCTTAGCTTGCATTATTTATGTTCTGATTACAATGCAAGCTCTTGATTATATTGAGAGTTATAACTATTCAGAGCATAAAAGAAAGCTAATTCGTAATGAATGATGACGCACCTGCTTCCCCTATAGCCCCGCGCAAGATCACCATTACCGCCATTATATGCGGTTTGGCCGCGGCTTTGATCTTTACGCTTTGGCCACAAATCGATCTATTTACCGCCGCCTTGTTTTATGAAGGCCAGGGTCGGTTTTTGCTGATTGGCAATCCTTTGGGCACTATTCCGCGCACGATGTTCAAAGTTCTTTTTATCGTTTTTAGCGCTATCGCCCTTTTCGGCCTCCTTGTCACGGCGTGGCGCCGCTCACAGGTGTTTGGGCTTGGTGTGCCCCACTGGGCCTATCTGGTGGCTTGTCTGGTGATTGGCCCGGGACTAATCACCAATTCTATCTTGAAGGATAATTGGGGACGCGCCCGGCCCATTCAGACCGAACAGTTCGGGTCCAGCGGCAAATTCACACCTGCGCTTGTTCCTAGTACCGCTTGCGATCGCAACTGTTCATTTGTCTCGGGCGAATCCTCCTCGATCTTCATGGTGTTTTTTGCTCTTGCCTTCTTGTTAGCCAAATACCGCACACTATTATTGGCTGCTGGCGTTCTGATCGGCAGCCTGTCGGGCCTCGTGCGCATCGGCATGGGGGGGCATTTTCTATCCGACGTCGCCTTTTCCGGGATTTTTATGCTGTTGACCGCCAGCGCCCTGTACTGGCTGATTGTCACCAGACCCTCCCGCAAAACATAAACGCTCCCCCACCAGGCGATGAGGGAGCGTCCAATTTTGTAGCCGTGCCGATTTTATTATTTGCGCCGCAATGCCGGGTGCAGGCTGGCCCCCAATATATGTTCCGAGCGACCAATGACATGATCCGAATTGCCAACGATCAAAGGATCAGGGCCTCGCACCACATCCAGATCCTTGCCGGGATAGGCAAGGGTCGACAAGAAATGCTGCATGGTGTTCAAACGAGCCCGCTTTTTATCATCTGACTTGACGATCATCCAGCGCGCATCCGCCGTATCGGTATAAAAGAACATGGCTTCCTTGGCTTCTGTGTAATCGTCCCATTTGCCAAGTGAGGCGCGGTCAATCGGCGACAGCTTCCACTGCTTCAAAGGTTCCCCCTCGCGCGATTTGAAACGCCGACGCTGCTCGTCCTGGGTGACAGAGAAATAATATTTGTACAGCCGGATACCAGACTGCACCAGCATGCGCTCGAACATCGGGGTTTGACGCATGAATTCAAGATAGTCATTGGGGGTGCAAAAATCCATCACCCGCTCAACACCAGCGCGATTGTACCAGGAGCGATCAAACAGAACCATTTCGCCTGCGCTTGGCAGATGCTCGATATAGCGCTGATAATACCATTGCGAGCTTTCGCGCTCGGTCGGCTTGTTGAGCGCCACCACCCGGGCAGCACGGGGATTGAGATGCTCCATAAAGCGCTTGATGGTGCCCCCCTTGCCCGCCGCATCGCGGCCTTCAAACAAGATGACAATCCGTTCACCGGTCTTTTCGACCCAGTCCTGAACTTTCAGCAGCTCCACCTGCAACTCACGTTTATGAGCCTCGTAAACCGCTCGTTTGATTTTCTTCTTATAGGGATAATCACCGCTCTCAAAGGCTTCACGAATAGTGTCGGGGTCATGGTGAATTTTGGCCAGCGCACCCAAGACACCGCCGCCTCCAGCCGCTTTTTTGCTGGGCTTTTTGCTGGGCTTTTTGCGTTTTGCCTTGCTCTTTGTTCGGTCCTTTGTAGCACCCTTGGACAAGGACTTTCCCATAGGTGGTTTTTGCTTGCCATTTGCCGCCGCTACCGCTTTTGCCATGTTCGAACTCCTCATTAGCTGGACTCACCATCAATTCTAATTTCATCAATAATAACAAGTAAATGACTTATATCATATTAACTATATATGGTTTTATTTCTGTCATTCAAATAGCATGGTGCGGCCAGGCAAAAGGGCGCTATTTTGTTCAACTGGCAAGGGTCTTTTTGGTGAATTTGCAAAGATCATCAAGCGGGCAATTGGGGCAATCTGGCTTGCGGGCCTTGCAAATATATCGACCCTGCAAAATAAGCCAGTGATGGGCGTGCAATTTATAATGATCAGGGACAATCCGCTCAAGGATTTCTTCCACCGCATTTGGCGTTTTTCCCGGGCCAAGGCCGGTGCGATTGGCGACCCGGAAAATATGGGTATCGACCGCGATGGTTGGTTCGCCAAACGCCACATTGGCCACGACACTGGCCGTTTTGCGCCCTACCCCCGGCAATTTTTCGAGCTGCTCGCGGTCAGCTGGCACGTCGCCGCCAAAATCATCAATCAACATGTTCGACAAGGCAATGACATTTTTGGCCTTGGTGCGGAACAGGCCGATGGTGCGAATATGTTCAATCAGTCTGGCCTCCCCCAGCGCCACCATTTGGGCGGGCGTCGTGACCTTGGCAAACAGCGCTCTGGTGGCTTTATTGACCCCCACATCAGTGGCTTGCGCGGACAGGGCAACGGCCACCACCAGCGTATAGGGATTGGCGTAATTAAGCTCGCTTTGCGGCTCGGGGCGGGCCTCGCGCAGGCGAAAGAACATGGCTTCGATTTCTGATTTCTTCAATTTTGAACGCGGCGGGCGTTTTTTGCGAGGCGCTTTTGCAGCCTGCGGGTTTTTTGCTGGTGGTTTGCTGTTCATAAATGATAACCTGCTGAAGGACTTTTTACTGTGGAACAAGGTCATGACACAAAAAATGGGGATCGATCAATGCTCCCCTTGCTTTAGCGCTCTTTTATCACCGCATCGCTCGCTCTCCTCCAAGGGGTTCAAGATCATGATGCTTAGTGTCGCCTTTGTCAGTTTCACCATTGGCTTTTGGTTTTATCTAAAAGGCGCCTGGCCAGTGCTCGGTTTTTTCGGCCTTAATGTGCTTATATTATATGTTGCCTTCAAAGCGAACTATCGCCGCGCCCAAGTGTTTGAAACTGTCGAACTGACCGCTGATCATTTATCGATCACCCATCATCCCTTGCATGGAGAACAGCGTCAATGGCGCTTCAATCCCTATTGGGTGAAGCTGAAAATTCGTGAGCGTCGCGGAAAAAGCTGTCAGGTAGAAGCCTCCTCCCACGGCAACAGGCTGGTCTTTGCCAGTTTTTTGTCCGACGATGAAAAGCGTGATTTTATCAAAAACCTCAATCAAGCGCTGCACCAATTGCGGGTCAACTGATCTTCTCTCAAGCTTTTTTAGAGCACTCCAGATTGAGCAAATATTGCTTGCGCCACAAACCGCCGCCATAGCCCACCAGCTTGCCATTCTTGCCAATCACACGATGACACGGAATGAGAATACCGATACGGTTCTCGCCGTTCACCCGCGCCACGGCCCTCACCGCTTTTGGATTGCCGATATGAATGGCCTGGGCCTGATAGCTCCTGGTCTCTCCATAAGGAATTTGCTGCAAACCTTGCCAGACCTGTTTTTGAAACGGCGTACCGGGCACAAATAACGGCACGGTGAACTGCGTACGTTGACCCGCGAAATATTCGTTCAACTGACGCTCGAGAACGGTGATATGCTGGTGCGCGCCGGGTACAAATTCGGCTTCAAGTCGGGCGCTCAAAACCTTGATCTGCTGATCAAGCATCCGTCGATCATTGAATTCGAGCAGACAGACCCCCTCATCGCTGGCCCCGGCGAACATCGGTCCAAGTGGCGTCAATATTCTTGCCAGCGAAACAATTTTTCGCCCCGTGCTGCTGCGCGAGGGGGAAAAGCCGGTCACCTCCTGGAAGGCCGAGGCAAAGCCGCTCAATGAATTATAGCCGCTCTCAAAAGCCGCCAGCGTTACCGTTCGGTGATGTTTTATCTGGCCAAAGGCCTGACTGACGCGTCTGGCCCGCAGATAGGCCTGAAACGTCATGTCGTGATGCTTTTTGAACCAGCGCCGAACCCGTACAGGATCCATATTGCGCGACCGCAGATCAGCATCTTTGAGGGCAATGTCACAATTGTCTTCGATCAATGTCAAAAGCGGCTGCAGCCATTGCGGAACCGCACCAGACAATTCCAGAGGATGACAGATCTTGCAGGCTCGATAGCCCTCCATCACGGCTTCTTTGGCAGAGGGGAAAAATTCAATATTTTGAGGTTTTGGCATTCTAGCACGACAGTCCGGGCGACAAAATATACCGGTGGTCTTCACGCCAATAAAAAACACCCCTTCAAAGCCTGTATCCCGCTCGACCACCGCTTTATGCATGATATCAAGGGGAGGTAATCTGGTGTGTTCCATGACATTCTCCATTCTTTCGACGCTTTGGACAAGTCATGAGCAGTGAGAAGGGTTTGCGCAACCGAAAACTGGACGAGATTATCAAGTCGGCCTGCGCCAAGGCAAAAAAAAGAGGCCCCGAGCGACCATTTGACTGGCCGGTAACGGGACCTGCTTTACTACGCACTACATGCTGGTGTGATCGGCATCAACTTGCATTGATCATCATCACATGGCGTTCGCCAGATCGTCTGAACTCTTGCTTCAAGAGCGAGACGCCAGTTCCGGCGAACCCCTGTCATTCTTCTCCTCAAAGGATCTCTAGCTCATTGATCCCCGAAACGTTGCCATACGGCGCTTGCGAGCAATCTGGCGTGCTCTCATCACCCGGCTAATACGCCGCTTCTTGATGTAACGACGCTTGGCGCGTCTTTTACGACCACCCCAATGCCAGGTGCGACGTGGTCCCACGTCCAGATGTACGATGCGATTGCCAGAATAGGTGCCAACACCGCCCCGACCTGCTAAGCCCTTGAGATACCGGGCCAGCGTATATTTATTGACGCCGGGGACATAAAAATCAGCGGCTGTACAATGCAAATGCTGCGAGCGTCTGGCGCCACCGATGCGGCGATTGTGCCGATGGGAGCGATAGCCAGAGGTGATACGCAATTTGCGACCATAGTGGTTGGACACCTTTTTCAAAAGCTTGCGCAGACGTGGGGGAAAACAGCTGGTCGAGACGCCGCGATTTGCGGCCGCAAAACCAAGACCCTTGCTGCGGGTTCTCCAGCCACGCTTGGACGATTTACCGCGCTTGGCAAGGTTCGTTTTGGCAGAACCGCGCCGTGACAGTTTACGCACCGAGCGCGCATTCAGCCGACGGCCGATTTTACGCAGCGATTTGTTCTTGCGAAATGTTTTCTTTGAACGACGAACAATCCGTTTTTTACGAGCGCTCCGACGTTTCACCCTTTTCTTGGTGGCACGAACTTTAACGCGAGCTTTTGGTTTCGATTTTGTAGTCATAACCGAAGGACCAGCATCACTGATTGTCCGCGTTGGACTGATGGATGCAACCTGGTAACTCTTTTTTACAACCGTTTTCTTCTTGGCAATGCCACTCATGCAGCGAAATGATTTCGCCATGACACTACAAGTGTTAGCTTCCGCAGCCGTTGGAACAAACAAAAATGCTCCCAAAGCAACAACTACACTCAAAACAATTTTAATATGATCACTCAACAATTTACTCATAACATCCTCTCCTAGTACGAATAACCAGCTTGCCTATACTCAACCCTGCGGCAACCGGCTTTACTAATAAGGTCTCACTATTTCAGAGTATGAATTGCCAGAAAAATTTCTTCTTCAATTGCAAATCACACTTAAATAGTGTGTCCGGCGGCGTATAGAGGAGAATTGATGCTGTTGTCTACAAGAAACGTCATCCATGGGATGCGTTCAAACAGCGCAGATCAAAGTTTTTCGTTCTGCATTACATCAATAAGGACCAATAAGTCCCGAAAAACTGTTGGCCCGCCAAGCGGACCGACACTCCCTCATCTTAGCCGGAAATGGACGCTATTCCCTCAAACATCGTCCATGTCCTCATATGCTTTAACTAGGCTAATCATCTATTATCATGATTAATGGCAAGTAAATGCAATGGTAAACAGGTTTCATTATGCTACATCCCATATTTTGGGGCATTTTTACTGTTATTAACTAAATCATTATTATTGCAGTTAACTTTTACTGATCAATTATGATTAACATTCCATTGTTTTGTATTACTTTTTCGGGTTTATGTGCTTTTCGCCCGAGCAGGTACATTACTTGTTTTATAGTATCGAGCCCCCCTTATACCCCCCTGTTTTCCCTGGCCGGGCACTGCTTTCTTGCATCAGGCGGGCAACAGCGATAGGCTGCCGATGTTTTCCACAGGCCAACCCGGCTTCTTCAAGCTCATCGAAAGACCTTTTCATGTCCCAGACCCGTTACGACGTCCTTGGAATTGGCAATGCCATTGTTGATGTCCTGGCCCGTTGCCAAGACCAGTTTCTCACTGACAATAATTTACCCAAGGGTCATATGCGCCTCATCGATACCGCCGAGGCCGACGCTCTATATGAGGTGATGGGGCCAGCCATCGAGGTTTCTGGGGGGTCCGCCGCCAATAGCATGGCGGGTCTGGCAAGCTTTGGCGCCAATGCAGCCTTTATCGGCAAGGTCGCCAATGATCATCTGGGGGAAGTGTTCGGGCATGATTTGCGGGCGGCGGGCGTCACCTATCAAACCACAGCCGCCGGCGATCCTGGCCGACAGCCTACTGCGCGGTGCATGATCCTTGTCACCCCGGACGGCGAGCGCACCATGAACACCTTTCTTGGCACCTCTGTTGAGCTGGGGGTCGGTGAACTTGACGTGCAGATGATCAAGGATGCCCGCATTACCTATCTGGAGGGCTATTTGTTTGACCCCCAAGAAGCCAAGGCAGCATTTGTCGAAGCCACCCGCATCGCCGCACAAGCGGGACGCAAGGTGGCCCTAAGTCTGTCGGATGGATTTTGCGTTGATCGTCACCGCGCTACATTTCGCGCCCTGATCAAAGGCGGCATTGATATTTTGTTTGCCAATGAGGATGAGCTTTTGTCACTCTATGAAACCAGCGATTTCGATGACGCCTGCCAGCAGGTGCGAGCCGAATGCGATCTTGTTGCGGTCACCAGAGGCTCTGTCGGGTCCGTGATCATCACACCAGATGAACGCATCCTCGTCCCTGCCGAGCCGGTCAATGAGGTCGTGGATACAACAGGCGCTGGCGATCTCTATGCCGCCGGGTTCCTGTTTGGCTATGCCAGCGAGCTAGAACTTGCCAAATGTGGTCAGTTGGCGGCGCTAGCGGCATCCGAGATCATCAGCCATATGGGGGCCAGACCCGAACACAATCTGCGCGAGCTGGCGATTGAAAAAGGCCTGCTGGAGACCTGATGGCAAAAAGGAGACTATCAGCTCTTGATACAGGCACCAGGCTGTCTCCCCTACCAGGGTAATATTTCGCCATTGGTATGCCAGAACAGACCGGTTTGTTCTAGCTCCAGCCGGTCCATGATGGCGATCAGGCCTTTGACTGATTCGGGCGCATCAATCAGACCATTGCCGCCGGTCATGTCGGTGCGCACCCAGCCGGGATGCAGCAGCGCCACGGCAATCCCCCGCTCTTGCAAATCAACTGACAATGACCGCCCTGCCATATTTGCGGCGGCCTTGGACATGCGATAGCCGTAGGATCCCCCTGAATCATTATCGTCGATCGACCCCATGCGGGAGGTCACAATGGCGACTTTGGCCTGATTTGACAAATGCCCGAGTAGCGCATGGGTGACGCGTAGCGGCGCCACCGCATTGATTTCAAATTGGCGCTGCACCGAGGCAATATCGAGTTTTTCAAGCGTCACAGAGGCCATGATGCCCGCATTATTGATCAATAGATCGAGCTTGTCACCGCTCAGCGCATCTGCCAGCCTGGCAACCTGTTCATCGCTCGTGACATCGACCCCCTCGATAATGCGCAGATCAGAGCCGCTCTTAATTCCCAGTTCCTCAAGAGCCTGAGAGCGCCCCCGGCAAACAGCAATAACCTCATCGCCGCGCTGCAATAGCTGCGCGCAAAAGGCCAGGCCAATCCCGCGATTGGCTCCCGTGATCAGTGCTTTCATCTGTTCGTTCTCCTTGTCCACCACCTCGACACCCAGCGCAATATTGACCACGACTTCGAGGCGCGCAAAATCTCCGCTTCAAATCGAGGCGCGCTCGTCCTATGCTGGTCATTGCAATACCAGTTCTTTATATGACAGCGAAGGTTTCCACCATGGTGATGACAAATATCCAGCAATATTTTCCAAATCCTACCGAAGAGAGCGTTTTTATGGCCAAAACCGCTTCCACACTGGAAACCCTTGGTTTTAGCGGTGACAACACCCTGCCGATCATTGCGATCTGCCGCGACGAGATTTGCGCCAGCTTTGTCAACGCAGCCGAACGCCATTGGGGCAATAGTTTTACGCTTGGCGGCCTCGCGGGTTTGCCTTTCGCCGGCAAAACAGGCCTGGGAGCCGCCAGCCATCACGCCCCCGATATATATGACCGCCAACGCTTTGTCATTTACGCCATGACCCATATCGGCTTTGGTCCAGATGCCGAGATCGGTGGCTGCGTGCGACCGGGCATGGAACATCTCAACGGAGCGTGCGGAGCACTGATCGCCTATACGGAGCAGCTCAAAGAACATAAAGTGGAAAGCAAGATCTTTACCGATGATGGCGAGTATGGACTGCTCACCCACCGGCTTGCCAAAGTTGCCCCCACAGACAGCCCCGACCTGATCGGCGTCACCAAAGCGGCGCTTGCAGCCATTCGACAAGATATTGATGGATTGACCACCACCGTGCTCGATACGCAACAAGCAGATTATGCGGTATTTACCGGCACGCAGATCCATCTCCCAGATGGCAATTATGTGCAAACGGCCGATAGCTGGGTGGTGATGAACGGCCAGCGCCAGGACATTAGTTTCAACAGCTAGGTTCTGACCCTAAACAGCCCGAATAATGAATAAGAGCCTCTCTGATTTTACTGCCATAAATATAGTGATTGCTATAAATCAGTGTCATCCCAGCGGAGGCTGGGATCCATACGCCGAAAAGGTGAGAGCCAGGGAATGACATTCATTCAAGTTTTAACCGCTACGGCGTATGGATCCCCTCCTTCGAGGGGATGACACAGGATATCCCTCTAAATCAATGGTGTATTTTTTCTTATTCAAAAAAAAGGTTAAACAGCCATATGTTACAAACAAAACCCTCCGTCAATTGGCGGAGGGTTTATTATGTGCGGCAATTTTTCTTTTGCTTTGCGAGTTGCTCTGGCTGCGTCTTTACAATCGGCCTTGCCAGACCACAAGCTTTCACAGGCGAATTCCTCATGGCTGTTTATTCGTTGAC